>CAZOWJ010000039.1:0-34056 GCA_964583415.1 uncultured Desulfocapsaceae bacterium
CGGGGGCAGGATTTGAACCTGCGACCTTCGGGTTATGAGCCCGACGAGCTACCAAACTGCTCCACCCCGCGTTGCGAATGTGCACTATACCATTGAATCGGGATCTGTCAATCTAATTTCAAATACCTAATTTCAAATTCTGGTGAGGAATTTCGCTTCTGTCGAAAATGGCCTGAAGTTTTGACATGATCTTTTCAGGAAGCCGGGTGAGATTTCCTTCCCTGGTTACTGCTGCGTGTATTGTGTATCCTTTTACGATCAGGGTTGGTTTTGAGCGATGAGCATCTTTTCTGGTAATTCTATAATTAAAGCGGCAGGAGAATCTCCTCAGTTCTGCAATCGATGTTTCAATATCCAGCAGGTCATCATAAAATGCGGGAGATTTGTAACGGGCAAAACATTCAGTGACAGGCAGGATCAGGCCCAGCGCTTCTATTTCCCGATAAGAGCATACCCAGTCACGCATCAGTTCAGTCCGGCCTTTCTCAAAATATCGTAAAAAATTGGCGTTATAAACAACGCCGCCGGCATCGGTGTCTCCATAAATAACCCGATGTGTTAACTTGTAAACAGCAGGATTTACGGCCATCAATTTCTCTCGGATCGCTGTAAAAGCAGGTTGATCAGTTTATACCCTTCGATCTTCTGGATCTCGTCATCATGTGATTTTAAAATCGTTTCATCAAAAGGCAGCCCGGAGCCGGGTGTGGTTTCCTGAGAATCATAGAGAATAACGGGAACGGGCTCGGATGTATGGGTTTGCAGAGCCAGTGGGGTAAAATGATCCATGGTGATAATGGCTCTGAACTGCTCTCCTCTATCCCGGAGTTCTTTAACAATTGGAGAAACGATTTTTGCATCGAAATCTTCAATTGCCTGGATCTTATGATCAAGACGAGCCTGATGACCTGCTTCGTCCGGTCCTTCAAGGTGAACAACGGCAAGATCCTGATTCTCCAGGGCATCTAGGGCAGCCTGGCTTTTACCCTGATAATTGGTGTCGATGTAGCCAGTCGCGCCTTCAATCTGGGCAACAGAAAGATTTGCACAGAATCCAAGTCCTTTTAGAAGATCAACTGCCGAAATCATCGTGCCGCTGATATTAAAGCGGTCCGGCAGGGTCGGCATTGACGGCATCTTGCCTTTACCCCAGGGCCAGATACCTGTTGCCGGGCTGTGACCGTTTTTGATCCGGTCTCGGTTGACCGGATGGTCAGTCAACACAGCTTTTGCTCCAAGAACAAGATCCTTCCAGCCTGAGGTGTCAAGATAGGCCTGAAAATGCTGGCTGACATCTTTACCGATAAAGTCATGCGGGGGTACCGCAGTCATCTTGGCAAAAGGGTCTTTTACCACGAGGAGATGACGGTAGCTGATACCGGAATGAAACGTGAAAATCTCATTCCCACATTTTTCCTGAAGGGCAGAAATCAGTTCCGCTGCTTCGTCAGTACTGATATGGCCTGCCGAAAAGTCAACCATGGTTGTATGATTACTGTCGTGATATTGGAGTGTAACCAGGTTGCAGCGGAAAGCAGTTTCATCAGGTGCCAGAATGACACCCATGCTCGCTGCTTCAAGTGGTGCTCTTCCAGTATAATATCGTTCGGGCGCGTACCCAAGCAGGGACATATTTGCAACATCGCTTCCCGGCGGATAACCCTCGGGTACTGTCGATGCAGCAAGCACTGTGCCTTTTCTGCTGAGTTCGTCCATTACCGGAGTTCGAGCGGCCTGCAGCGGTGTTTTGCCATTCAGTTCAGGAACGGGGTGGTCACCCATTCCATCTCCGATCAGGATCAGATATTTCATTGGGTCATTTCACTCTAGACAAATCAATCATCTTCCATGAGGACACGGATCCTGACCGTCGGCTCTGTACAGCATTCAAGAGCATCAATCTCAGCAATTGCCTTTTCCACCATTGCCTCAGAAGATCGGTGAACTCTGAGAACTATATGAACAGGCTCACCAATATGATGCCCCTTCTGGATGACAGATTTAATTGAAATATCGTATTTACCAAGAATACCTGATATGGCAGAGAGAACGCCGGGCTGATCAAGCACCGTAACCCGGAAATAGTACGGGCAGGTCAACTCCTTTATCGGAGTGATCTGAGGCGGTGTAAAGTGTTCGGGAAGATAGGAGAGCGCTGGAACCCGATTGATTGATCCGGCGATGATATTTCTGCTGATATCGACAACATCGGCTGCAACAGCACTGCCGGTTGGCATCTTACCTGCGCCGTGGCCGTAAAACAACACATCATCAACCCCGTCACCATTAAACTGAATAGCATTAAACGTTCCGTTGATGTTGGCAAAGAGATTTGTTTCCGGAACCATGGTCGGATGTACACGCGCCTCAACACTATCCCCATGGTTCCTGCTGATAGCAAGGAGTTTGATTCGATAACCGAATTCCCTGGCAAAGTCGATATCCATAGGCTTGATGTTGCTGATACCCTCCACCGATATGTCATTGAGGTGAACATGCTGTCCGTAGGCAATAGTCATTAATATTGCCAATTTATGGGCAGTGTCGATTCCTTCGACGTCATAGGTCGGATCGGCTTCAGCAAATCCTTGTTCCTGAGCATCTTTTAATACCTCGTCAAATGGCGTGCCATGCTCGGTCATGGCAGAGAGAATGTAATTAGCGGTACCATTCATGATTCCCTTTATGGAATTTATGCGGTTGGCGACAATGCCTTCCTTGAGGCCTTTGATAACAGGAATTCCGCCTCCGACACTGGCTTCGAAACCGACCTCAACATTGTTTGCAACGGCAGCTTCAAAAATTTCTTTGCCATGAATCGAGAGCAGTGCCTTGTTTGCGGTGATAACATGTTTGCCTTTTTTAATAGCCTCAAGCATGAATGTTTTAGCCGGTTCGATACCGCCGATGAGTTCAACGACAATATCGATATCAGGATCGTTGAATATGTCACCGGCATCCTTGCTTAATTGTGTACCTGCAAATTGTACCGGAAGCGTCTCTATATTGATATCTGCAACACGACTGAGAACAATCGGTGCGCCAACTTTTTTGATCAGCCGTTCTTTCTGGTCAATCAATGTCTGGGCCAGTCCACTACCGACTGTACCAAATCCGATCATGCCAACACGTATTTCTTTCATGTTATCTGCATTCGCTGAGATTTAAGAAAAGGAGGCAGGGTTCAGCCTGACTGTGATTTTATAAGCAATCCTGCCAGATTGTATGATCCGGCAAAAGTACTCATTTTCCTGATGAAAGTCAAAAAAATACCAAGATATTTTGCTGGCTCCTGAACTTCAATTAGGATATAATCACTCCTTGCTCATGGCCCGTCGTAAATTGAGGCGATGGTGACTCGTGTTTTCAGGGGTGCCGTAAGGCAGGTAACCCTCTCGATTTTAATATCCATTTATGTGGTATCAAGAACTAAACACAACAAAAGGAGAGATGTTATGGGAATGAATATTCTGGCGTTTGGACCAAATGGCAGTGGAAAAGGGACTCAAGGGGCGATCGTAAAAGAAAAATACAATATCCAGCACATTGAGTCCGGGGCGATTTTTAGAGAGCATATCGGTGGCGGTACTGAACTTGGCAAGAAAGCCAAGGAATATATTGAGCGCGGCGATCTGGTTCCAGATGATATTACCATTCCTATGATGATAGAGCGTCTGAAGAAAGATGATTGTAAAAACGGCTGGGTGCTTGACGGTTTTCCACGATCAAAAGACCAGGCAATCACCTTGGCAAGTAATCTTAAAGATGCGGGTATTGAGCTCGATTATGTGATTGAAATCATACTAGATCGGCAAATTGCAAAAGAGCGTATCATGGGACGCAGGCTTTGTGTCAACGATAACAACCATCCCAACCATATTGCTTTTGAGGCAATTATGCCGGTGGAAAAAGACGGCAAAATTGTATGTCGGGTCTGCGGTGGAGATTTAAATACCCGTGCTGATGATCAGGACGAAGATGCAATCGACAAGCGTCATAACATCTATTATGACGAAACCACTGGTACCATGGCAGCGGTAAACTATTTCAAGGAAGCTGGCGGTCCGAAAGTGATTTCTGTTGACGGGTCAAAATCTATCCAGGAAGTAACTGAAGGGATTATGGCTGAGTTATAATAAAGAGCTGTTTTATTACTATTTGCAGGACAGTTTTTAGTCATGGGAGATCTACCCGCCTGGTAGGTCTCCCATTTTTTCTTGGCATGACAATCCAGCCGTATAGAGGACTTGAATTGTCGGCGGAACTCTTGAAATATATTGAAATATGATACGGTTGTGGTTATCAAATGGGGAAATGTTGTCATCAGTAATTTGCTCTCAACCACCTGGATTTGCATGATATATATGTACTGCAACCCATAGAGGAGTGCATGTCTGCTTGATGAATTGATCGAAAACTGTTAAAACCTTGTTTGTTGAAGTGAATTAAAATTTAAATGGTGAACGAGGAGCGGCCAGTCCGGATATTCCGGGGCGGCCCTTTTTTCTTATGGAAGAACAGAATAGTGAACAGAAAATAGGCAAGGTCTATCTCGTCGGAGCAGGTCCCGGTGATCCGGGGTTGATCACGGTACGAGGTCAGTACCTGCTGGAGCGCGCAGAGGTTGTTGTTTATGACTATCTGGCAAGTAAAAGACTGCTGAGATTTGTCCCGGCAGATGCCCAGTTTGTTTATGCCGGTAAACGTGGCGGTGTGAAACATGTGCATACCCAGGATGAAATCAACCAGATGCTGGTAGATTTTGCTCTCGCGGGAAAAACAGTTATACGACTGAAGGGCGGAGATCCGTTTATTTTTGGACGTGGCGGTGAAGAGCTGGAGACCCTGGCGGCTGCAAATATTCCTTTCGAGGTCGTACCAGGTGTTACATCGGCTACCGCCGCCGCGACCTATGCAGGGATTCCGATCACTCATCGTGATTTTACTGCCTCAGTTGCCTTTATAACCGGTCATGAAGATCCCACCAAGACAAACTCCAATATTGATTGGTCTAAAATTGCCACGGGTGTTGGTACCATTGTTGTCTATATGGGTATTAAAAATCTGCCGGTCATTGTTGCCAACCTGATAGATAACGGACGATCCCCGGATACTCCGGTGGCTGTTGTTCGCTGGGCCTCCACACCGGAGCAGCGCTCGGTTGTCGGCACGCTTACCACCATCGCTGATATTGTTAAGCAGGAAGATATTAAACCGCCTGCCCTTATCGTTATCGGAGAGGTTGTTAATTTGCGGGGAACCCTCGACTGGTTTGAGAAAAGACCATTGTTTGGTAAACGCATTATTGTCACCAGAACGCGTGAGCAGGCAAGTGAGCTGGTGGCCAAACTGGAAGAAGCGGGTGCCAGTTGTTATGAGTGTTCAACAATTAACATCGAACCCGTAGATTCCTATAAAATACTTGACGGAGAGCTGGAAAGGATCGATGAGTACCATTGGATTCTCTTTACCTCGCTGAACGGTGTCAAGTATTTCTTTCAGCGGTTATTTGCCAAAGGCATGGATGCGCGGGATCTGAAAGGGCCGGACATTGCTGTGGTTGGCAAGAGTACTGCTGATCTGCTGTTGTCCTATGGCATTAACGCAGATTTAATTCCACCAACATTTACCGGAGAGGGGCTGGCTGAGAGCCTTCTTGATCAGGGAGTAGAGGGCCGAAATATATTAATTCCCCGAGCCAAGGTCGCGCGGGAAATTCTTCCCGAAACGCTGCGGGGAGGAGGGGCTCAGGTTACGGTTTCTTCGGTCTACCAGAATGTTCCGCCTCAGGGAAGAAAGGATGAACTGCGAGCTGAGTTGGAAAGCGGTCAGGTGGATATGGTGACCTTTACTTCTTCATCAACAGTCAGAAATTTTCTGACCATGGTTGACGCCAGTGATGGGGACGAGTTGCTCAGGCTCATGACCGGAGTGAAGATTGCAGCCATTGGGCCAATTACAGCAAAGACTATCACTGACAGCGGTCTGCAGGTCGATGTCCAACCAGAAAGTTACACGATCGCCGAAATGGTTCAGTCAATTACAGATTATTTCCAGCCATCGTAGGAAGCTGAAGATGACACTCCACCATCCGGTCCGAGTCTCCAACAGGGACGGCTTTACGTCGCCCGCAATGGTCTTCAGGGATAGTAGTGACAAACCTGTAACGGTATCTTCTACTCTGGCGAAAGACCAGGATGAACACGAGGAGAAAGGTGAGAAAATTCTGCTCTGCAAAAAGTGTAATGCCGGTATTGCTAAAGAGATTGACCGTATTAGCCGAGCAGGAAAACACCTGCATACCTTTTTTAATCCGGCAGGAGTGGTTTATGAAATAGGGTGTTTCCGTCAGGCATCAGGTTGTTATGCCGGCGGGCCACTGAGTAAGGAATTTTCCTGGTTTGCCGATTATAGCTGGCAAATTTCTTTCTGCGCGTCCTGTTCAGAACATCTTGGCTGGTTTTTTTCCTCTTCCGAAGACACTTTTTTTGGCCTTATTGTCAATCGCCTGAAAGAATACTGAACACCTCTACAGGTATTAATTTTCCTTGATGAGATTGATAAGTTGATCTGAGCTGAGCCGGCCACTCATATCGGTTCCTTCCAGCAGGCTGTCTGCCAGGTCGCGCTTTTCCTGGTGCAGTTTGACGATTTTTTCTTCAATGGTATTTTTACAAACCAACCGATAGATGGTTACCGGTCGGGTCTGCCCGATGCGGTGAGCTCGATCCGAAGCCTGGTCTTCTACTGCAGGATTCCACCAGGGATCCATATGTATAACGTAGTCAGCTGCTGTGAGATTCAAACCAAGTCCGCCGGCTTTCAGGCTGATCAGGAAAAGATCGCCTTTACCCGCCTGGAAGGCTTCAACCCGTTCTTTGCGCTGCTTGCTGCTTGTACTGCCATCAAGATACTGGTAGGTGATATTCTGCTTGTCCAGATATTCTCTGATGATATCGAGGTGGCCGATAAATTGACTGAATACCAGAGCCTTGTGACGGCTGCCAATGAGCTCTTCAACAACTGAGGAAAAGATTTCAAGTTTTGAACTGGATATCCTGGTATCCTTAGAAATTAATCGGGGGTTACAGCACGCCTGTCTCAGTTTCATGATTTCAGTGAGTATCTGCAGATGTCTGCCCTTGGTGCTGTCTCCTGCCCGTTCCAGGATATCCAGAGCATTCTGGCGCAAGGCTTCATAAAAGTGCATCTCCTCAGCGCTCATGGATACATCAAGCGTTACTTCAGTCCGTGGTGGAAGTTCTTCAAGGACCTGAGATTTTATTCTTCTGAGAATGAACGGGCGGATCAGTTTTTTAAGTTTCAGCCGGGCATCCCTGTTATTATAGCGCTCAATAGGTATTGCATATCGCTCGTTAAACTGGTGGTGGGTTCCAAGCAGTCCAGGGTTAATAAAATTAAAGAGGTTCCACAGTTCACCGAGGTGATTCTCTATCGGAGTACCGGTTGTTATCAGTTTGAAGGAACCGTTTAAAGCCATGGCAGCCTGAGACCTTTTTGTTGCAGCATTTTTTATTGCCTGCGCCTCATCAAGGATGATGGTTTGCCAATTGATTTTTGAAAGGTTTTTTACTTCCTGTTGGAGCAGGGTATAGGTCGTTATCATCAAGTCAAACTTGCCGAGCTCTGCAATGGTCTTGGCCCGATTTTTACCGATCAGTTGTTTTATATTGAGTGTGGGGGTGAAACGACTTACCTCGGAAAGCCAGTTGGTAGAAACCGATGTTGGAGCCACTACCAGTGACGGGCCGTTGGTAGCACACTGGAGTATTATTGCCAGCGACTGAATGGTCTTGCCAAGACCCATATCATCTGCCAGGCATCCACCTACGCCCCAGTGAGCAAGACGAGAGAGCCATTTGTATCCTTCAAGCTGATAATCACGCAACTCGGCTTGAAGAGTCGAAGGCAGCTCCGGCTTAAACATTTGTGATTCTTTGATTTTTTCAAGTTGAAATTTCCAGCCTTTGTCCACGTGTGTCTTGGCTTCTTCAACCAGTTTTTCCAGGGGAAGGGCTGCGAGTGGATGAATGGTTATCTCATCGTCCCTCTCACCGGGCTGACCACTTGCAAAACTGTTCAATTCCTCGAGACGTTTCCTGAACTCTTGCGTCAGTGCGATGAACTGTCCTTCACCGATCTGGATAAAGCTCCCAGTGGCTTTGTCAAGGCGGACCAGCAATTCCTTGAGACTGATCACCCGTTCCTGATCAAGCACCAGTTCCCCGCTGATGCCAAACCAGTTCTGACGGTTGGTTCGAATCTTCAGGTTGAGATTCTTGAATGTCGGCTTATGGGTAACTGTTAATTTTTCTCCTTCCGGCCATTCTATAATTACCTGATCGCTGATCTCCTGCAGTTCCATGAGTGCCTGGAGACAATCATCGGGGTCCTGCAGGTGCCATTCACGATCGTTTTCCTGCTCCATGTCAATAGCCAGATCTAGAATTGGGCACAACTCTTCTATGTTCTGCGCTTTGTGCTCTTCTTCTGCAAGGTTTCGACGGGTCTGAAGTCGTTTTCCACCGACTTCGGCCATTATATTTTCTACACCCTGACCAGGTTTCAGATAGTGGTTGCCTTCCATGAACGGTTTGACAAACATCTCAAGTCGAAAGCCTGTCCCATAGGGAAGCATATGCATATAAATAGTGGAATCCGCTTCGGCGTAGGTAATATCCTGGCTGGTATTGACAGAGGCATCAGCAGCAATTGCAGAGTGTACTGTCATGAACGAGGAAATATTACCTATAGCCGTGAGCACCTGTTCGCTTGCTTCGATGGGAACCGTCAGTCCGTCTTGTCCGGTAATTTGAGCAATTCTCCGGTGATTGTCGTTTATCCGGACCACCTTGAATCTCGTTGGTGTCTCCTGTTGGATGGTCACGTTGTCGTTAGTAATTGGAAGAGAGAAGTGAACCTTCAGCAGATCATCCGTTTCCTCGACAAGCAGTTCCGGCTCTCCTGACACAAACTCCACTGGTGTCGATGGTGAATGTGTCAGGAACAGTAATGGATGACCGACAAGGGCCGGCAGGAGCTTTTCCATATCAAGCAGATACTGCGGCTGACTGTCACCGGATTCTTCTTTTTTGATCGCCATGCAGATTTTTCTATCCTGCAGGGTGAGGAACGGCAGGCTTGTTGAGCTATGCAGACGCGCTAAAGAAACAGGTCTGCCCTTACTCCATTGGTCATCTGCTGAGCGTTTCTGCTCGCGTGGGTTGACATTTATGTTCCCGTTTTCATAGGTTATCAGCCAGGCAAGTCGGCTATCAAGTTCAGGGAGGTTCTGCGTGGCGGCAGAAGATATGCTGATCAGTGCCTGCAGGCTCCTCTTCCATGGCTCTTCAGGCTCCAGTATGTCGAGAAAAGATACCAGTCCCGTTGCCGAAGATATCTCTTCAAGACGTTGCCGATACTCTCCTGGGTCTGAACTGATACGAGAAAGGATATCAGCCAGGTAGAAGGAGAAGAATAAATAATTATTGTCCTCAGCCTTACTGTAATAGCCCCGTACGATGGACTCAACCGCAGGCTCTAGGGAAGCGTTGAGCCAATATTGTGCAAGGCTTACGAATAGTATCGTGAGACTATGCGGTGTCTGGTTGTCGGAGAGATCTACACTGATGTCGCTGTTGTACTGAAGGGCCTGGCTGTTTACAAGAGATGCGAGGTATCCATAGGCCTCACTCTCTTCACTCTCTTCGAATTGAGTCAGGGCTACGCTTATCTGGTGGGCTACTTCATGCAGTGACGAGCGGTCTTTATTGCTGATCTCGGCGAGAATATGGAAAAGCCCGTGGATACCAAAAAATGCGGCTTTGTCACTGCCTGATATTTCTCTCAGGTGCTCGATATCCTGGTGAAACAATTCAAGCGCATGTTCAAAGTCCCCTTTTAAGAAAGCAATGGATCCTGCAGCTCCCGTGGCAGTAAAACTATCTTTGCTGGCCAGTAAAATTGTCTCTGCTGCACTGATATTTCCCTTTAGTAAATGATGATTAAGCAAAAGGCGTTGAAAGGGCAGCTGTTCATCTTCGTTCAGGGGGGAGAATTCGTCTTCACTTTGAAGATACTCAACGATCTCCGGAAAGGATACGAGCTGAGCCTGGCCGTAATGCAGGATATGATTGAGCAGGAAAAACTGGAAGGATGCAGGAAGCGTTCGAAACCAGTTGCGGTCAAATGGCGATGTTATAACCTGTACCGCAGGAGGCAGTGGCGTCAATATCTCATTGCACTGGGAATCCAGAAATTGCAGAGCATTGTCAATAATTTCAAAATTCTGAGAATAGATACCAATTCGCATCTCTCTCATTGCCCGCCAGCAGCGGGTGGTCCATTTGCCATAATAATATGAAACAGGAGCTTCTTTTTGAACAGCTTCTGCAAAACGCAAAAAATTTCCACTGTTAACGGCTTCTCGGCTGAGAAACTCTACGAATTGAGGTTCGCATTGGCGTGTACTGTTTAAAAATCCGGTTGATTGAAATTTATCAATATAATGGTTGATACTGGCTGCTGTCGGTCGATTTCCCCGGGGACTTTTCAGTTCAAGTTTGCGAAGGCAGCTGACAATCAGCGTCGTGTGAGCAGGCTCATAGACCACTGACAGGAGCTGGAGCAGTGTCTGTTCATATGAGTTCAGTTTGCGATAACGCTCAATGTATTGATCTATGTCTGACATAAGAATTTGTAATTACAGAGATGATTAGATTTTCCCCGTTGTTTGGCTGGGGTCAGACAAGGGGTGAAATTCGTAAGGGCGAAGAGACACTATATCATTGTCCAGGCCTGATATAAACGAAAAAGTTGGCCGGCCTGCGATTACGGTTTGTGAACAAAGGCTGGATTCTCCCAGCAAAAAAGAATATGGCAAGCTTTTCTATCCTCAGATGGCACCCTGCCAGAATGTGAAATGAGCCTGTGACTATCACATACGGCCGGACTCGCTTTATGGAATCAGCGCCGGGGGTGAGAAAACAAGAGAACGGATAGGTTTGGCAGATAGAATTGGTGTCTGCCGGCTGTTCCAGATGGAATTGCCGGCAGACATGGAATGATTAATTTTCAAGACTTTTATGAACGAAAATGTCAGCAGCTGCCTGCTGGTTTTTTAACCAGCCATCGACAATCTGTTGTTGTTTGAACTGAAGCAGCATCTCTCTGTACCGTTTCCGGTCATCTTCGCTGATTACCGACTCAGGTGGTTTGCGGTCTACAAATTTGTAGACATAATAGTCTGTTCCAACCAACTCCGGTTCTTCAGGAAGTGGTGCATTTGCTGAGAGTCTAAAAACAGATTGAACAAGAGATGGTGGAAAAGATCCGTCCTCGGCAGTACCTGCTTTTGTCAATAATCCTGATTGCCTGACCTCGAGATCAGCAGTTTGGGCAAGTTCATCAAAGGAACTGTTTCCATCCCTGAGATCATTGATGAGTTTTTCCGCTGCTTCTCTGGCCGCTTCACCTGCCTTCTCATTCTTAAAATCACCTGTAACTTTTTCCTTAATTGTAACAAGTTCGGGAACTTCTGGAGCCATGGTTCCTGAGGCTGAAATTATGGCGTAGCCCCCGGCTGTTTCAACAATAGAGCTCAACTCGTTTTCCTTGAGGAGAAAAGCGCGCTCCAGGAACTGCGGTTCTGCGGTCATGCCGGACGGGGGAGCGGCCTGGTTGAAGAACTCTGTTGTAATGACTGCTGTATCGGGGTTTGCGGTCAGGTAGGTATCAAGGCTGCCTGCACCAATAATTTTTTCGTAGGCTTCATTGGCAACCTGGAACGCAAGGGGCTTTGCCTGTTCCATTTGTAAGGTGGAAACGATCTCTGCACGAACCTCCTCCAGGGACCGGATTTTTGCTTCCTGGATTTCTTCGAGTAAAATAATGTGGTAACCAAAATCAGTTTTTACGACTTCACTGACTTCTCCGACCTGCAGTGAAAATACTGCATCTTCAAACGGCTTCACCATCTGGCCGCGGCTAAACAGCCCAAGGTCGCCACCGTTGGGACCTGACGGTCCTTCGGAGTGCTGTTTAGCCAGGGCGGTGAAGTCTTCGCCACCATTTGCCTGTTCGAGGATTTCTGTTGCCTTCGACTTTTGAGCTGCATGCACTTCTGCAGAATCTTCAGGGCTGGCCTTAAAAAGAATGTGTTTCGCTGCTCTTTTTTCAGGTATCTGATACTCTGGCAGGTGCTGATCGTAATAACCTTGAATGTCCGATTCTTCGATAGTAATTTTATCGCCGATATCTTTGTAGCTGAAAGGCAGGTAGGTGAGCTGAATCATCGGGTCTGTCAAATAGTTTTTACCAGCCTCCTGGTACCAGGATTCAAGCTCCGCGTCAGTAACTTCGATATCTGCAATGAATGCTTCAGGGGAGACAGCCACGTAGGAAACTGATACGGTCTCCTTCTCCAGGTTATAGAGGTCTTCGATTTCGAAATCAGTCGGTGACAGGGCAAAATTTGAAAGACTGGTGATTGTTTTTTGGCTCAGCAGGTCGTAACGCATTGATTTTTCAAACTTTGTAGGAGAAAGCCTGTTGGAGGCAAGAATTGTTTTGTAACGTTCGAGACTGAACTGGCCATTTTCCTGAAATTGGATCATGGTCTCAATGTCTTTTTGTATTTCATGCCCACTGACCATAAGGCCCATTTCTAATCCGCCCTGTCTGAGCAGCGCCTGCTGGGTAAGCTGAGTTATGACTTGTTGCCTGATATTTAAACTCTCGGCCAAGCCTTTGGGTATTGTTCCCCCGAACTGCTGGGCTATCCGGGAATAGGCCTGATCGTAGGCCTGCTGAAACTGCTGAAATGGAATTTCTTCATCATTAACAACAATGGCGGCTTCATTATTATCCATCACGTTGGCACCGACACCCCAGAAGATAAAAACAATGGCGATGATAACAACGATTGCCTGAATTACAATTGATTGAGCTTTGTCTCTTAAAATTTGCAGCATGAGGGTGATATTGATTAGGGTTAGCTGTCCATTTTTACTCTGTACTTATTTGGGTAAGTGGACAAGGGTTAATAGTAAACGTGCAGATTTTAACCGATAACAGATGGATTTACCCCGGATAATTTCTTCCTGCAAGCAAAATCGCCAGACACGCTGCGAGTGAGGGAAATATAAAGGTATTGATGTTGGTCCAGAGCTCATGAAAATGGTAAATTATGATAGAAAAATATAAGAAATCAGAGTGGTAAAAAACAATTACTGATAAATAAATGCTGTAATTAAAGGATGATATCAGCAATAAGTTCTGAGCCGATATATGATTACTCATTCACTTGACAATTCCTTTCCCCTATAGTAATAAGGCCTAGTTAGTTTGTCGATTGTTTATATACATTACGAATAGTAATGATACGAGTCAGAAAATAAATATACCAAGGAGGTATCAAATGCCAACAGTAGAACACAATGGATCTAGTTTCCAGGTAGATGAGGATGGATTCCTGTTGAAAGGAATGGAAGAATGGAATGACAGCTGGGTTGACTATGTAAAAGGATCAGAAGGTATTTCAGATCTGACCGATGAACACCAGAAAGTTATCGACGCACTGCAAGAGTACTACAAGAAAAACGGTATCGCTCCTATGGTACGTATTCTTTCCAAGACCACTGGCTTCCCGCTGAAAAGAATTTACGAGCTCTTTCCATCTGGACCAGGAAAAGGAGCCTGTAAAATGGCTGGTCTGCCGAAACCTACCGGCTGTGTATAATTACACCTGATAGTTTCGAATTAAAAAAGGGCGTTGTCTCACAGAGGCAACGCCCTTTTTGTGTTTTAATAACAAACGCATTCAACAACAGTGCCAGCGGTGGAAATTGACTACTTTTCAAGGGTTTTGCAACAAAGGTTGGCGTGAATTTTATCGATTTTGGCCCGATAGGCAGCGCTGTCGATTTTTGCGCCCCTGAGCCCCCCCCGAAGATTAATCTCTGTGAAATAGGTTGTACCGTCATCTGCAACCATCAGGTCGAGATGCGCGTATGGAAAGGCACCCTGAGCCATAATTTTATGGCAGAGATGGAGTTGCTGGCTGGACAGCTTTGCTGGTTGGGGCGAGCCGCCGCAATGCAGGTTATGCCTGAAGCCGCCTGACCTGATGCGTTCATAGACCTCGACGTAATCATCCAGAACTATTACGCGAAGATCTCGAAAATCCGAGAAAAATGGTTGAATTACATACGGGTATGAGTGTATGCCTACGGCTGATTGAGTATAGATATCTTCTATACTGTTAAAAAGAAAGACTCCAAGACCACCATTTTTCCCTTCCTGTTTCAGTACTACTTTGGTGACACCGCTGTCACCATAGTGACCGATTGCCTTGAGCAGGTCATGAGCGGTATAAATTACCGATGTGCCGCGAAGCATTGCCCATGAAAAAAGCCTTGTTTGAAATGCTTTGGACCTGCTGCAAAGCTGGGACGTAAGTGACGGGATCACCTTCACTCCACGTTCGGAGAGCGTCAGAAGCAGATGTTCTTCTCCGGGCTTTAAACGGATACGGCAGCAAATGATATCGCCAGCTTGCAGAGAATTATATTGGTTGAAGAGAGATTGATTATCCTTGATAACGATGGGGCTGCGTCTCAAAAGATCATCTCCCTGAAGCGTTGATGGTAGTAAGTCAGGTCTTCTTCACATGACCCGCAGAATAAAAGAACGTCGCCGTTTATCTGGGAAGCGTCACTTTCATGGGTGAAACTGCCGTCACTGTTCTGTCGGTAAAAGGAGGTCTGGAGTACATCATTAGCGAGTTCAAAGAAGTCTTCATCGTTACCGCAGACAGGGCATATGAGCCGGTTGGTTATTCCTGAGGGATGGGCAGAAACCATTGCGAGTCTGTGCTGATCACTTATCGTTTTTCTTTGATACCGCAGCAGCCTGTTTGTCACTGGTTTCAGGAGCTGCAGCCTGGCCTTTCCCGGCGGCGGCTCTCACTTCACCATCAAGCGTTGCACCTGGTTCAACGGTAAGACTGCCGGCTTCAAGTTTGCCAATTATTGAACAACCTTTTCGAGCCGTGACCAGCTTGGATATTATGTTTCCTTCCAGATAGCCGTGACAGATAAATGACGAGACCTTAATGTCCCCGACAATCTTTCCCGATTCACTGAGGATCAGGTGTTCACCGTTCACATTACCATTAATGGTGCCATCAATTCGCGTTTTGCCCTTAAAGGACATCTCCCCACTCACCGACATTGACTTGTCGATGACGGAAGAAATTGTTTCATTCTCTGCTTTTTGCATTTCTTTATCAAGACCGTTTTTTTTGCTGAACATGATTGCCTAATTATTTTTTTCCAGTTTCGTCGTTAAAGTGTGCGATATGTCAGCAACTTTCATGAATTTTGTCGGATCGATCGGCTTTTTGTTTAACTGAATCTCATAATGGAGATGGGGGCCGGTGGAGCGACCGGTACTGCCAACCTGGCCAATGACCTGCCCCTGTTTGACACGTTCCCCTTTTTTTACCAGGTAATTCTGCATGTGTGCGTAGGCAGTGATGTAGCCATTACCATGGTCAATTTCAACGTAATTGCCATATCCGCCGTTTTTCATTGCCTTGATAACTTTCCCGCTCGCTGTGGCCAGGATCCGGTCACCTCGTTTGCCCTTGATGTCTACTCCTTCATGGATCGCTTTCTTTTTGTTAACCGGGTCCGTTCGTTTACCAAAGCGAGAAGAAATTTTTCCACTCACCGGTCTTCCGAGTGGAATGGCACGAATGGTTTTCAGGTGGTCATCCACCTGTTGAAGAAGACCATCATATGAGATTTCCTTGTCAGCAACAAAAGGGCCGCCACTGTTTTCCTGACGTTGCTTTGCTGCTGTCTTTTTGATCTTGACGCCGATGGTACCCATTACTGACTCAATCAATTCGGAGCGTTCATAAAGATCACTTACAGCAGTGTTCATCAGCTGAACATTTTCAAGCTGGAGGTTGGTTGTCTCAAGGTCAAACCGTACTTTCTGGTCAGCCAGCAGCGCTTCATACTCGTCCTGCTGTGAGGTAACCTGCTCAGCATGCTTTTCTTTGAGCTCAGCCAACAGTGCTTCATACCCCTCTTGCTGTGAGGTAACCTGCTCAGAATGCTTTTCTTTGAGCTCAGCCAACAATGCTTCATACTCGTCCTGCTGTGAGGTAACTCGCTTAGCGTGTTTTTCTTTCAGCTCAGCAATCTGTCCGGCATAGTTACGGGTGCTTGTCTCTCTTTGCTCGAGCTGTGCCCTGAAGGCATTGACTTTGCTACTCAGTCGTTTGCTGTTGAAGTATGAACCGGTGGTAAAATAACTGACCACGCAGACTGTCAAAAGAGCAGCAGCTGCTGCCGAAAGTGATAGAACAACCCTGCGCTTTGAAAGCTGGAGAGCGATTGACCGTCCACTTTCACCAGTTACGATAATATGAAGTCGTTTGCTCATGGGAGAATATCCAAAACTGTTGTTTTAAATTGTTCGTCTCAGTAAGATACGCAGCCTGTAGAAATAAATGCTCAAAGTTAACCTGAAATTACTGTATTGCTTATACTCTTACACACTAAAAGTTTCAACCCAAAAGGGGCGCCAGTCAGCACTCTTTATAACTTAACATCTTGATTTGTCTATTATGTCTTATCTCTTCTCATGTCAGGGGCTTGCCAAAGCGTACGGGGCTCAGACCCTTTTTACCGATATCAACCTGGTGATCAATCCTGGTGACCGAGTTGGCTTGATAGGCCCGAATGGATCGGGAAAGTCAACGTTGTTAAAAATTATCTGTACTATGGAAGATGAGGATCACGGGGCTATTTTAAGAATGAAGCACTGTGTAATCAGCTATCTCGCCCAGGACGATTCTTTTGATAATAGCTTGAGCCTCGTTGATAATCTTCTCGTTGTTCTTGAATCTGCACCCATTGAGGAGGTGGAAAAAGTGAGCCGGGTGCAGGCCATATTGAGCAGGGCTGAATTTGAAGACTCGACGTTACCAGTCAGTCAATTATCCGGCGGCTGGCGAAAACGGCTGTCTGTCTGTCGTGCGCTCGTCGCTGAACCAGATCTTCTGGTGATGGATGAGCCAACAAACCATCTCGATATTGAAGGCATCATCTGGCTTGAGAAATTGCTTGCCGGTAATTTTAAGGCATCGCCTTCTGCATATATTCTTGTCAGCCATGATCGCCATTTTCTGGAGAATAGTGTTAACCGGGTAATTGAGTTGTCCCGGATCTATCCCTCAGGATCGCTCCAGGTAGCAGGACCCTACTCCTCATTTTTGCAAGAGCGTCATCGTTTTCTGGCATTACAGAATGAGCAGGAAGACCGTCTGGCAAATAAAGTCAGACGTGAAACCGAGTGGCTGCAGCGGGGGCCGAAGGCCCGGGCAACCAAGGCCCGTTATCGAATCGATGAAGCGTATCGCCTGCAGGATGAACTGGGACAGGTGAAGAATCGAAATCGTTCAGGGGGATCTGTTTCCATTGATTTTTCAGGGACGGGACGAAAGACCAAAAAACTGCTGGAAGCGACAAGCCTGACCAAACGTTACGATGACCGAGCGTTGTTCACCGACCTCGACATCCTGCTTTCTCCCGGCAGCAAGCTTGGCCTGTTGGGTCGAAACGGCTGTGGAAAATCAACGTTGATTCAGATACTCGCCTCTGCTGACAGTGGCCTGCATAAACCTGATAGCGGAACGATTGCTACAGCAGACGGGTTGTCGATTGTCAGTTTTTCACAAGACCGTGCAGGTGTTGATGGGGCGGTAACCTTGAGAAGAGCACTTGCCCCTGATGGGGACTCGATTTCTTACCAGGGCCGCTCCATTCATGTGGTCTCCTGGGCCAAACGGTTTCTCTTCAAACCGGACCAGCTGGATACACCAGTTGCCCAGCTTTCCGGTGGTGAGCAGGCCAGAATTCTGATCGCCTCACTGATGCGCGAACCCGCCGATATTCTGTTGCTCGATGAACCGACCAATGACCTTGATATCGGTTCGCTCGATGTACTTGAGGAAAGCCTGCTGGAATTTGGTGGAGCGCTGGTGCTGGTAACCCATGACCGGTATCTCCTGGACCGTGTATGTGACAGGATTATTGGATTTGTTGGAGATGGTGCTGCACATTACTATGCAGACTACGAACAATGGCTCCGAGATCTTGTGCCGGGTGAGAAAACTGAGTGTGAGGGGAGCAGGCAGAAAGTCCAAAAGCAGCCGCTTCCCCTAAAAAAGGCGAGTGGCCGGTTGTCCTATATGGATCAGCGCGATTACGATACAATGGAAGAGCGGATTCTGGAGGCAGAAGAGAATAAAGAGCGGCTGGAGGGGATAATCAATGACCCGGCAGTTGCAGCTGATCCGGAAAAACTTCAGCAGAGCTGGTCGAAACTGGAAGAATGTCAGAAAGATGTGGAGCAGCTCTATCAACGATGGGACGAGCTTGAACAGAAAAAAGAGCAGGGTCGTTGATTTTCAGGACTCGAGAATCAGACAGAAACGGCAAGAGAAGATAAATGGCATCGAGCAGATATCGTGCCTCTCAAGTTTTTGTTTGGTTCTTCCGGAAAACTCCTACCTGAAAGAAGAACACGCATATTGTGTGTGCCCCCTTTGATGCCGACGAGCAAAGGCAATTTGATGGACAACTGAATGATGATTATAGCATTGAGGTAGTCGTTTTCCGGAAGAGCCTTTTGTTTGATTTTTCATATTTCAACACCGAAACAAATCCTAGCATACAGATATTGTTCAAAATATCACCTGGCCCTGCAGTAAAAAAACAGTCGTATTATTGCAAAAGAGCTCGGGACGTAGTAGGTTTGTATCTCTGAAGTTCTCTAGAATAGAGCTTTGTTCATCGCTGTTATTCGCCTTGACATGCCAGTCATTCCTTTACTGCAAGCTGATAAAGACATGATAGCCAGTAATAAAAAAGTCTATATTATTCTCGTCAGCATTCATGGTTTGATTCGCGGTCATAACCTTGAACTGGGCCGCGACGCAGACACTGGTGGGCAGACTAAATATGTTGTAGAGCTGGCACGAGCTCTTGGAGAGCACCCTGAGGTTGGGCGTGTCGATCTCCTGACCAGGCGGATTGTCGATCCCTCAATAAGCGATGATTATAGCCAACGTTATGAGCGCTTATCTGATAATACGCAAATAGTTCGGATTGACTGTGGGGAAGAAACATATATCCCCAAAGAACAGCTCTGGGACTGCCTTGACAACTTTGCGGACTCTGTCCTCGAATATATCAAGGAGCAGCCTGAGCTCCCTTCAATTATCCACAGTCATTATGCTGACGCTGGTTATGTTGGTACGCGCCTGACCCATCTTCTTGGTATTCCTCTGGTCTTCACCGGTCATTCACTTGGTCGCAGTAAACGTCGTCAGCTTCTTGCTGCTGGCTTCAGGAGTGATATTCTCGAAGCCCGCTATAATATTACCACCCGTATCGAGGCAGAAGAAACGACACTGGGCGTCGCCGAGCGTGTTATCGCAAGCACCAAGCAGGAAATTCTTGAGCAGTACGCCATCTACGATCATTATCAGCCCGAACGCATGCATGTCGTTCCACCGGGCACCGACCTCCAGCAATTCCATGCTCCCGAGGAATCCGAAAACAATTGCAGCATTGCAGCTGAAATCAATCGTTTTCTTAAACATCCTGGTAAACCAGTTATCCTTGCCATCTCACGGCCTGATCCCCGCAAAAACATTTTACAACTCATTTCTGCCTACGGGGAATCGGAGGAACTCCAGTGCCTCGCAAATCTTGTTATTGTAGCTGGCAACCGGGATGATATCAACGATATGAACGATGATGCGAAGGGTGTTTTGCAGGATATACTGCTCCATATCGATCTCTATGATTTATATGGAAAAGTCGCTTATCCTAAACATCATCAGCCAACAGATGTGGCAAGGATATACCGATTCACCGCTCTCAGCCGCGGGGTCTTTGTAAATCCTGCATTGACCGAGCCCTTTGGCCTCACGTTGATTGAGGCCGCGGCCTGTGGTTTACCGGTGGTTGCGACTGAGGACGGCGGCCCCATCGATATTATTGCAAATTGTCATAACGGCTATCTTATAGACCCGCTCGACACCGAGGATATTGGCAGTAAACTGCTGGCCGTACTATCCGATCGAAAGCGTTGGGACGATTTTGCTGATAATGGCTTGAGCGGTGTGCAAAAATATTACTCCTGGCAGGCGCATATAGAGAAATACATGGATGTAATAAGACCGCTTATATCCAGAAAAGAGGTTACCCCGCCATTTCACGCCAAACGCCGTAATCAGCTGCACCACGACCGGGCACTCTTTTCAGATCTCGACCAGAACCTGCTGGGTAATCCCCAGGCCCTTAAACCGTTCGTCAATGCCCTGCAGGCTAACCGAAAATGTGTACTCTTTGGCATAGCCACCGGGCGCAGGCGAGATTCTGCAATTCGAGTCCTGAAAAAATACAAGATTCCGATACCGAATGTGCTCATAACAAGCCTTGGTACCGAGATATATTACAATCCAAACCTCGTTGAGGACGCTGCCTGGAACCTGCATATCGATTATCTTTGGAACCCTCGGATTATTCGTCGTGCCCTTCAGGAACTGCCCGGTATGAAGCTGCAGCCGCGCTTGGAACAGAACCGGTTTAAAATCAGCTATTTCATCGACCCGCAAATTGCCCCCGATACCCAGCATATCAACAAACTGCTGCATCAGGAGGGCCAGGCGGCTAACGTCGTGCTTTCATTTGGACAGTATCTCGACATTATTCCCATTCGTGCCTCCAAGGGGCTGGCCATGCGCTGGGTTGCGGAGCGGCATGATATAGCTCTCGACAGGATATTGGCGGCTGGCGGCTCTGGTGCCGATGAAGACATGATGCGGGGTAACATGCTTGCTGTTGTCGTTGCCAACAGGCATAATGAAGAACTTTCAGACCTGATAGAAGTCGATGAGATCTTCTTTGCCTCCCGCCCATACGCTGAGGGTATCCTTGAAGCAATCGAACTCTATGACTTTTTTGAAACTTGTGAAATGCCGGATTCCTGAACATGCGTCTACTGGTTTGTACAGATCTTGACCGCACCCTCCTTCCTAATGGTCGCGAACCGGAATCTCCTGGTGCTCGAAAATGGTTCAAAAAGCTGGCAGCGTTACCGGATGTTACCCTTGCATATGTTACCGGGCGAGACCAGCAATTGGTAAGGGATGCTATCCGGGAGTACGATTTGCCGATACCCCACTTTGTTCTTGCAGATGTCGGTTCATCAATCTATGTTTGCAACGATCGCGATTGGATTTCCTTTCCAGGGTGGCAGGCTCATATTGCTCAGGGCTGGGAGCAGACAACCCAGTCCCGTCTTGTTCTCCTGCTTGATGAATTCCCGGAGCTGAGGTTACAGGAAGAGAGCAAACAGAACACCTTCAAACTCAGTTACTATGCCCCTGTTAGTACAAACTATAAAGACCTTCAGGCCGCACTACAGAAGCGGCTTCAGGATAATAATATTAAGGCCACTCTGATATGGAGTCTGGACGAAGCAGCCAATGCAGGGTTGCTTGATATACTTCCGGCACGAGCTGGCAAACGGTATGCTATTGAATTTCTCATGGAGAAAAAAAGCTATGGGCTTGACAATACTGTCTTTTCCGGTGACAGTGGAAACGATCTTCCGGTACTCATCAGCCCGATTCCATCAACCCTGGTCTGCAACGCCTCGGTCGATGTCAAGCAGGAAGCACAGCACTTTGCCAGAAATCTTGGTACAGAACAATCACTTTACCTGGCCCGGGGTGGATTTGAAGGAATGAACGGAAATTATGCAGCTGGTATCATGGAAGGTGTGTGCTACTATCACCCTGAACTATTAAACCTCTTGGAATATTACTAGATGTACGAACAAGTATCCCACTCTCTGCTCAACGAAATACTCACTGATCTTAAGCCTGAAATCCACGAAGAGGATTTGCGCCACTTTTATACTCGGCTCGGGGCAAATTTTTATTCTATCCACTCCCTGTTTACCATTCTCTATGGCAAGCGTGACGATTTCAAGCTGCAGATGCAGAAACTGGTAGAAACAATGGCCAGGCAATATATCCAGCGGCCAGACAATCTCAAACAAAGCGATATAGCGCGGGAAAACGATCACAACTGGTTCCTCAGCCAGGAGTGGGTTGGGATGGCGCAATATGCTGACGGTTATGCGCAAAATCTGTCGGAACTGCAGCAGCGGATACACTATTTTCTGGAGCTTGGTGTGAATATGGTGCATCTCATGCCGATGATGGTATGTCCGCGAGGTGCCAGTGACGGGGGCTACGCTGTGAGCGATTTCCGTCAAATCGATAAACGTTTCGGAAGCCTTGAGGACCTGCAGCAGCTGGCTGGAGAATTCAAGAAATATGGCATTCTCCTGACGCTTGATGTCGTGGTCAACCACACCTCCGATGAACACGAGTGGGCACAGAAGGCGCGCCAGGGAAGCCTGGAACATCAGGATTACTACTATATTTTCAGTAGCCGTGAAATACCCGACATGTTTGAGGTAACCATGCCTGAAGTGTTCCCGGAGACATCTTCTGGTAACTTTACCTGGGATGGGGAGATGGGCAAGTGGGTCATGACCGTCTTTAACGACTACCAGTGGGATCTTAATTACAGTAATCCCTCGGTGTTTATCGAAATGCTTGACATCATTTTATATTGGGCAAATCAGGGTGCTGACATTCTGCGCCTTGATGCCGTTGCCTTTCTGTGGAAAAAAATCGGCAGTATTTGCCAGAATGAACGTGAGGCACACCTGCTGCTGCAATTGTTCAAGGATTGTTGTCAGGTTACTGCTCCCGGCGTTCTGTTCATTGCCGAAGCGATTGTTGCTCCGGTGGAGATCATCAAATATTTCGGTGAAGATGCGATCAATGCCAAAGAGTGCGAGATAGCCTATAATGCCAGTTTAATGGCACTCCTCTGGGATGCAGTCGCCACTAAAAATGCCAGACTGTTAAACCAGGGAATTAAAAGTCTTCCTGACAAACTAGAACGTGCCACCTGGTTGAACTACGTGCGCTGCCACGATGATATCGGCCTTGGCTACGATGATAACGATATAAGGGCTGTAGAATATGAACCTCGTGCCCACCGGCAGTTTCTGGTAGACTACTTTACCGGGAAATATGGGGATTCATTGTCTCGTGGCCTGCCTTTTGGACACAATTCGAAGACAGGGGATACCCGGATTTCCGGCTCCCTTGCTTCGCTGGTCGGTCTCGAGGCGGCCTTAGAGTCCGGAAGTCAAACAGAAATCGATGACGCGGTCAAAACCATAGTGTTACTGCATGGTATAATAATGTCCTTCGGCGGTATCCCCCTGCTGTACTATGGTGATGAGATTGGTACGCTCAACGATACCAGTTATCTTGATGACCCGGCAAAGGCCAACGATAGCCGTTGGGCTCATCGCCCGCGAATCAGCTGGCAGAAAGCCGAACTCCGCAATAGCCCGGGAACGGTTGAACACAGTCTTTTTTCTTCGTTGAAAAAAATGATAGCTGTGCGCAAAGAACTATCTGCCTTTGCCGATTTCAATAATCGTGAATTACTTGATGTCGGAAACCCTCATCTCTTTGTTTTTGCCCGCTTTGAACATGATCAAACGAGTCGGAGGGTGCTTGTTGTGGTGAATTTTGACAAGGCTCCCCAGCACCTCAATCTTGAAGATCTTGGTCGGAAAGCATATTTTCGCAACGGTGCCATCCGCGATCTTTACTCGGGAGAAAAACCAGCAATGTTCAAAGATGATCTGGTAATTCCACCCTGCCAGTTTTATTGGCTGACGGACCAGTAAGCGCTGCTCCGCTGCCCATTTTGCATACATCCCAGTACTGATGAAAGCATAGGGATATCATGAACAGCATCGTGGTTCCACAATTCAGCAACCGCCACCGCTATGATTGGCCCGTGAGCACCAGAAACTCTTCCTCAGAGATAATAATTTTCCCTAACTCCTGAGCTTTCTTGAGTTTTGAACCCGCTTTTTCGCCTGCAACCACATGGGTTACTTTTTTACTCACACTGGTGGCGATGTAGGCACCCTGTTCCTTGACCAGTTTTTTTGCTTCATCCCTGGACAGCTGAGATAGCCCGCCTGTGAAAACAACGACGGCCCCTGTTAACGGTCGTGCCATCGGTGACTGTTCCATTGTTTCAGGCAGAACACCCAATGCAGCGAGTGTGTCGAGCATGGAGGAAATCTTTTCTGACTGGAAGTAGGTTGTTAAACTATCTGCCGCCTGCTCCCCAACACCGTCGATATTGAGAAGATCTTCCTTGGTTGCAGACCTCAGATGAGCAAGCGTGTTAAAGTGATCTTCGAGCAGAGAAGCGGTTATTTCGCCGATATATCGAATACCGAGGGCGGCGAGAAATCGTGAGAGTGACGGGGTTTTTGCTCTTTGCATGGCGATAAGAACATTGTCAGCCGATTTTTCTCCCCAACCATCCAGGTTCGTCAGTTTATCACGGTCCAAAGTGTAAAGATCGGGAATGTCATCGATCAGCCGGTGCTCGAAAAGTTGCTCAACATATTTTTTCCCGAGTCCTTCGATATCAAGACCAGCCTTTGAGGTAAAATGGATAAGAGATCTGAGTTTTTGGGCTGGACATGAAGGATTGGTACATCGGGTTACCACTTCACCCTCCGGCCGCTCCAGTGGTGAATTGCAGGCCGGGCAATGGCTGGGCATGACGATTGCTTGTTCATTACCAGTCCGCACGTCCAGGACCGGCTTGACAATTTCGGGAATAACGTCACCGGCGCGCTGAACGAGAACAGTGTCGCCAATTCTGAGATCTTTTCGATCAATTTCGTCTCTGTTGTGCAATGTTGCCCTTGAAACCGTTGCTCCATCGAGCATGACCGGCTCAAGTATGGCCACGGGGGTGACAGCTCCGGTTCTGCCAACTTGAAATTCAACACGTATCAGTCTGGTTGTCGATTGTGTGGCCGGAAACTTACAGGCAATTGCCCAGCGGGGAGCTCGTGATTTTGAGCCCAACCGATTTTGCAGGGCGAAGTCGTTGATTTTGACGACCATCCCATCTATCTCGTACGGAAGGGTGTGACGTTGACTGGAAAGTTTATCCAGATGCTCAATAACATCTTTTATTTCAGGGCAAAAGGTGTTGTATCTGCAGACCGGAAAACCGCATTTCTGGAGATAAGCCAGTAATTCAGTCTGGGTGCCACAGCTCACGGACCCAGGGTCTGATATCCCGTAGGCAAAAAAACGCAGCGGTCTCTCGGCGGTAATGGACGGATCAAGCTGACGTAAAGAACCCGCTGCAGCATTTCGAGGATTGGCAAAGAGAGGGAGCTCTTTTGCCAGTTGTTTGTCATTAAGCCGTTTGAAGCCTTCTTTCTCCATATACACCTCACCTCTAACCTCCAGTAGCGCAGGCGGGTGACGGAGCAGTTTCAGGGGAATAGCTGATATCGTCTGGAGCTGCGAGGTGATTTCCTCACCGGTGGTGCCGTCCCCTCTGGTAGAGCCCTGGACGAATATCCCGTTTACGTAGACGAGTTCTACTGCCAGTCCATCCAACTTTGGTTCGGCTGAATACCCTGATGAAACCGGCAGGTTAAGAAATCGCTGGAGCCGTTCTGAAAACTGATAGAGATCTTCGCTGGAAAAGGCATTTTCCAGGCTAAGCATCGGTATACGGTGAACAACCTGGTTGAACTTTTCAAGAGCCGGCCCCCCAACCCGCTTACTGGGTGAATCGGGTGATACCAGGTGAGGGTAGGCCTCTTCCAGGGCAAGGAGCTCCTGGAAGAGTTTGTCATACTCTCCATCTGAGATTGATGGGTCATCAAGAACGTAGTATCGATGGGAATGTTCGCTGAGGAGTTTGTGTAACTCCTCAACTCTTTGGGCTGCGTTCATCGCCAGGTCAGCCGTTGCTTATTAAATTTCCGGCCTTGGCAACGTTGCCCCGATCAACCTCATCGATGAAGAGAAGCACTGCCTCCGGGGGCTTGTTTGTCTCACGGCAGATTACCTCGGTGACTCCTTTGCTGATATTTTCTTTCTGCTCTTTTGATAATGATCCTGCAACTCGAATGCTTACATACGGCATAATGATCCTCCCTTCAGGGTTCAGTAGTTATCATCTCTCCCGTCGCTTCGGGGTCAATGTAGATAATAATCAATAGAATAGTAATTACTATAGCCAGATGATCTCCGGTTCGGTTTTATGATTGAACCCGTTGTTTCTTCAGGTTATGATGCAGGTCAGGAGTATATCAAAATGACAAAGAAATTCATCATCTATAAACTGCTGAGGGGTACAATTTAAAATGCACATTCTTGTAACCGGCGGTGCGGGATATATCGGCAGTCATACCTGCCTTGAACTGTTGGACCAGGGGCACGAGATTACTGTCGTGGATAACCTGTGCAATTCAACGAGTGAATCTCTGCGGCGTGTTGAGGCATTGACGGGAAAAAAAATCGGCCTGGAGGTTGTTGACCTGCGCGACAAGGATCAGCTGAAATCGTCATTTTTCAAAAAAAATCAGCCCGTCAAGGCTGTCATCCATTTTGCCGGGTTGAAAGCAGTTGGTGAATCGGTTGAAAAACCGTTGCTCTACTACCAGAACAATATAGAAGGAACACTCAGCCTGTGTGAAGTTATGGCTGAATGCGGCGTTAATAACCTCATCTTCAGCTCTTCGGCAACGGTCTATGGAGATCCCGAAACGGTACCGATAACCGAGGACTTTCCGCTCTCATGTACGAACCCCTACGGTCGAACAAAATTGATGATTGAGGAAATTCTCGGGGATCTCTGCGTTGCCGATTCACAGTTTAATGTTGTCCTGCTGCGTTATTTTAACCCGGTGGGTGCACATCCGAGTGGACAGATCGGGGAAGACCCTGCCGGAGTTCCTAACAATCTGACGCCATATATAACCCAGGTGGCCATAGGAAAACTTGAAAAGCTGTCAGTTTATGGTGATGACTATTCGACACCCGACGGCACCGGAGTGCGGGACTATATTCATGTGGTCGACCTGGCAAGAGGGCACGTGAAGGCCTTGAACAAGATAGAGGAAAATCCCGGTATTGTCACCTACAACCTGGGAACCGGGCAGGGGTATTCCGTACTGGAAATGGTGAGGGCTTTTGAAAAGGCCAGTGGAAAACAAATAGCCTGCCAGATTGTCGGCAGGAGACCTGGAGATATTGCTTCCTGTTACGCCGATCCTTCCAAAGCAGCCGAAGAGCTGCACTGGAGAGCTGATTTTGGTCTTGATGAGATGTGTCGGGACGGATGGAACTGGCAGAAAAGGAACCCGAATGGTTTCTGATTTCTCGAGCGCAAAGCACCACCGTGCACCTCAATAACGAAAATTCCTATCCTTTGAATCGATAATAGTTGCTTGATATGATGAATGCGCTTGCCAGCGACGGTATTGATTTCACCTCAGTTGTTGACCGCCGGTCGATCCAGCGGTTCACTGGGGCACATGGCAATCTGCGGCCCAGGAAGTAGGCAGCAGGCAGCTAAGGAGGATGTATAATATGGGTAAAGTACTGAACATTCAACCAGTATCCCGCATTGAAGGACATGCAAGGATTTCTATACATCTCAACGATGATGGCCGTTCGGGCCTATGACCCCTGAATGTCCTGTGCAACTAACCGCCTGGATGGCGGCATTCCCCTGGCACTTGATATCGTAGATTCCAAAGGTAACGTGGTTGATACCATTAAAAATTGACATCAACAAGGTTCTCACAGTGTTTCCGCTGTGTTCGTTAAATATGAACACAGCGGTCTCCCTTGACGGCAGCCTCTTTTTCAGTTATCAAAAGATTATCAGTCAGTTTGTAGTACTGACCGGAAGCTGCGGGCTGCAGTATCAAATCGTTGAGAGATGGATGTCAAAGCTGATATCTCAGCACATGGAGATTTGACATGGCAGAAAATATAAAAAGGACTGGTCGATCCTCGGTACGTGCAGAAAACCCAAGCGGGGCCTGCGGTAATGTGGATCACATGACCATTGATGAGTTGAAGGCTCGTGCGGTTAATGAGAATTTTGCCGGCAGTTGTCCGGCCTGCGGCATGTTCCATCTGACAAGAGCAGATATAGATAAAATCGTTTCAGAGAAAATTTCTGAAACTGAGCATTATGCCCAGATGAAAAGAGAGGCGGAGCAGGCCTGAGGCCTAGCAACAATGTCTCTTTGATTATGTTGCTGCTGAAACACTCATTGCTTTCAGCAGTATAATAAGAGGTCGAGTGTATGATTAGCTGGGATGAGCAAGGTAATAACTCTGTTACTGCTTCGCTGATTGAGGAACTGCAGTCGCTGGTAGACCGTCCTGTTCGGGTGATGGTCATCTGCGGCACTCAAGCCAGGGCTATGTTGAAGTATGGCCTTGATGATCTTCTTCCGGAGAATCTTGATATCGTTTCAGGACCGGGCTGTTCTGTGTGTGTAATGCCTGCCGGCCACATAGATGCATTCATCAAAATTGGGCTTCAACCTGATGTTATAACTGCTACCTGTGATGATCTTCTTCGTGTGCCTGGCAGCAGAGGTTCTCTTGAATCGATACGAAAAAAAGGTGCTCGTGTCGAAGTGGTCGATGCACCAATGGAAGCGCTTGACCTCGCTAGAAAATTTCCTGATAAAATCGTTGTTTTCACCGCTGTAGGGTTCGAGGGTGCTGCTCCAGATGTGGCAGAATCAATTCTTGAAGCTGCCAGTGAAGGAATCGATAATTTCTGTGTCATTCCCTCTATCCGGCTCTTGCCGCCGTCCCTTGATAACCTGATGAGGGACCCGGAATTGAACATTCGAGGTCTGCTCTGTTCGGCACATGTTGAATCAATCACAGATACCGAAGCCTATGCAGATCTCGCCAGAAGACACCATCTCGCCTGTGCGGTGGCTGGTTTTGATATCTCAGATATACTCAAGGGACTCATTTCAATTGTTAAGCAGATTCGTTCCGGAACGTATGAAAAAAATAACCCCTTTGCTGGTATAACCTCGAAAGAGGAAAATGCTATAACTCAGGAAATGCTGGCGGAGGTTTTCTTTGCCGTTGATACTGACTGGAGAGGACTTGGCAATGTCAAGGGAAGCGGGTTTGTGATCAGAGACGAACTATCGCTTTACGATGCGGTAAAACGCTTTAATATACGCTTCAGTGAGGGTGAAGAAGAAATTCAATGTAATTGTTCTGAGATAATCTCAGGCCGTGGGACACCTCACGACTGCCCTTCCTTTGGTATTTCCTGCACGTCCCGCCATCCGGTTGGACCATGTATGGTTGCCCAGGAAGGGATTTGCTCATCATACTTTCGGTACACGTTTGGCAGAATTTAGTGCCTTATTCCTGAAAACCTATCATAAAAAACAAGAAATTAGGAGAGTGTATTAGAATTAGAAAGTTAAAGATACCACCAAGGCTCTTATCCAGTGACTCTAAAAAGTTTTCCGACTTGTCGGGTTAATCCATAAAAGCCACTACCAGTAATTGACCGTGTCGATCATGGCGGGGATCGGCTCCTTGTTTGTCAGTTTGAGGACTCCTGAGAATCATCACCGGGCAGAGGTTCATGGCGTATTACATATTCCGTCCAGGTCCACGGGCTGTTTTCTATCTGGGCACCAATCGTTTTGTTCATTCCATCTTCTACTTCCCATATCGGTCGAGCCAGCAGTTTAAAATGAGTACCGGGGCCGTCAAGTATGACTGAATAAATATCAGCAGATTTATCTAGACGTTTCGGCAGGTTGGAGATTGACAGGCCGAAACGGGAAATATCCTGCACTGTTCCTGTATAAAACCCTCTACCATCAGATATATCCGCTTCGATATGGGTGATTGTGATTCGAGGATGTTTTCTTTGATTCATAATGCCACCTGTGTGAGTTGCCCGATCTACTTCAGAACATTTGGCCTCCTGAAGCGGTGATTGTGGTCGATCATAATGCTTACCTCTATCAGTAAAGTCTAAATAGGAGTGCGACAAAAGTCAATGTCATGTTTTGATACGTTAATAATATGAGCATGATACAAAGACGCTGATATCGTTAAACCTGGTAGGGGAAGAAAAAAAGGGACAGTGAGATAAACAGACAGATCAGGGCGAGGACATCAAGCGTATTACCAAGGCCGCAGGGATTTCTGGAACGGTGCAGTGTTGCATGCGGTCCGGAGTCATTCTGCTCATTTAACGCTAAGCGTTTCTGTACCGGGTGATTGACAACTTCACCAACACCAAGGAACAGTAAAAAAAAGCCGAGCGCCCTGATTCCTTTGGCCTGAAGAATGTTTCCGGGAAAGAAGGTGAAGCTGACTGCAATAATCAACACACCACCCATGACGAGCAACACAAAAAAAGCCAGACGTACGGTTATGACCTTGAATCCCATACCTTATTATTTATCACGCTGATCCTGCAATCGCAAGCCTGCACCTGTCAATAGCTCCCCGGCTGTACAATTCGAAAATGAAAATACAAAGAGAAAAGCCGGGTGGAATCTTTGCCTGGAAAGGCACCGAATATCCAGTAGAATCTGTTAAATAACAGCTGGGATAACCATCAGCAATGAGTCACCGGTCTCTGTCGTACTTAACAAAAAGGTGAAATGGCCTGGCCTGAGGATAAGATTCCATTTGGAAATTTCTCCTCAGACCTTTTTTCTTTCTGGAAGCATCTGCAGTTTTGATGAGTCTGATTTATTTGCAATACACAGGACCCTGGAGATGGTGAGAATAGGAATCGTTTTTGTAGATTTTCAACCTGAGATGACGTATGGTTTAGACGGTTCTGTTAAATGAATAATTGCTTCTAAACGATTGATGGAGCAGATACAAAAGGAGATTGGAATGCCCCTCTATAACCGGGAGGATTTCAAGGATAATTGCGGTTTTGGACTCATTGCCCATCTTGACGGAGAGGCCAGTCACCGGCTTGTTCGTACGGCTATCGGTGCGCTTGATCGCATGGATCATCGAGGTGCTATTGGTGCTGATGGCAAAACCGGAGACGGATGTGGTTTGCTGCTCCAGAAGCCGGACTCTTTTTTTCAGGTAATTGCGGCTGAAAATGGGTTCAATCTCAGCAGCCGGTATGGCATCGGCATGATATTCATGGGGCAGGGATCGGATAGACTGGAGTATACCCAGCGCGTGGTTGAAGAGGAATTGACCAGGGAAACCCTGTCAGTTGCCGGATGGCGGGAGGTACCCATAGATCCGAGTGTGCTGGGTCAGATTGCCCGGGATTCTCTACCCGTTATTATGCAGGTTTTTATTAATGGTCCTTTCGGTTGGGGACCAAGAGATTTTGAACGCAGGCTCTTTATGGTGCGAAGACGGATCGAGAAGCGTATCATCGATGATCCTGACTTTTACATACCCTCTTTCTCGAATCTGGTTGTTGTTTATAAAGGGCTTTGCCGTCCTGGGGATCTCCCTCAATTTTACCGTGATCTCGGAGACCTGCGTTTGCAGGCGGCGGTCTGTCTCTTTCATCAACGGTTTTCTACCAATACCTTGCCCAAGTGGAAACTTGCACAGCCATTCAGGTATCTGGCCCATAATGGTGAAATAAACACCATTACCAGTAACCGGCAATGGGCAAGAAGCCGGTCGTATAAGCTGGAATCGCCGTTGCTCCCGGACATGCAGGATGCAGCACCATTTGTGGGCACCAGTGGCTCGGATTCATCTTCTCTTGATAATATGCTGGAAACGCTTCTGGCTGGGGGGATGGACCTGTTCAGGGCCTTCAGGCTTTTGATACCGCCCGCCTGGCAGAATCATCCATGGATGGATGATGATCTTCGAGCCTTCTATGATTTCAATTCAATGCATATGGAACCGTGGGACGGACCCGCAGGTATTGTCATGAGTGATGGACGGTTTGCAGCCTGTGGCCTTGATAGAAATGGTTTGCGGCCTGCCAGGTATGTTGTTACCAGTGACCGGTTGATCACCCTGGCCTCTGAGGTCGGTATCTGGGACTATGCGCCTGATGAGGTCATCGAGAAAGGCAGAGTGGGCCCGGGTGAACTGCTGGTAATTGATACCATGAATGGCCGAATCTGGAGGTCATGGGACATCGACAATGAGCTCAAGTCTCGTCATCCCTACAGGAGGTGGCTGGAAAAGAATAGTAAAAGCCTCATTCCAGCCGAAGAGCTCGATGAGGACAAGGCAGGGAAGCGGGGCCTTGATGACGACGAGCTCTTAACCCGTCAGAAACTTTTCGGTTACTCCATTGATGAAATGGACCAGGTCATCAGAGTACTTGGAGAAACTGGTCATGAGGCGGTGGCGTCCATGGGTGATGATACCCCGATGGCGGTTCTTTCCCATAAACCGCGATTGCTCTTTGACTATTTCAGGCAGCAGTTTGCCCAGGTGACGAATCCCCCAATCGATCCGCTCAGGGAAAAGCATGTGATGTCCCTGGCCACATGTATCGGCAGGGAGCAGAATGTTTTTAATGAGACGATGGGACACGCCAACCGGGTCCTTTTCAACTCCCCGATACTGGTATACAGTGACATGACTCAGCTCAAGAACCTGGAGGAAGAGCATTATCGCCATGTTTTACTTGACCTGAACTATAAACCTGAGATTGGCCTTGAGACAGCAATAAAACGGCTGGTAACCAGTGCCGTTAGAGAAACCCGGTCGGGTGCTGTTTTGATTATCCTTTCGGATCGAAAAATATCACCGAACCATCTGCTAATACCGGCTTCAGCGGCTGTGGGAGCGGTACATAACGGGCTTGCTGAGCAGAATTTACGCTGTGATGCTAATATCATCATTGAGACCGGAGCGGTTCGGGATCCGCATCATTTTGCGGTACTGATCGGCTTTGGTGCGACGGCAGTATACCCCTATCTTGTCTATGAAATCCTGGCCAAGATGGTTGATGACGAGATTATCAAATTCTCCCACCGGACAGTGATGGTCAACTACCGTCAAGGCATTAATATAGGGATGCTGAAGATAATGTCCAAGATGGGTATTTCAACCATCTCATCATATCGCTGTTCTCAGCTTTTTGAAGCGGTCGGTTTGTCCTCAGAGGTTGTTGATCTTTGTTTTAAAGGTGTTTCAACCCGGATTGAGGGTGCTGATTTCGATGATATCCAGGAGGCCAGTGCTCAGCGCGCCAGGTTGGCGTGGAAGTATCATAAACCAATGCTCGCTGCAGGGTTTTTCAAATATATCCATGGCGGGGAATTTCACGCCTATAACCCGGATATTGTAAACAACCTTCAGAAGGCGGTGCGCAGCGGTTCCTGGAATGATTACAAGGTGTATGCAGCGCTGGTGAATAACCGGCCAATATCGAGCTTGAGAGATATGCTGGATCTTAAAACGGACTCAAGGAAAATTCCGCTTGATGAGGTTGAGCCGGAAGAGAGTCTCTACCAGCGTTTTGATACTGCAGCGATGTCAATAGGTGCGCTCAGTCCAGAAGCCCATGAGGCACTGGCCATTGCCATGAATCGGCTTGGCGGATACTCCAACAGCGGGGAAGGCGGAGAGGATTCCGGCCGATTTGGAACAGAGCGTGTATCCAAGATCAAGCAGGTGGCTTCGGGTCGTTTTGGCGTAACACCTGAGTATCTGATGAGCGCGGAGGTAATCCAGATCAAGGTAGCCCAGGGCGCAAAACCTGGAGAGGGCGGGCAATTGCCTGGACATAAGGTGTCGTCCATGATCGCCAAACTGCGCCACTCTATGCCGGGGGTTACCCTCATTTCCCCACCGCCGCATCACGATATCTACTCGATTGAGGATCTGGCACAGCTGATTTTTGACCTCAAACAGATCAATCCCGATGCACTCATATCAGTGAAGCTGGTCTCAGAACCGGGTGTTGGAACAATTGCCACCGGCGTTGCCAAGGGGTATGCAGATATGATCACCATCTCTGGATATGATGGCGGAACCGG
>CAZOWJ010000040.1:0-12602 GCA_964583415.1 uncultured Desulfocapsaceae bacterium
AGCGGGATTGAAAACTGCAGCCTGCAGGCAATTCCAGGGCTGTGGGAACTTCACCGGTAATGACAAATGGCTCATGTGCTATCTCTCCACAGGGAAATAACAGGCTGTTGTGTGCCCTGGCGCGAGCTCCGCCAGTTCAGGCCGATGTGTCCGGCACTTCTCTTGGACATAATCTCAGCGAGGAGCGAATGCACAACCAGGTTTTAAAAAATCAGGCATGACCGGTCCAATTCTAAAATAAAATCAAACCCTATCCCATATCACCCTAGTGAAATGATTTTTTATTTTCATGAATTTAAATTATGCAAATTTTATAGCAAGGCGTGCTGAAAAAGTCAATTATCTTTCAATAAACAACCTGACAATTCATCTAAATAAAGATAAATAGTCGGCTGCAAAGGCAAATACTCAAGAGTGATGGCACTTAAGAATGAAATGGAAATATCTTTGTTATGGTTAAGAAGTGGTCCCAGGTGACAGAGCATTACGATACCAAAAAATATCTCGATCATTGCAGGGACCTTGCCGTTGGGTTCGTTTTTACGGCATCGACCATAACCAGCTGGGACCCCGACTATGAACCCAGATGAAAAGCCTCTCAAGTTAACTCCACATAGCGGCATAAGTTTGAATTAATCGTCCTTTAAACTTACAGGACCGACTTTAAAACCAGCCATATTTTCAAAGGCCTTGATCAATGCATGGTGCCCTTCCTGCCCGTGCCCCTGGGCCTGCAGCGTCTGATAATATTGATAGAGCTGGGCCATTAAAGGTACCGGTACACCGTTATCAGCTGCAGTCTTGAGCACGGTAGAAATACTTTTCAGTTGCAAATCGATCGTGAATCCTGGCTGCCAATCCCGCCGGATCACCTGCGGTCCCCGCTGGGAGAGCATCCAACTGCCGGCCGCTCCACCACTTACCGCTTCCAGTGTTTTCTCCAGGTCAACACCGGCGGCTTGGGCAAACAACAAGGCCTCACACATGACCAGGGTGTTTCCTGCAGCCAGCAACTGATTAACCAGTTTCACCGTTTGCCCATCTCCGCAGCGTTCACCGACATGGACGATATTGCTGCCCAGACCCTGAAACACCGAGTACGCCCTTTCAAACTCTGATTTTGCACCTCCAACCATAATTGACAAGGTGCCCTGCTCGGCACCCTCTTTGCTGCCGCTGACTGGTGCATCAAGCATTGACAACCCATGTGCTGCAAGCGTTTCAGCATGACCTGAGCTAGCTTGGGGGGCGATGGTACTCATATCGATCACCAAGGTTTCGGGCCGGGCACCTTCTACCACTCCCTGGGGTCCAAAAAGCACGTGCTGAACTGCTTTCTCGTCGGTAACGCAGATCAGCACTATGCTGCTTACCGCAGCCACGTCTGCTGGTGATTGAGCTCCGCGAGCACCCTTCCTGACAAAATCGTCTATCTTTGAGCTCGTACGATTCCAAACGATAAGGTCGAATCCCCTGGACAGGATGTTAGCGGCCATACAAGAACCCATGATCCCTAATCCGATAAAACCTATTTTAGCAGTCATACCCGTCCCTCCCTTCCAAATAAGTTATTCAAATAAAATTACTCCAGAAATTTGAATATATCGAACTCCTTATAAAGAGAGTCCAGGCGGGCTTGTTTTTCTTCTAAATCCCTGCCATGCATTTCGACCATCTTGAACAGCAGAATGTTGATCAATGTCATACCTGCCGTATAGGAATTAAAAACTGAAGGCCCTGAAGTATTTATCAGGAAAAGGCAGTCCGCCAGATTTGCTGCCGGTGCGATAGGGGAATCTGCAAAGACAATAACCTTGCCACCCGCTTCAGAGACATACCTGCAGGCCGTTTCGTGGAAGCGGGAGTATCGCCTGAAATCAAATACTATCAAAATTTCACCGGGTTGAATATTTGCCAGTTGATCAATCAAGTTAGCAGGATTTAACAATCTCGTATCGTTTCGAAAGCTTGAGATCTGCACAAAAAAATAGTAGGCAAGAGAAAATTCTTTGCGCGTTCCCAAGGTGTATATCGCCTTACTGCGATCTTCTATCAAGTCGAAAAATGTTGCTACCGTTTCTTCACTTAAAACACTCATGGTATTCTGGATATTAGACCAATCCATTTCCATGACTTTGGAAACACTGTCTGCAACACCGGTCGTTTCTAGCCCCTGATTGTGAAAACGATCCAAGGGTGAGTTGACCATAAAGGCAATATCTTGACGAAAATCAGTTCTGGCCTCCCTGATATTGCTGTACCCGATTTTGGGAAAAAAACGAGTGACCGTGGTCGTATTGACGTTAAGTTCGTCGGCAATTTCAGAAGCATTCTGGAGCAGACTCAGGGGATAGGCCTGCAGCAAATAATCTGCAATGACACGATCGCTGGGCGTGAATTTTTCAGCACACTGGCCCACTTTGTCTGCCAGGCGATTTTTAGGGTGTTCCATCAATCTTCTCCTGCATCATAAATAGTCATCTGTAATGTAGATATTGTTCGAAAGCCTAACAATACAGCCCACAACTGCCTGTTGGTGATGCCCCCCCTTTTCTCACGCTATGTATACCGCGGCGATTGTCCCGGAGAGAGGTGGGCAATTCTGTCAATGAGCCTTCCGATAGATCTTACCTTTCTTTATAAAACGGGAAACAAGCGAATCCATAATGACAACGTCAGCCCCTTCCAGGCAGAGTTTTGTTGCAACAGCAAAACCCAGCCCTTGGCTCGAAGCTAATATCAGACCTATTTGCTGAAACCCAGACGAAAATGATTTTTTATTTTCAAAATCAAAGATTATGCAAATTTAATAGCAAGGCCTGTTTTAAAAGTCAATCTCTACCCAAATCGACACCACTGCAAATTCAGCAGACGTAAACCTCAGGGCAGAGCCGAACCCTAATGCATTGTTGTGCGCCACAGTCCAGAGCATCTCGATGACCTGAAGGAAGTTAAGGAAGGGAAAATACAGTAATGAGGGCACTGACAGGTCATAGAGCGTTTCCTGACCTGTCAGCGCAATAGATGGCCCTTTTCAAGACCGACTATTTTATGGTTTTGTACCAGTTTTCTGGATACTCATCGTCTACGTATACACGTTCAATTGGACTCAGGGTCTCAATCCCCTTTATCTCAGTAATGAAGCATTCCAGTACGCCTTTGACAATACTGCCCTGTTCCAGGTGACCGCCAAAAGTTGGACAATCCCAAGCACCGCCAGCCACGAAATGGATAGCCGGAAACGGCTCGGGTTTTCCATCTTTATCCGGTCGCGTGTGGACCATTCCGCTAAATGCCAGGATCATACTTAAATTTGCTGTGGTGGCCACAGCTTCTTTGTGCCAGTTCTCTGGATCCGTCGCATCCGGAGCCCACACCAGGTATTTGGCCGGTTGAAGACCTCCCATGAAAGCGGCATGGATTTTGGCAAACTCAAGGCCATGGTCAATGGCAAATTTCTGAATAGCCAAGAACACATCGGCTCCCGTTGTTAAACGGAGAATAAATTCACGTCCGCGAATTGCTTCTACGCTATGATACTCATCGGGTGCTTCCGCATCCCGTTCCCAAACTTCTGTCATGTTGATCTCCTTCTGATTGATGAGGTTAATAAGTGTGATGCTAAAACCACACTCTGTTATTCGCAATAAATAAAGCCGTCCATTGTTCGCACGGCACAGCCACCGACTTTTACCGACTCGATTTTGTCCGTTGAGCCGATAATCTCAACTGTCCCTGTTCCCGGTCTTCCCATCAGGTGTCCCTGCTCGACCTTGAAAATCGATTTTGAGAGAAGTCCATGGTGGGCGATGTAGGCACCCATGCAACCGACAGCAGATCCCGTAAATGGATCTTCGAAACCGGCCACAGACGTTAACAAACGCCCGTAGGCATCGGTGTCCTGCTCAAACCCTTCGAGACAGAACAGATAAACCGCATTTACCTCAAGACGCAAAAGTAGTGATTGAAAAAGAGGCCAGTCGATCTGTACGTCCTTCAAGATAGTCATTACATTGACTGGCGCCATAAGAAAAGGGACACCGGTACTGACAATTTGCAGGGGCATCTCATCGATGAAATCACTTTTATCAAGCCCTAAACATCTCCCCAGATCCTCTCCATCGACCATACTGCCAAATGAAGGTTTTTGTTGCGTCATAATGGCCTTAAACGGTTTGCCAGCAGAATCCAGGTGAATTTCAACCGGCAGGACACCGATAGTATATTCGAAATCTACAACGATCTTTGACTGCCCGCTGGAAATCATCTCTTCCTGAGCAAGCATCATGGCCGTTGCTATGGTGGGATGCCCGGCAAAAGGTATCTCCATTCGGGGTGTAAAATAGCGCACCTTCGCCCTGGCTTTCTCGGAACGAAAGACAAAAGCGGTTTCGGACAGATTGGTTTCCATGGCGATCTTCTGCATCTGGCGGTCTTTCAGACCATCCGCTTCCGGCAGAACGGCGCAGGGGTTACCGCAAAAGGGCTTAGATGTAAAGGCATCCAGGTATATAATGCGGTATTGTCTCATTTTTTCTTTTCGATACCTATTTGACTCATTAGCAAAAGGCCATGAAATAGTACCTAACGGTGGGCAATCACCTCTATCTCCACAAGCGCCTCGGAATCTGGTAAGGCGGTTACCTGAACACAGCTTCTTGCCGGCAGGCCTGCCTGGAAAAATGTTATATAAGCCCGGTTCATTTCTTGAACCAAGTTCATGTCTGTTATGAAGACGGTCGCTTTAAGGACATTTTTCAATGAGAGACCGGCTGTATCCAATTGAGCTTCGAGGTTGGCAAGCGTTTGCCGTGTCTGTTCGGAGATATCTGTAGCGATTTGTCCGGTCTCAGGATGTCGACCAATCAAACCGGACACAAAAATCATTTTACCGAATCCGACAACCGTAGAAAAAGGTAGATCTGTGTTACTCGGTACAGCAATTATTTGACGTTTTTCTGTCATGGTATTGATTCTCCATTATCTGTAATGATGGAAACGAATTTTGCCGAATCGATATTGCGCCCGGTGACAACCAGTACCACCTTTTGATCTCTCAGTTTTATCTTCTCAGCAAGCAGAAGTGCTAAGCCGACAGATGCCGCACCTTCGATCACCAGTTGTTCCTCTGAGAGAAACGCCTTCATGGCAGTGATGATCTCATCTTCAGTTGCCAGTACCACTTGCTCAACAAGAGACTGGCAAATCCCAAAAGGCAGCGGACTCAGGCCGCCGGCCAGACCGTCGGCCACCGAGGGTTTGCAAGTGATCCGCTCGCAAGGTTCACCGTTCTGCAAAGACAGGTAGGCACCAGGTGAGGCTTCAGGTTCCGCTCCGATGATTGATACGCTGCCCGAATCCGCTTTTATAGCAGCAGCAATACCGGAAATCAATCCGCCGCCGCCGACAGGCACGATAACAGCATCCACGTCGGGTAAATCTTCCAGGATCTCCACACCAATCGTCCCCTGCCCGGCGATAACCAGTGGGTCTGCGTTTGAGTGAATGTAGCAGGCGCCGGTTTTTTTACTATACGCCTGTGCGATGTCTAACGTCTCAAAAAAGGTCTCTCCCTCTAGTACTGGTTCGATCCCACACTGTCGAATTTTTTCAACCTTGGATGGATCGGCGTTTTCAGGGAGAAATATCCCTATCTGTTGCACCTGCATCGCTGCGGCTGCATAGGCCACGCCCAGGGCGTGATTACCGCTTGATGCAGTGACAACGCCGAATTTTATAGCTGCTTCCTTGTGATGCCTTAAAAAATTTGTAGCACCTCTGATTTTAAAGCATCCACACGCCTGCCAGCACTCCATTTTCAGATAGACTTGGCAGCCGCACAAGAGACTCAAAGACGGAGAGTGCAGCAACGGTGTCCTGAGGACGTGCGGCTCAATACGTCTTCCAGCAGCTTGAATCATATCTGTTTTAAAAGTAATCACGCGAATTATCTCTGCTTATATATTGTAGAGTATTGTAAATCCAGTCCCAGAGGTTAATTGCAGCCCTCACTCCTATCATTTCAAAAGGGAACCTGCTGAGTCATTCTATAAATAGGATATTATGTTGTGATGTTCATTGTTGTGCACCGGAACCGGATTGTCTAATAAGGTGTCCTTAGACTACAGACGAACCTGACGCTGACCTGATTTCATTCTCTTTTCAAGATACCCTGAAAACCGGGTCATTGGCACAAACATCACCAGGTAGAGCACCGCTACAAAGATCAACGGTGAGGGGTTCGCAAGCAATGACTTTTGCGAGAGTCCAGCTTTGAGCAGTTCGATAATCGAAATAGAAGATGCAAGCGCGGTATCTTTGGCGCTGGCCACATAGTTGCCTACGAGAGGGGGGATGACTACCCGAAAAGCCTGTGGCAGAATGACCAGACGCATGGTTTGCATGGAATTAAGCCCCAGGGCATTGGCGGCCTCGATCTGGCCTTTTTTGATGGAAAGAAAACCGGCACGGAATATCTCGCTCACGTAGGCCGAACTATTGAGACCCAGAGCGAGAATTCCCGACATGATCGCACTCAAGCTAATACCCATGAAAGGTAATGCATAATAGATCAGCATCATCAACACGATGATCGGCATTGCCCTGAAAAAATCGACATAGGCGATGATGAAAACATTCAGTACCGGGTTGTTGAAGGAACGGAAAACAGCCAGAAGCATACCAATGATAGTACTCATAATTGCAGCGCAGACTGCTAGCAGAAGGGTTGTCCAGAAGCCTTCCACCAGGGTCGGCCAGGCTTTCTGGATCATTTCCAAGTTGAAAAACAGATAACCCATCTCACCCCACCTGGCGGTCGAGTATCGATAGTAAAGCCAACCGGCAATAATGAAAATGCTGACAACCATCACTGTTTTCATTTTTTCAGGCTTAAGCTCATCCGTAAAAACAATAAATGCCCAGGCAAGAAGCAGCAGACAGAAGAGGGTTATTCTGCCGAGATCAACAGCTTCGGGCGAACCGCTGGATGGCAGCAGGAAGAGTGCATAGAGTACTAAGATCGCAAGAAAGCCATAGACAAAGCTGTTTCGCCTAATAAACGGAACATGTCCAATCTTGTCTTTTAAATCTGATAGCCCTGAAGCGCTGTTTTGCGGCGAATTTGACTCTGCCATGGTCTGCCTGTATCCTAATTCTGCAATTAGATGATCTTGCTTAAAAATTCAATTGTGCGCTTATGTTTGGAATGCTTAAATATATAATCCGGTGTACCATCTTCAACGATCAGCCCGTCGACAAGAAAGAGAATACGGTCAGCTGCCTCTCGGATAAAGCCCATCTCATGGCTGACAACCATCATGGTCATACCCTCCTCGGCCATGGTGCGCATGACATCCAGCACCTCACCAATCATTTCCGGATCAAGGGCGGAGGTGGGTTCGTCGAAAAACATTATTTGCGGCTGCATCGCCAGGGCGCGGGCTATGGCCACACGTTGCTGCTGGCCGCCGGAAAGCTGTTCCGGAAAAGCCTCAGCCTTGTCGACCAGGCCTACCTTGTCCAGTAATACCATACCGCGCTCGGTGGCCTCCTTTGCCGATATCTTGCGCACGTTCATCGGAGCCAGCTTGATGTTTTCAATTGCATTCAGATGCGGAAAGAGGTTGAAGCTTTGGAAAACCATGCCGATTTCGGTGCGCACCCGGTTGATATCTATATATGGAGCCAGAATATCGACGCCTTCAATATAGATATGTCCGGAACTAGGTTCCTCCAGGCGGTTAAGGCAACGCAGAAAAGTGCTTTTACCACCTCCTGACGGCCCCATAATAGCGACAACTTCAGACTGTTTGACGGTCGTGCTAACCCCTTTGAGGACATGTAAATCCTTGAAACGTTTGTGCAGATCTACAACTTCTATCATTGTTTCTGAATCGTTCATTTCACTCATTTCGTCTTTTCTTGAACTTGTTCTCAAGGATATTAACCACCCTTACTAAAGGAATCAGGACGGCGAGATACATCAGCGCTGCTGCCACTAACGGTGTGGGATTGGTTTCACTTGTATACAGTTCCCTGGCTCGCTTCAACAGTTCAGGAGCCGCCACTATTGATGCCACGGCCGTATCCTTTAACATCGCGACGAGTGTGCCGGTAAGCGGCGGGATAACCACCGGGACTGCCTGGGGCAGGATAACCTTGACAATGGTTTTCCAGCGCGATAATCCCAGCGAGCGCGCCGCTTCAAGCTGACCGGAATGAACAGATTCTATGCCGGCTCTGAAGCACTCAGAAGCATAAGCACCGTACCCGAGTGACAGGGCCACCACTGTCGTTACCATCGATCCCATGGATATGCCCATAAAGGGCAGGGCAAAAAAAATGATAACCATGATGACGATCATCGGGATGGAACGGAAAACATCAACATAAACTTTTAAAAAGATGTTCAGCGTGGGGCTGTGCAGGGTGCGCAGAACTGCAATCAGCAGCCCGACCACAACACTGCCAATACCTGATATAAACGCCAGGAGAAGGGTAACCTCGAGGCCTTGCCAGAGTATCCACCAATTGCCTTCGAGTACTTTCCAGTTAAAGAAAAAGTCCTTCAACCGTCCCCAGTCTGCTCCCGAATAGCGGTAAAAAAGCCAACAGAGAACAACGATCAGCATCAGGGCGGCGATCATCTTGAGGATTTCTGATTTTTTATTGTCAGCCAGGATGATGCCGCTGAACGCCAGGACCAGCACAATAAACAAATTAATACTGCTATAGTAGTAGATTGGTGAAGCTGTTTCTTTGTCGGGGAGCAAAAAAAAAGCGTAGGCTGCCAACACGGCTAAAAAAAGCATACTGGCTGAAGGTTTTTTCAGCCAGAGATACCAGCCCGGATGGGCGTGAACAAACTTGTTGTTTCTCTCAGGTACATCTGACGTCGGGTTCATGGGCCGTCAATGGAAAGGTTAAGAATCAGATTCAGATTAGTTTCCGAAGCTGCTGCCCTGCGGGCCAGGAAATCTATATTCAAAAGAAACGTGCCAATCAGGTAATAAACTTTAACTAACGAAATTCTAGATCGGTCCCCCCACAGCATCAACTGTGGGGGGGGGCTTCAAAATAGTTTAATGCAAGATAAATTCGTCAAACTACCTACTCAGTTTAATAACGATGGTTTCTATCACATCGCTGGTTTTTCGTTTGGCATATAGGGTGCAACTATATTGATTACTGAGCTATCCTTAGGCGGATCAGCTCCAAACCATTTTTGATGAATTTTGAGCAGTGTGCCGTCTTTTTTCATCTCGTTCTGAACTTTGTTGAACTCGTCGCGGAGAGGAGATCCTTTTTTGAACGCCAATGCCTGACCGGCTTTGAAGCCCGGAATATAGATGTTCATGGCGAGGTCTGATTTTGGATGCTGCTTTATGTAATAAAGCGCGATTGGATCGTCAACCACAACACCATCGATTCTGCCTGCCTCAAGGTCGAGAACAGCATCTACCCAATAATCATAACTCTTAACCTTATATGGACCGTATTCGTCTTGAGCCTTGGCGAGCCAAGCTTCATTGGCGGAACCGGTGTCCGAACCGAAGGCTTTGTCTTTCATCTGGCTCAAATCGCTTATTCCGTCATTTCGAGTCATCATTCCGATACCAGAATCGTAGTAAGGATCAGCGAAATCCATCACTGCTGCTCGCTCTTTCTTAACCCAGATCGACGACATGGCAATATCCCACTGACCCGATTGTACGCCGGTTAACACAGTGGCAAATGGTGCAGATTTGTATTCCAGTTCATAGCCGGCTCGTTTTGCAAACTCTTCTACCAGGTCAGCTTCAAAGCCTGTCATTTTTCCGTCTTTCGAAAAAATCCAGGGGGGGTTTTCACTGTTTACCCCAACTTTGATGGTTTTCCCGTCTGCTGCCGCAGCTTGTTTTCCACCATCAGCGAAGATGCCTAGTGTTCCGATAGCGACCAGCGCCAGTATAACAACAAGTCCCTTTTTCATAATTCGCCTCTCCTTTTTCGTTTTTAAGCCTCGTCCGATATGGTTGAAGCACCTTCAAATCAATTTAAAAACACTATTACGTCGCCTATATGACCAGAATAAGCCAGTTTATTCGATGGTTTCCCGGAGCATACACCCCGACTCAACGTAATCCTGAACTAATTGGCTCAATATTTTCATAATAAGCACGATTATTGAGTTTGTGGTAACACATTATTGGCAAGTGCCTGGAGCGATATTAAAAATCTGGCTATGCCTAATACCCACTGTTAAAATCGACCACACAGTGCAAAGGGGATCCATCTAAAAAGCGCAGATAATTTTTAAAGAAGATATCGGTCACCTGTTCAGGGAACGAATAAGCCGCATTATGTGGGGTGATCATTACATTTTCCATGCTCCACAATGGGTTATCAGGTGCCAGCGGCTCCTCCTCAAAGACGTCTAGAATCGCTCCACCGATACGTTTTGAGTCAAGGGCTGCAATCAGGTCTTTTTGGTTGACAGTAACTCCCCGACCGACATTTACCAGAATTGCACTGTTTTTCATTACATTTAATTCTTTAAGGGAAATGAAATTTCTGCTTTCTGCTGTATCCGGCAATATCAGTACCAAATAGTCAAGTTGCGGCAGAAAATCATCAAGCTCAGTAGGCAGGTAGAGACGATCAACAAAATCGACATCACCCGGCGTTCGCTTCATACCGAGAATCTTCATATCGAAGTGACGGGCAGTCAGTGCAATGTTTCTGCCGATGGAGCCGAGCCCAACAAGACCGATGACGATTTCAGCCAGACTCCGGTATTTAAAGCGAGTCCAGATTTTCCTCTTTTGGTTCCGTTCGGTGGCTAAAATAGAGCGTTCCCTGGCAAGAATATAGCCAAAGACATATTCACTCATTAAAGAGCCGAAAAGATCCTTGACTCCGGTCAAGATATAATTGTGAGGCAAGCCAGTTTTACATAAAGGTTCAACACCGGCAAACGTCGATTGTACCCACTGTAATCGCGGGGTTTCTGAGATAATCGAAGCAACCAGAGCGGGTTTGCCGAAGATAATATTTACAGAGGGAGTATGTTTTTGAGCTTCAGGGACATTGACTGCAGTAGCGATCTCAATCTCTGGGAGATTGAGTCTAGTTATTTCCGCATGATATGCTGAAGCATCGTCGTCAAGGATAAGCAACTTATTCATGGCGTCCCTTGGTTCAACACTTATTTGATCTTATCAAATTTATACCCCATCCCAAACCACCCAAGCAGAATGATCTTTTATTTTCAAGAATTTAAATTATGCAAATTTTATAGCAATACGTGCTGAAAAAGTCAATTACCTTTCTAGGTATCAGATCGGGCTTTATGGTATAATTTAATGACAGCCCAATAGCGATTGTGATCTCACCGCAACACCTGACAACTAATCTGATCTGATCGATATCCACCAGTTATTTTATTTTATAAACATTCATTATCTCCGTCACATCAATGGTTACCGGAAGGTTAGAAATTTTTACAGAAAATTCGGATTTACACATTGCGAATCATTTGCAGTATATGCTGATAATATAAATAGTGGCTTTATGACTATTGATTAAATAAGTCAAGGGTGGCCCGATTAGGTGGGGCAGACCAAGATTTAAGACCGGTATGATTATAAAAACGCACGTGCCATCAAGGATACGAGAAAGACTCTGGCAGAGGCCCAAGGAAAGGACCCTTTTCAGACGGAAACTATTTACATTTTTGACAACTCTCTGTAACGTCTGCCGATAACTTCATTATCAGACAATCGACATTTATCGGGTAATTACATGAAAAATTCAATATCACCGCTTGAACTGGGAAAGAAAGACGCTGAACTGTTCATCTCCAAAGAGCGCATAGAATACCAACCATTTGTCGCCATGAGTGACCTGCATATGGTCAGAAAGACCTTCGCGATTACCTACGAGACATTCTGTGATACCGTAAAAAAATTAGACCCCGATCTCTGGGGTATGATAGACAACTCGGCAACTGAACTGGAGAAAAAACACGGTGAGTCCTTTAACCCTGACCAGTATGCAGAAGGTTTCACTGAAGGTGTTGCTGCAGTGTGGGATAAAATAAGAGACGATATCCTCTGATCCCTGCCGCCAGGGCCGTATCTTCTTTGAATTACGCGGCTATCTTTTCAGGTCGTCAAAATACAGCTTTTAGTCCATGTATCTCATGGGCCATTCAGACAGACATCAGACGGCATGTTTTTTTATCTGATTACCACCCATCTTCAGCTTCTCAGTTTTGCAACGGGAGACAAAAGTGAGGGGACTGATTTTATTTTTCATCCTCCAAAATCGGGGACAGATTGATTTTTCACAAAAGACGTGAAAAAAAATCAGTCCCCTCGACACCTTATAGAAAAATTTAATCTGTCCCCCGTTGCAAAATTGAGAAGCTGAGTTTTGATGGCAATCAGATTTTTTATAAAAAAAATTACAAAGCAAGAAGCGGAGTGTTTTTATTGCTGCCACCCTCTATAGTGTTACCATATCAAACAATAGAGCGGTCAAAAAATGAGAGCAGAGACAAATGTTTCAGGAGTAAACATGGCCAATTCCAGGAGATTCACATCTCTCATCATTTCCGT
>CAZOWJ010000040.1:12702-31600 GCA_964583415.1 uncultured Desulfocapsaceae bacterium
TTTCAGGAGTAAACATGGCCAATTCCAGGAGATTCACATCTCTCATCATTTCCGTTGTTGCCCTGCTGCTGTTGACGCTGTTATGGACATCACCTGGTTTATCGGCACCGGGTATGGGTAAGACATTCGTTTATCGTTGTGATGATGATTTTAATTTTATCGTTAATATAAAAGAAGAAACAGCCTGGCTCTTTCTTCCCGGTAAAACGATCAGCGCACCCCTTACTCCATCTGCCTCTGGTGTGAAATACCAGACATCCGAGGTGGTTTACTGGAACAAAGGCCAGGAAGCGCTCATCAGTTTTGACACAAAAGATCACAAAAACTGTAAAAATGATGCGAAAGCTGCGATCTGGGAAAGTGCCAAGCTTCGCGGTATAGATTTCAGGGCGGTGGGAAACGAACCGGGTTGGCACCTGGAAATAAGCCACCAGGACATATCCTACGTTGGAGCGTATGGTACTATCAGAGAAATTTTCCCCGTCCCCGAGCCCGAAACAGATCAGGCTGGACGCAGAACAGTATATCGCACAAAAAACGCTGACTTCATCCTGGAATTGCAGCTTGAAGGCAGGACATGTCTCGACACCATGAGTGGTGAAGAATTTGAAACCTCGGTAACTGTTCTGCTGAACAACAATAAATATCAGGGTTGCGGGCGCCCCCTGCACTAGTCCCCAGCAATCCGGGTCAGCATTTTTTTTGTTAATTACAGGAAAACATTCACTCGATTACCCGCGACTGTGAGTCAACGACAATCGGTTCCCGGTTCATGCTGGAGTACATGCGGCCAAGACGCCGGGTTGCCGGTGTCTGGTCTTCAAGCAGATCGCCGATAAATCGAGGGGGCACACTCTGATAGAGAAGCCTGGCTTGAATATTGAGTGGCAAGGCACCTTTATCAACCGCTAGGTCATAGGTTAGACGATCTGTTCCTACACTATCAGCTCCTGCTTCCTTATTGTAATCTTTGTCGTCATGAGCTTTCCCGGCAATCTTTGTATACTCTGCCATCGGACCGGTTCTTGAATACCCGTCAGGGAGCAGGCGATTATCTTTAAGATAGCCTGCGCTCCGCAATAGTGTATAGGTCGGGTTGTTGTCAATATCGCCCATGATCGCCTGGTAGATTTGCACCTGGTCACCGGTAGTGATCAGGTCGTAATGTGGTTCAAAGCCGGGATCCAAACCATTAATCTCACCGTTTTCATCCCAGCTGCCGGAATCAAACAGGAGCGTGTCTGATTTGTCCCGCACCTGAACCTGGAGCCACGCCCTTCTGACCGGAAACCCGGACGGAAATTTATGACCCGTTTTGTTTTTCACCGTCACAATCAGGCGAAGTCGATTCGATGCTCCTAATTCAGCTTCCAGAGAGACCGCCGCGGCTTCTCCGGTAAGTCGCCGTTTCGTCCTCTGAATTGTCAGACGAAAATCCTCATCAGCAGCACTGACGAGTGTTTGTTCGGGATGTTCCCGCATCATCTCGAGCACAAAAGAGTTGCCGCCGGTAAAATGATGTTTCCAGAATGGTGAGTGCTTATTCTCAAGCCACGGCGGGCGGTTGGTTATCCTGATCGGTTCATCAATACGGGGCATGTGACAATCCTGGCATGACCGGCCGCTATCTGCTGAAGCATAACTACTGTTGAGCCACTCAAGATACGGGGTCTGCTCGGGAAATTCTCCTGCGATCTTACCCATATTATCCAGGTAAGGCGTAAAAAGGGTGTGGCATGAGCCACAGAGCGCAGACTCATGCACCTGTGCCCCAAAGACAGGTCGATAACTGACGTGATGAAGCATCGGATTCTCAAATACATCCTTATAGGGGCCATATATTTCCCTGCTGTCATTAATGGAATAGTGACCGGAGAAACTCGTTTGTTTGCCAAGGTTCTCGGGCTGAATCTGGTGACAAAGCGTACAGCCGACACCATCGGAAGCCAAGCTGCTTTGTTTTGCCTCCTCAACGGTATAGTGCTCACCGCCATCTCGGATATACTGGACTCGTGCCATCGGCGTGTGACAAGTCAAACATTTATCCTCAATCTCTGCAGACAAGTGGGGGTTTCTTTTCTGCTCAGATTCAAGTTTTGCGCGAAAGACAGGATCCCTGAATGAATTTGCCATCATCGTCGATCCCCAGTCATGGTAGATAGACAGATCATTCCCCTGGCTGTCAATCAAGGCATTGGAGCTGGAGGTATGGCAAAAAGCACATTGCTCCGAGGCCTCGAACAGATCTTTGGCCTCTGCAACAGAATGCGAGGTGCAGAAAAGAAGAAAAAATATAAACACGATCGGGATAAGGCTTTCTTTGCCCGTAACATGCAGCTCTGTCATTGCTGTTCTCATTTTTTTGTTCCTCAGCGTTTACTGAGCCAGAATAGTTTCGATGGCTTCGAGTTCTGCCTTGGTAAATTCTAGATTATTCAATGCCCCCACACTATCTTCCACCTGGCTGACCTGACTGGCTCCTATCAGGGCTGAACTCATGCCGGGATGCCTCAACACCCAGGCAATAGCCATCTGGGCAAGCGTCTGCTGCCGTTTCCTGGCAACTTCGTTAAGTTTTACCGCCTTACCTACTCGCTCCGGGGTCACCTCATCCCCCCAATGAAGCTTGTTCTTGTACTTCCCTGCTCGGGATTCACCGGGAATAACCTCGAGGTATTTATCGGTCAATATTCCCTGGTCAAGCGGAGAAAAGCAGATGCAGCCGATGCCGCAATTTTTCAGGGTTTCCAGCAGCGCTCCCTCTATCCATCGATCAAACATATTGTACCGCGGCTGATGGATGAGACACGGGGTTCCGAGATCTCGCAGTATTTCTGCTGCATCATGCGTCTGTTGGGGTGAATATGTGGAGATCCCCACGTAGAGGGCGCGGCCACTGCGCACGATAAAATCGAGAGCGCTCATAGTTTCTTCAAGCGGGGTATGCGGATCCGGCCTATGGCTGTAAAAGATATCAAAGTAGTCAAGCCCGGTGCGCTTCAGACTCTGGTCACAACTGGCAACCAGATATTTGCGTGACCCCCACTCACCATATGGACCGGGCCACATAAGATATCCGGCCTTATTAGAGATAATCAGTTCATCACGATAGGGGGCAAAATCCTGTTTAAATATGGTTCCGAATGTTTCTTCGGCCGAGCCCGGAGGAGCTCCGTAATTATTGGCTAGATCAAAATGAGTAATCCCCAGGTCGAATGATCTCCTGAGGATTGCACGGCAATTCTCCAATGGATCTTTGCTGCCGAAATTATACCACAGCCCAAGCGACAGAGCCGGCAACTTCAACCCGCTGGCGCCGCAACGATTGTAGACCATTTGTTCATATCTGTTTTCATCGGGTAGATAATCCATATTCCCTCCACTTAATGGTAATTACTATTGAGATAGTGCCGATCACTCCGGAAATTCATGGTTTTACTGACCATTTGCCGGAAGTAATCGGGGTCCCGAGGTCCGCCCTCACCAGGCGGCTTCTCAACTCCAGAAGCTGCCTGATTAAATGAGGCTCTGCCCTGGCATAGGCCTCTTCATCTGCAACTCTTTTGACGACAATACCAAGCAGTTCAGTGATCGCATTTCCCACCGAGTTCTGACTGATTGTGACGATCAACCGACCATCATCATCGCGATAAATCAATTGTTTATAGGCGGGCTTCCAGCGAATTTCATTGGCAAAAGCGGGGTCCTCCATGACCTGCAGACGAACGATTCGGGCTGCTTCATGGAAATAATCACTGTATAACAGGATATCTTCGATCTGGTCAGGAAAAAGGGCATCGCCAGGAATACGGGTGTCCTCTGAAGAGACCAGAGCAAAGAAAGCCCGGTAGAAATCAAGAAACCCTTTCAAGATCAGATCATAGTCCTTCCAGAACTTTCCACTGTCCAGCGCAGACGCTCCTCCAATCACCTCCCAGCTCGGCAACCCTTGGGGATATCCGGTAATTGCCAGTTTACCGGTATCGGGAGGAAGCGGGTGAAGCGTCTCCAGTTCCAACACCTCAAAAAATTGCAGATACACCTCACTCAAATATTGCAGAAACAGGCCGTTATTGCCGCTGTCAGTCAGGTTAGGATTATCGTCATCGGCATACGGTGATGAGGCAAGCTGGCTGTTTTCAAAAACCATGAAATGATTATGAATCATCCGAATACTGGGAACTCCCGGCTTATTGAGGGGCCATGTTGCATCAAGACTTGCTTCCCCGCAAAAGACAAGATGCTCTTTGGGATCGGGATAGTTTTCCAGCATATAGTGAAGTGTCATCTTCGTCATTCTGCTGAACACAAGATTTTCCTGTTTTGAGAGCTGGTCCCTGCGAACCGGCCGTCCCATTGGATCCAGAACTTTCTGCGAGGTGTCATAGATAATTGATGTATCGAACAGGTTGGAGTGACCAATTGCCTTACGATACAACAGGAACCCCAGCGTGTTCCTCAATAGACCGTTATCTCTGGCCAGATGTCTCAAATTGCAGGGGCTGTTAAAAAATTCTGTTGGCGCAACACCTTCAGGTATTTCCAAAGGCAGTTTACGATGGGGGGTAATGAATTCTCTTGGTCCACTTGTCGTCATAGCGTCTCTGGGTGTTTTTTATCAAAAGAATAGATTGTGATTGACGGCCCATGGTCCTCTCTCCGAACCTGCAGGCAGTGACTCACTATACAGCAAGCTGTTGATAACATCATTGAATTTGTTGCAGATTGGCTGACGAAGTTGATCAATCGCACCCGTATTAGAGAATGAAACAGAACATTTTTTAGCAGGAAGAAAAGAAACATCGCCTGGACCTCAGCCAGGTCCTCGGTGACTCCTGGTAGTGAATGGTTGCATGAAATTTAAGGAAATCCACGACAACTCTCTCCGGTCGTGGGTTTCCAATAAGCTCTTGGTTCATTCACATTCAGGCCAACCGTATCCCCATCGCCAAGGCAAACCGGTACAGGGCATTCCCCCAATTCGTACCGATCTGTACATGAGGCTGGCAATCAATCCATAAAGACGTTCGACTTCCTCACTTGAGATACCGTAGGCGCTGCCCAGCTCCCGGGATCGTTCAGTTCCGGTCTTCTGCACGCACGATTTAAGCAGCTGGTCTGCGCTCTTGCGTAAGGTATAACTGTTCCCTGCTGAAATTTCCCGCCCGCCTCCGGGGTGATATTCCCTGTCATGGGAAACACAACATGATTCCCAGGGCGGCTGCATCCCATGTACTTCCTCAAATTTCTGTACTTTACCCGCAAGGTATTGCCAGCCAATGGAGAGGCCACCGCTGCAGCCATCACTTGTAAAATCATTCAACCCACTTGAAAAATTATTTTTCAGTGCACTCAGAGCTTCATGCCCCTGAATCTCTAATTGATACTGGAGACTGTCAGGATTTGAATTGTTTATTCCTGTTGACTGGGCAACTGCCCAGCTCCCTGAAATGGACGTTGCAATGATCAACAGCAATGTACACATCAATTCAGCTTTCACATCTTTACCTTATTATGGTGACTGATCACGATATTCTTTTGACGGAATCGGCTGGTCAAACAATACGGCGGCATGCAGCAACAACCGTTCAATCGAATTGAGTTCCAGCCGATCAGCAAGGACCTGGCGGGCCATTTTGGGCTCATCCGTTATCACACCATCCACTCCAAGTGACATCATGCGGGTCATTGAGACCTGATCATTTACTGTCCAGACAAACAGTTCTTTACCGCCAGCATGTGCCTTGCGAATAAAACCGGGCCCTGCCGTTCCCATATTTACAGCAATGAAGTCCATCTCCAGGCTGGACAGGCTGCCGATGGTCTTTGACAGGAGCAATCCGGCTCTCCATTCAGGACGGAGTTTTTGTAATTTTTCAATACCCTCACGTTTCAAGGACATGAAGGCGACACCCTCGACCATCCCGGCCTGCTCAACCACCTCGACCACACCTTGTTCAAGATGCTGGTCATGCCCGTAGTATTTCAGTTCTATCAGCAGAAGAGCCTTGCCGCGCACCTCCTCGAGCACCTCGCCGAGGGTTGGAATCCGTTCAGTAGAAAACTCTTCTCCGAACCAGCTGCCGATATCTACCCGCTTCAACTCCATCAGGCTCATATCCCATATTTTCCGATTGACTCCGGCAAGTTTCATCAAATCACTGTCATGAATAACGACAATCTCGCCATCAGAGCTTTCCTGAACATCAATCTCGATCCAGTCGGCACCATCCTCTATTGCAGCCCGTACTGCAGCAATGGTATTTTCCGGAGCTCGTCCTGCTGCACCACGATGGGCAATGATTGCAACAGTATCCCGAACCTGAATCCCCTCCATCAACTCCACACCGAGAAACAATGAAATGATAATCGTACCAGCAAGGATAGAGATCAGTCTGGGTGCAGTCAGGTTAACAAAGCTGCCACGCCGATCTGTCTGCTGTTTCCCCGGGTCGTATTGCAGATCATGTTGTTTTCCAAGGTTCACCAGCAGACAACTGAAACTTCCGGCCATGACGGCTGTCATAAAAAAATTACCCAGAAAGAACAAAGCTGCCAGCCCGCCAAGAACAACCACGAGCATACTGATTGAATCATAGAAAAGAGGTGCCAGTTGTGAACCGAGAACCTCAACACAAAAGAGTAGAAAGATATTCGACATTGTCACTATTACCGCCCAGCCCCCGAATAGCACCAGGAGTTCAGACCTCCGGCGCTGCACCAGCATTGCGCTGCTGGAAAATGACTGACCGGCAGATACAGCATCGAACAGAACAAGAGGAAGCGTCAGCAGCCAGTCGAGAAGCCGCTGAATGAGAAGGACTGCCATTACCAGCAGGACTCCTCCGATTGAAACAACTGCAAACCAGAAGGCGGGCGGTTTTTCAGATAAATAATAATTGATGTCATAATCAGTAAGCAGTAACCAGCCAATTGCACCACTGGCAGCAAGAAAGGGCAAAACGATAATCAGCAGGCGTGCCACAAATTGAAGCGCTAAAATGAAAATCGTTTTTATCCTGGCAAGGGTAAAACTCAGGGGCTCTATGACACCAGCATGGTGCCCGCTGATATAGCTGCCACTTATCACCATCATGGAGGCCTGCTCAAAGATAATAATACTGATCAGCAAAGCGGTAAAAACGATGCCAGAGAGCATCCCCAGCGGTGTCAGGAAAAAATAGAGGATATCAAAATCAGAGAGCGCGGACTGGCCGGACAGATTCAGCAAACCCTGGCCGATTATTCCAATCAGGGGGGTAAAAATGATCGTCCCAAGAATCACATAGATCAGATGTATAATAAGGATTTGCCTGAAACTTCCCAAGAGGATGGTCAGCGCGTCTTTCCAGGCGGATAGAGCTGTTTTGGACATTTATTCGTTCCAGGTAGTTGGTGATCTAAACAGAAATGAGATATTTTTATCAGTATGACGGGAACCTGCAGGTTTCAGCGGACCCTTATTCCTCTTTACCCAAAAAAACGGTTGCTTCAATTTTGAAGGTCGAACTCGCCATCTTCCTGAATGGTGATTCTGGGGTTCAGTCCTCCCGGGTCCAGCTTGGCTTTGAAACTGTATTTAAAGCGATCTCTTGGCTGCTGCATCAATGAGCTGATAAGTCGGATGCTTTTAACAAGGTCAACACTGGCATCAATAGTTATATCAGCTTCACCATAAGGATCGACGGTTGGAAGGTCATTTGAAACCCCTGCCAGCACATCATAACCTTCAATAGTGACGGTATAGAAGATACCTTCAAAGGAGAGTGCCTCCCGATTTGGGTTAATTATATGCAGCCCGATCTCAAATTTGGGACTGACCGCTTGCTGCGGCACCATCCTGAAGCTGCTGAGGCTGACAACCGGTTGCTCAAAATGAGAATTTGTTATTCCGGCACAACCACTCAAAAGAGAGAAGATGCACAGCCCAATGATAGAAACCATAACTCTAGACATGATACATTCCTTACAAATAGGTTTTGACTTGCCCCGCTGCTAATCCATAAGCAGCTGTTTTTTTCGATAAACCATACCATTGAACCTGGCGATAACCCGCTGCTGGTCGTCTGTTACCAGGACATCATAGGCCCCAAGCCTGTTCGGCTCATTTACTTCGGTCGCCGCAGCGTATAGCGTACCCAACGAGACTGAGTTGAGATAGGATATATTTACATTAATTGCCAGGGCGAGCTGACCGTGGCTGTTGGAGGCAATGGCAAATGCCAGATCAGCAAGGGTAAAAATTGCACCGCCCTGTACCACATTTGCTGCATTCAGATGTTTATCCTCAAGTTTCAAACTGGTTTTACAATATCCTTTTCCAGCCTCCACGATCTCTACTCCGGTGAGCGCTGCATAGCGATCATTTGCAAAAAACTCTCTGGCTGTTTTTGTATCCATAAGCCGTTCGTGCTCACTTAAAATTGTAATACATCTAAAGACAGGGTTTAAAAATCCTCTCCGGTCATCTAATGACAGCTGTTACTATAGGGAAAGCAATCAATTGATCAGAGAATCCACCATGGAAATCCCATATGAAAGAACCCGCCTGCCACAGGCAAAGGCGTTGACCTTCCCTGTCAGATATACCTTTAAATTAAGGCTATACCCATCTCTTTCTGAATAAATTGGAAGTAATCCTCTCAGGAACTCAGCATTATTGTTAAAAACAGTATGCCTGTAGTGTCTCATTTCAATACGGGATCGGCTTGATTATGTCAGCGCACAGGACTAAACCCCAATAGCTGCGGGTTACAAAGAAAAGACCGGACTCGATCAGCCACGATTTGATGCCAAATGATTCTGTTATCCATCCAAAATAATATGGTTTTGTTTCCTTTGCCGCAACAATCAAGCTGCCGGCAAAAATGATAGAAAAGTATGTATAGCCCCCATCACTGCCATAAAATTACCGATAAGTTGGTGACATACCGGGCTCGATATTGTATTGGTATCTCCCGTCTTTTGTATAAAATGTAACAACTGCCCACCTATAGCCACAGGACATCCTGATGATTTTGATCAGAAGCTGGTATAAAAAACAGCAATACCGGGAAGTACTATCGGTATGTCTGCCGCTGGTGATCGGTATGTCGGCAACGACAGTCATGGAATTCACCGACCGGGTGTTTCTGTCGAATTACAGTATTGAGGCCATTTCCGCTGCCACACCAGCCGGGATCTCAGCCTATCTCTTCATGGCATTTTTAGGGGGTATCGGCAGTTATTGCGGCGTCTTTATCGCTCAATATTACGGTTCAGGCCAGTACGGGAAAATCGGATCTGTTGTCTGGCAGGGTATCTACTTTTGTCTATTCTCGGCACTATTACTGTTCTTCATTTCACATTTTGTTACTGTTCCATTGTTCAAGCTGGTCAACCATGCAAGTGAAGTGAGAAAGCTGGAAGAGATCTATTTCAGTATCCTCTGCCGGGGAGCTGTACTTCATGTGGCTATCCAGACGCTGGGATCTTTCTTCAGCGGCCGGGGAATTACCAGACCGGTAATGACCGTTAATATAATCGGTATGCTGATCAATATACCTCTGGACTACGCTCTTATTTACGGAATTGGTATATTTCCTGAAATGGGCATCAGAGGGGCAGCCTGGGCCACGGTTATTTCAACCGCAATCAGCATGTTAATCCTGACATTTCTTGTTTTCAGCAGAACACATGATATCCGCTTTCTGATCTTCAGCAGCTATCGGTTCGACTCCGCCCTGTTCCTGCGATTACTGAGATTTGGAATCCCGGGATCGATGCAGTTCAGTCTCGACATTCTCGCTTTTACCATTTTCATCCTGCTCGTCGGAAGAATCGGTACCCTTGAGCTCGCAGCAACCAACATTGTCCTGTCCATCAATGCCATCGCCTTTATGCCTTCCATGGGGGTATCCTATGGAATAAGCATGATGGTCGGTAAGTCTCTTGGCTCAGAACAACCCGAGCGGGCACACCATGAAACCTGGAGCGCTATTCATCTGTTACTCGCCTATATTCTAATCGTTGACCTGCTGTTCATCTTTGCCCCAGAAATACCCCTTACCCTGTTCATTCCAGAAAATGGCGATGCAGCTCTTTATGAATCGCTGATAGCAACCGCCAGCAACCTGATGCGTATTATTGCCTGCTATCTGTTCTTTGATGCACTCTACATGATATTCTCCGGTGTGCTCAGAGGGGCCGGGGACACCCATTTTATGATGTGGAGTATCGGCTTTACTTCTGTTCTCTGTTTTCTTCTGCCGCTGTTCATTGGTGTTGAACTTTTCGGCAGGGGTATCTATTTTTCCTGGGGATGTGTTCTCTTCTTCATTTTGTCGCTGTTCACGGTCTCATTTTTTCGATACCGGAGTGGAAAATGGCGTTCAATGCTGGTCATCGAACCAGAGAAAATTTAGCCGCCTGGTGCTCCTGAATCTGCCTGAAAGATAGGCATCGAGAGAGAATATGGTGCCAAAGCAATTGACTTACAGGCAACGGTAATGTATTAGTCATCTAAATTTGTTCGAATTTTATAATAATTAGCTGGTGTTAAACAGTTTAATAAGCCTGTTTAATTCCTGACACTATGATGGTGCTTTTTTATCAGGGTAGTCATTCTTATTAGGTTCGGAGTAAAAACATGGCTGGTGATTTTTTCTCGATTTTTCAGGACTATAAGGAAATATCTGTCCGTTATGATGCCGTCCACCGCGCCATCTGGTGTTACCATAACCCGAACCCACGCCCCTGCTTTTCCGTCAGAATGCTCACAGAGCTTCGACAAATGCAGCAGGGTATTATGGATTATTTTGAGTCCAAGCACCCGAAATCAGAACCTCTTATCCGTTACCAGATCCTGATCTCCAAAATTCCCGGTATTTTTAGTATGGGTGGAGATCTCGCCCTGTTCAGCAAATTGATAAAACAAAAAAACCGTCAGAAGCTGCTGGATTATGCCACAAAATGCATAGACACACTGTATCTCAATTCAGTGAACCTGAATCTACCCATTACAACCATTTCCCTCGTTGAAGGAACAGCCCTGGGCGGAGGGTTTGAGTGTGCCCTATCCAGTAATACTCTGATCGCAACGGAAAATGCCGAAATGGGTTTTCCTGAAATCAGATTTAACCTGTTCCCCGGAATGGGAGCTTATAGTTTTATAGCCAGAACCTGTGGCAGTGGTATTGCTGGAAGGATGTTATCCAGTGGAACCATTTATAGTGCAAGAGAATTGTATGACATGGGTGTTGTCGACTACCTCGGTGAAACGGGTAACGGTATAAAAAGTGTAGAGAATTACATGCGGCAACACCAACAGTTCAGCAACGGCCACCGCGCCATACAGCAGGTAAGGCAGCGCTACCATCCCATGGATTACCAGGAACTTGCAGATATCACAGAATTGTGGTCTGATGCGGCCTTACGGCTGCAGGATAAGGACTTGAGATTGATTGATCGACTTGTTAAGGCCCAATCCGCTAAAATGACTAAAAAGAATGGTAAATCATTAATTCGAACGAAGCAGGATAGACGTTTTCTCACCAAAGAATCAACATTCCCCTTGCAGGATTGGTCAGGAGAAACAATCATGTTCGACCGACGTAGAAACCCAGATCGGCGTTTGTTTCATTAAACACCGATGGAGTTGAGCTTGATTTATATACTTTATGACTGATCAAAAATTCAGCATTGAACAGAGAATCGAGAGAGAGCGTCTTGATAATCTGTACGAACGGTCACTTACAGCGTCTCTCGGTCTGGCAGTTGCCATTGCAATCTACGCATTGATGCTGACCCAGAAATTTGACTGGCTGCATCTTTTTGGCTGGTATCTCGTTTTGCTCGTGGTTCTCGTTGGTCGCTGGTACCTGTATCACCTTTACATGAAAGACCAGAGGCAGGCTAAAACCTTGTCTTTTTGGTTATTTCTGTTTCGTCTCGGTATTTTCAGTGTTGGAATGACCCTGGGCGGACTCAATTTGCTGTTTTTTTCATACGAGCCGATTTCATTCCTGCTCATTGCAATCATTCTGCCCTACGGTATCGCTGTTGCTGCAGTAACAATGCTGCTCGATTTCACCTCTTTTATTCTTTATGTGCTTACCCTGTTGATGCCGGTGATATATCAGACCGCTCTGACTGGTGATCGCTTATACCTGGGTACAGCTATTCTGACATGTGTCCTTGGAGCGTTTTTGATCAGATTCAGCAAAGAATATAATCAAAATTTTGTTGACAGCACAAGACTGCGCTATGAGAACAAGACCTTGCTGGATGACCTGGAGGAGGAAAAAAATAAACTGAACAATCGTTTAGGCCGTATTCTAAATGACAGCACTACTGAAATTTATATGGCCGAGGCAACGTCATTGATGTGCCTGCAGGTTAACCAGGGTGCAGTTGATAAACTGGGCTATTCCAAGGAAGAATTTAAATCCATTTGCCTTCTTGATATCTTTATAGATCTGGATCAAAAGTCCTTTTCAGAGCTTCTGTTACCAATGCACAATGGCAACTGGGAGCCTGTCGTTCACAAAGGTACTAACCGGCGCAAGGACGGCAGTACTTTTCCGGTAGAGGCCAGTATCCAGTTATCGGTTGCAGATGATCCGCCAATTGTCGTTGCCAATGTTCAGGACATAACAGAACGAACCAAATGGGAAGAACAGCTTATCTATCAGGCAAACTACGATCAGCTGACGGGTCTGTATAATCGTCACTATATCCAGTCCTACATGCATTCAGCTTTTACCAGGGCGAAAAGATCAAATACCAAAGTTGCCCTGCTTTTCATGGACATCGATCATTTTAAAGACATTAATGATACCCTTGGTCACGATACCGGAGATGAAGTATTGAAGCAAACGGCAAACCGAATCTCCTCCCAGTTAAGAGACAGCGATACAGCTGCCCGGACGGGCGGTGATGAATTTACTATTTTTCTCGAGAACCTGGATGAAACCAGACATGCCGAGGTGGTGGCTCATAAAATAGTTAAGATCCTGCAGCAGCCGTTTACTGCCAAAGAGCAGGAAATCTATGCAACAGTGAGCCTGGGAATCAGTATATACCCCGATGACGGAACATCCCATGACCGGCTCATGCAGTGCGCTGATATGGCGATGTATCAGGCGAAGAAAGATGGTCGTAATACCTTTCGCTACTTCTCCCGTGAGATGCGCCGTATTTCTGAAGAGCAAATGCAGATATCCAACCATTTACGATATGCACTTGCCAAGGATGAATTTTCATTGGTGTTTCAACCCAAAATTGATGTCCGTAAAAGCAGTATCATCGGGGCTGAAGCCCTTCTTCGCTGGAATAATCATGAACTTGGCAGCATCTCACCGTACACCTTTATTCCCTTGGCGGAAAATCTTGGTATCATTGATGAAATCGGCAAGTGGGTTCTTGAACATGCCTGCTTGGAGGCAAAACAGTGGCAGAAGCTCTCAGATCAAAAATTGAAAGTATCAGTCAATGTCTCGCCACAGCAGTTTCGTAACGGCTCCTTAATTGGTGACGTTGAGGATGCGGTGATGAAGAGTGGTCTTCCTTTTGACCAGCTTGAGCTCGAGATTACGGAAAGTCTGTTAATGCAGGACTCTGACAGGCCTCTCTCCATCTTGAAAACCCTGCATGACCGCGGTGTCAGCCTGGCGCTGGATGATTTCGGTACGGGGTATTCCTCCCTCAGTTACCTGAGACGTTTTCCGCTGCAGGTTCTTAAAATTGATAGAAGTTTTATTCAGGATCTGGAAATAGATCAGAATCACAAAGCCCTGGTTGATGCGATTATCGCCATGGCTCAAAGTCTGAAACTGGAAATAGTTGCTGAAGGCGTGGAAAATGAAAGTCAGCTCAATTACCTCAGAAACCGTGATGTCAGCATAATTCAAGGATATCTCTTTAGCCCTCCGGTACCAGTTGAAAGATTTCGTACGCTGTTGAAGAATTGATTCATTACCCATGCTGCTGCCATGGTGCGAATACTGTGTTGGAAGACTGCAAGACAACATGGTGCTGAAATTACCGCCTCTCTCATTGACCTTGTTCCTGCCACAGGGAAAACCTGCGTTTCTTGCTCATTCCAAAAAAGATTGTTGTTTTCTTGTTTCAATTTGAGCGTACACCTATGAGACTCAGCTGTATAAATTGAGACCTAATCTGTCACAGTATGGTTGTCGATTTCTACAAAATCTGACAGTCATCATTCTAATCTCCGGTCTGAAGATGCGCAGGAACTCCTTAACCTGAGAAGTCTACCACCAACCACTGGGCTATCAGGAGAAATCTCAACTCTGCTGAGGAAATAGTCGTTTAAAGTTTACGTATGTAATATCTTGAGCTTGTGTATGTGCCGTCGTAATATATTAACCTGCTTTAGAGGGAGTGATTTCAAAGTGTCTTTCCCTCATGGCTGCATTGTAACCCACTCTCATAAACGACTGAAGCGCCCTGGGTTTTATAGCCACTTATAATTTGTTGGTAATTTACAGATTCAAATAGGAGCAACGCAAACCCAAAAAGGGCTTCTTAGTAGATTCATAAATCTGTATAATGCTCAGAATGCGGATTGTGAAATTTCTACATAATTGTTTGTTCATGACGACTTGGTCGCTATGAATCTCGAAGCTGACTACGTTAAGATCCTGGTTTTGCCGCTTCACACCAGGACAAGGAATTTGTAGAAATACGGAGGATAAGGAAAGATGGATATTCACGCCTGGATCGCCATTGCCACGCTTGTCGTGGCCATGGTGCTCTTCATCAGCAAGCTGATTCCTCTCGAGGCCACCGCGCTCTCGATTCCCGTCGTGCTCGCAGTCACCGGGACGGTCAGTCCAGCCGAGGCTGCACTCCGCGGTTTTGGCAACAACGCTGTGATCGCTCTGGGAGCAATCTTTGTGCTCTCGGCCGGCCTCAAAGAAAGCGGTGTCGCTACGTTGATGGGGCAATTACTTGAGCGGTTCGGTGGCAAGAAGGAGTGGAGTCTGATCCTGCTGATCATGGTCACCACCTGCGTCCTGTCGGCGATCATGTCGAACGCCGCCACCGTTGCGGTCTTCCTGCCGGCGGTTCTGGTACTTTCACGCAAGGCAAATATTTCTCCCTCTCGATTGATGATGCCTCTCGGTTATGCTGCGATTCTCGGCGGCACCCTCACCCTGATCTCGACTACTCCGAACCTTATTCTCGGCAGTGAACTCGAACGACTCAGTGGTGGTGAAAGGACCCTCGGGATGTTCGAGTTCGCCATCGTCGGGATTCCCATCTCGGTCGTCGGCATCGCCTACATGGCCCTGATCGGAACCAGGTTGCTCGGCCGGCGCGGATCAGACGATGCGCTGAAAAGGGAAAGCTACCGAGACCGGATGATAAAGCGCTACCATCCCGCGAAGAGGCTCTTCAAGCTGACCATTCCGTCCGGTTCAAAACTGTCTAACAGTACGATTTTAAATACTAATCTCGGAAGTCGGTACCGGCTCGAGGTGGTTCAGATCGGACGCAAGAAGGGCTTTCGGGATCAATTCTTGAACGTTCAGAAGGGTCTGACGATCAAGGCTGGTGACGTGCTCTTTGCCGAGGGGAAAGAGGAGGACGCCCAAAAACTCGCCGAAGAGCAGTCGATTCCCTTCGAGATGGCCACACTGGACGAACTTGAGCGACTAATGGGACGCGGGATCAATATGGCAGAGGTTTCCCTCTCACCCCACTCCGCTTTCCTCGATCGGAACCTGACAGATATCAGTTTTCGCGGCGTGTCCGGCCTCTCAGTCCTGGCCATCTGGAGACGCGGCGAACTTATCGAAAAGGACGTTGCAATGATTCCACTGAAGCTTGGCGACGCCCTGCTCGTATACGGACCGATCAAAAACATCCGCAAGCTCGAGGAAAGTGATGATCTGCTTATCCTGGATCGGCAAAGCTCCGAAGAGGATGTCCGACGCGCACCGATCGCACTTTTGCTTTTGGCGGTTGCCCTCTTACCTCCGGTTCTCGGATTGTACCCCCTCGCGGTCAGTGCGCTCGCCAGTGCACTCCTGATGGTGGCGACCGGCTGCGTGTCGCTTCGAGGTGCTCAAAAAGCAATCGATCTGCGTATCCTCTTTCTGATCATAGGTACGGTTCCTCTCGGTGATGCACTCTTTCAGACAGGTGTAGCGAGCAAATTGGCAGCGACTTTGTTCCCGGCGGAGATGGGTCTAGGGCCTTTCTACGTATTCGGCATGCTGTTTGCTATTTCTGCACTGCTCAGCACCACCTCGAATAACGCCGCCGCAGCGGTAATCTTGTCGCCTGTTGCATACGCAGCAGCGGAATCGAGCGGCGTCGATGTCGGCATGGCGTTTCTTGCCGTGGCCTATGGCGCCAGCTGCGCCTTCGTCCTCCCGTTCGCACATCAGTGCAATCTGATGATCATGGGACCCGGTGGTTACCAGACGAAGGATTTCGTCAAGGTGGGGATCGGCCTGTCGATTGTCATGGCGGCAACGGCAATCATTCTTCTCGCGCTGTAGGGGTCTCCTAAAGGCAGGTGCTTCAATGCAAAATTGTGAAAAGCTTCTTATTGGTAATTACTTCAGACTTTATTTTAGGTGGGTAGTTCGAGAAAAGGCAGAAACCCAGAATCTCTACCTTAATCTCCGGGGATCTGTCTAGCAAGAACCTATGGTGTTACCTGCCATATCAACCAGACTCCTGACTATACAAAAAGAACCGAGGTTAGTTCCTTTTATCAAGTCAAATTCCTTCCTCAATGACTGATCCAGGACCAGCTAAAGGTCTGAAGGTCTTTTTAGAGGAACCACAAAATGGACATTTCCAGTCATCCGGAATATCTTTAAAAGCCGTACCTGCAGGAACATTGGTCTTTTTGTTTCCTTTATCCGGATCATAAGTATACCCGCAATTGCTTACTTGGCATTGATACATGTCTTTGGGGTCTGCCATTTGGAATCTCCTTTATCAATTAATCTTCGTAATGCGACAAGGTGGGAATGATAATTGTTTCTATTTTGTTAGTCAACGCAAAACCACGCAAGCCATCTATCTGGCCAAGAGAAAAATACCATCCCTAAACACATGAGAAGAAGTGTCGGGCCAAGAATTCTCCAAACCAGAACAAAGTTCGATAATTCTTTCACGATTAAGCGGTCCACTCGTTCCTCCGAGTTTAACTGACGCGACTAACGTTGAGTTAAGTTGCAGTCACCAAGGATTGAGCCACGAAGCCGGCTTCTCACCTGAAAAAACGCGATATACTTCATTTGCAGCCTTGGCCTGGAGTTCTCCAAGAGATCGATCCGAATACCAAGCCGTATGATCAGAGACGACAACATTGTCAAGCTTAAACAGTGGATTGTCCGTGGCCGGCGGTTCATTTTCAAATACATCAATCCCGGCACCCTTGATGGTACCTTCTTTCAGCGCCTGAACAAGGGCCTGTTCATCGATAAGCGCTCCCCGACCTGTATTAACAACAATGGCCCTTGGACTCATCATCGCAAATTCATCGGAACTGATGATATGCCTCGTATTCTCGGTCAGCGGTGCATGCAGGGAGATTACATCAGAATTTCTACACACTTCTTCGACAGTTGCCTTGGTTCCACCGAATGTGCTGATTTCCTGTTGGGAGAGCCGAGGGTGGTATATCCATATATCCTTAAATCCAAATGGGTGCATCTTCTCCAGGAAGGACCGAGCGATGGAACCAAATCCGATTATCCCGAGACCCTTATCGCGAAACGAGTAGATCGGCTCAGCATCACCTATTCCCCATTCACCATTCCTGACAGCCCTGTCACGCTTGATTATCAATCGTGCCACAGCGAGCACCAGCGCCACAGCATGACAACTCACCTCGTGAACAGCACCATACTGAGGAACATTGGCTACGAAGATCCTTCTGGCTTTCGCTGCCTCAAGATCGATATTGTCAACACCAACACCATATCGAACGATCACTCGACAGTTCTCCATTTGCTCGATCAGCTCCTTGTCTAACAATGCCTCACGAACTAACACCGCTTCAGCAACTTTCAGCATGGCCACTTTCTCATCATGCCGAGTATCTTCACGCACGATGAGAATTTCGGACACATACTCTTTGAGGATGTCCTGTTCAATAGCATAACTAGCGTAACCGGGCTCAACGACAACGGCCTTTAACATCTTCTGATTAGTCATTATTTTTCCTCAAAAGTTCTGCTATTTCATGGTTCATGATGATAGCTCTCGTTTTGATTAATAAGTTCTTAATCTTTATTTGAGATTTTACAGTTCATGTTTGATATAGCACGTAGTTGATATGAAGGCATCATGCGACCTCTTTGGGTAATTTCTGCTTGCAGCGTTTTGGCAGCATACCGATCAGCGGACTGCACCATAATAAAATGGAAACGATACTAAGAAAACAACCGACTGGCCGCTGAAAAAAAATGAGCATATCCGAAGTGCTGAACTCAAAATAACGATCAATACCCCGATAGAATCGTTTTTAAAAATATAGCCTGAGAAAACTCTAGGATGATAGAGCTCTCAGTTTAAAATAGTATGGAGTCCTATGAAGCAAACTGAACAATGTGTTGGTGGGATGGATTACTGGAACTTCCTGTGCATCCTCTCGGTGATGGCATAGAAGCTGGTAAATCAAGTTTGTTGTTAGCAGAATGGAGGTTCATAGGAAGAAGGTAAAATTCTCTGATACTGCTCCCAATTTTATATTACCAAAGCACACCTTTCCGGTTTTAATTTTTTGGGTTCGGCCGTTTTTGCAAGTTATCTATAGATTCTAGACAATCTTTTAATACTTCGTCATCATCAAAATAATCAGCCGTTATGCCCCAGTTAGTATATAAAAATTGCATCCCGCTTGTGGCAAGGTCCGGTGATAGCACAGACC
>CAZOWJ010000041.1:0-31081 GCA_964583415.1 uncultured Desulfocapsaceae bacterium
TTAAAGACTTCAGAGGCTGCGTGTCAAGTTATTTCAAGAGTCATTCTTCTTCGCTCTATCTGCCAGAGCCCTGATAGCCGCTCCTGGATCTGAAACCCAGCCGTTTTTCATAGCCCAAAACCAACGTCACCATTTATTGACCTAAGAAACGACATGATCGAAAAGGACAATGGGGAAAAAGCGTGTATGTAACTGTAATATGGTAGTTCATTATATGGTTGCAAATTTTTTTGTCTCTATTAATATAATTAAAAATTATGTATTTTAATTTTTAAATAAGTAATATCAATGACACCTGATTTAAATCGTCTGAAAATTTTCAGTTATGTGTACACGAACAGATCCGTCAGTAAGGCAGCACGACAACTCAATCTCAGTCAGCCAGCAGTCAGTCAGCATCTTAAAAAACTGGAACATGAACTGAGAATACCGCTCTTCACCCGGGCAAACAGAAAAATAGTTCCAACACCTGCCGCCAGGAGATTATATGACCGAATGAATCCATTGCTGGCGGAATTGAGTAAAGAGATAAAGTATCTCAGGCGCCCGCTGGATACACCGTATGGATCCCTCCTCATTGGTGCCCCGGAAAATTTCAGCGGAAACGTTCTCATCTCAATATTTAATAAGTTCAGGTACCGGTTCCCGACAGTCACCTTCACCCTCAAATGCGATACTAATGAGAAACTCCTCTCATATCTGTCTCAGGGGAGTATTGATCTGGCACTACTCACTGAACTGAATCCGGAAGCTGCTCATAAACAGACCATTAACGCCCTCTACTATTCAATCCAAACGCTGCTAAGCGAACCAGTCGTCATGGTTTGCTCGAAACTGTATTTCAATCGCAATATTGCAGATAAAACAGATTTTGAGCGTTTAATGCAATGTGAATACCTGAGGACAAACAATGGCAGCATGATAGTCGACCGATGGTTTCAGTGTCATTATAAGCGGGTTCCGCACGATCTCAAATATGTGCTGATAACAGATAATCATCAGTCGTTTCTCGATGCAATCAAGAATGGAATGGGGTTAGGAGTTATTCCCTACAATCTTGTCAGCAGGGAAGTGGCAGCAGGAACACTGTCTGGTATTGACATTTCCAGTAATCAAATGATCAGCACCCTGTCACTCGTACAACTTAAGAACAAGGTGCCCAGCCTGACTGAAAAAGCCTTCATCGCTGTATTAAAAAAAGAACTTGCCTCACTAAAGTGATCCGGCATGGTCATGAGCAGCATGTTATTTGAAAAAAAGTAACCGATAATCAATAGAATAATGGTTCTTCCGGGTAACGCGTACCTGAAACAGGAATGCGCATACTGGATGTCCCCCGTTTGATGCCGCCGAGCAGCGGAGCTGGTGGCGGAATAAGGCGGCGAGCAAAGGGAATCTGATGGACAACTGAGTGATGATTATAGCAAACAGCTACTCGTTTACCGGAAGAGCTATTATTTTACAGCAATGCACCGTGAAGCCGGGAAGGGGGATTTGGCGAATAGTGGTGAGGTTTTCCGAAAACTGAACCGCGTATTTCAGAGATCAGTGGAAAAAGCGGGAGGATTTTCTTGTCCACCCGCTTTCTTTAATTAACGCTCTGCCTGAACGCTATTTCTCAGTATACCAATGTTTTCAATTTCGATTTCGATGACATCACCCGGGGTTAGTGGTCCCACACCATCCGGTGTTCCGGTAACAATGATGTCGCCGACCTCCAGAGTGAAATTTTTTGATATAAAAGCAATTGTCTGGGGTATATCGAAGATCATCTGGCTGGTATTTGATTCCTGAACGACTTCACCATTCAAACGGCTGCAGATAGCGAGGTTTTGAGGGTCGCCAATATCAGCACTCAAGACAATCTGAGGACCGATCGGCCCGAACGTATCAAGAGACTTGCCGCGGTACCAGCCGGCTTTGTCATGCTTCTGAAAATTACGCTGACTGACATCATTAAAACAGGTGTACCCCATCACATGCTCAAAAGCCTGCTCCTCAGAAATATTTTTGCCTTTCTTGCCGATAATCAATGCCAGCTCACCCTCATAGTCAGTCCTGCAGGTCCTGAACCCGTAGTCATCAAGAAACGCTGGAATTACGATAGGTTGGTCTTGACCAACCAGGGTATTCAGTGTCTTTGGAAAAAGAATTGGCTCCCTCGGTGCTTCCTCCTTAAAGCGATCTGGCTCGGCTGAAGCACTTTCTTTGATATGTTTCCAGTAATTGAGCCCCAGACAGATAATTTTCTGGGGTTTGACCTCATACTGCTCTCCGTTACTCATCGGTAATGTTACAGCCATTGCTATCTCCGAAGCTTTTGAACTACTAATTATAATGTTTTGGAACTATACCAAAAGAATCATGGTTACTATACAGATAATACTTGCTGTTCATCAATAGTATTCATAATCTTATAGTGCTTTTATAATTATGCTTTCCAAATCAACTGAAAGGAAATCTTCCGACATGAAAAAATTATTCACCGTCCTGCTGCTGATTATCCTCTCCACCGCTGCTTCACTCGCCGCGGCCGAGGATTTGAACTACAATCTTGTCAACCTCTATGGCGAGGCTCAAAAACATATTGATAATGATGTCCTGGCGGTAACGATGCGCAGCACTGCTGATGCTGATAATCCTCAAGAAGCAGCAAAAACTGTCAACCAGGAAATGGGCTGGGCTCAAGAGCTTTTGAAAAACATGCCAGAAATAAAGAAGCAGACAATAAACTATCAGACCCGTCCCCGATACCAGAACAAAGTGATCATTGGCTGGACAGTAAGCCAGGAGCTGCTGCTTGAAAGTGAAGAGCTCAACGAGCTGTCAACTGTTGTTGGCGATCTTCAGCAAAAATTGCAGGTAAGTTCAATGAATTTCGGGGTAAGTCCACAGCGAAAAAAGGTGCGTACCGATGAGTTGATTACTGAGGCCCTTGCTGTATTCGAAGCAAAAGCCAGACTGGTGTCAACGACTATCGGAGCGAAAGACTTTCGAATCGTCACATTAAACATCGCTGAGAATGCACCGTCAATTCCGCGCCAGCGAGGGTACCAGATGGAGGCCATGGCCATGTCTGCTGGAGACTCCCCTCAAATTGAAGCAGGCGAATCAAAACTCACCGTTCGGGTAGACGGCACTATCCAGCTCATTTTTTAATCGCCAGCTGAACCAGGATTACCAAAGCCCACATTTTCCCGATATCCGGACGGCGAATGCCCGGATATCAGGAAAACTTCTCTTTACACCAAGTCTTGACGGGTAAGTATATGTAATCATTTGTTTTTTAATCAACAGCTCGTGCTCCTACTAGCACGTTTTTTGCAAGGAATATAGTACAGCTTGGTATGCTGTTTAACAGAATAAATGATCCATCGGCGGATATGCCAGGAGGACCATATTCTGCAATTACGATCACTGAATTGTTCTCCCCGAAAGGAGGTGGTGTTATGATCGGAAAAGACAACTTAATCAATTTCAAGAAGATGTGGACCTGGCTCAGCGGCTATCCGGCCCATGATCAGAACTATTACATGAAGCATGTCACCACACTTGATGAAATGTGGCTGAACAGCTGTCCTCTTTCAAACAAAAAAGACTTCTGTGACGGCTGCCGGGCGATCTGGGATTATGAAAATGGTACGCTCTGCACAGACCCGGATTCTCCACTTTTAAAATGGCAGAACACCAGCCGGGAAAACCCCGATTTCCGCTCCTATTATGCCAGTCACGTTGCGGTTCTGGCGACGAACGCTATACGAGACAGGGGATTTGATGTAGCCAGCCCAAAAATATTTGACAGAGACTATATACACAGCCAACTTCACGGTTGATGTGAAAATCTCTCCATTACCCTGCGAATCCGCCAAACGACGCTCTGTTTTGCAACTGACAGAGCGTCTTGTCCTGCCCATTTCTTAATTTTCAGACCTCAAACCTGTACGCATGTACATCTGGTGGTTGCGACCACAATGTGACATGATTATTGTTGGCCGAACAAGACTCTTTAATCTCTAAACAATTTGATGCTCATATGTATACTATTGCCGAAAGCAGTCCCCTTGCTGACCTGAAGTTTGACAACTCTTTCACTGAAGAACTCCCCGGTGACCCCGAGAAGAATAATCTGCGCCGCCAGGTGAACAATGCCTGTTATTCATTGGTCGAGCCCACCCCGGTTGCAAAACCAACACTGGCTGCTTACTCGAGAGAAGCAGCAGCTCTGCTTGATTTTTCAGAAACGTTCTGCCGATCTCCTGAATTTTCTGAAATATTTTCGGGCAACAACGTCACTTCGGAACTGAAACCCTTTGCCATGTGCTATGGAGGACACCAGTTCGGGAACTGGGCAGGGCAGTTGGGAGATGGCCGTGCGATAAATCTCGGTGAACTTATCAACCGTTCAGGAGAACGGTGGATATTGCAGTTAAAAGGTGCAGGACTGACACCTTATTCAAGGACAGCAGATGGTCTTGCCGTTCTCCGATCTTCTCTGCGTGAATTCATCTGCAGTGAGGCAATGCACCACCTTGGAATACCAACCACAAGGGCACTGTCTCTTATCCTGACAGGCGAACAGGTCATTCGTGATATGTTTTACGACGGAAATCCCAAATCAGAACCGGGGGCCATTGTCTGCAGGATATCGCCATCATTTATCCGCTTTGGCAACTTTGAGATCCTCACCGCACGACAGGATATCGATTTGCTCAGTAAACTCGTAAACTACACGATTAGAACAGACTTCCCCCACCTGAACAGCGAACCCACCATTGACACCTATCTTCAGTGGTTTGCAGAAGTATGTGCTCGTACCGCCAGGATGATTGTTCACTGGATGCGGGTCGGCTTTGTTCATGGGGTGATGAATACCGATAATATGTCAATCCTCGGCCTCACCATTGATTACGGCCCTTACGGCTGGCTGGAAAATTATGACCCGACGTGGACGCCAAATACCACCGATGCCCAGGGACGTCGTTACTGCTATGGAAACCAGCCGTATATGGCGCAGTGGAATCTCACACAATTGGCAAATACACTCTTTCCCCTGATTAATGAGACCGGGCCGCTCCAGGAAGCACTGGACGAGTTCAGAAAAACATTCCATCTGGAGTGGCAGCAGACAATGGCTGCCAAGCTTGGCCTGATCAGCCATGAACCTGGAGATGATAAACTGATAAATGAGCTGCTGGATATCATGAGTCTGGTTGAAACAGACATGACCATTTTTTATCGCTGCCTGGCAGATCTCAGGATGGATGAAAACGAAGATGACAGAGCGCTCAAGCTCTTCATGCCTTCTTTCTATAAAAAAGAAGAGCTGACTCCTGAATATCGATCTCGTTTCAGCAATTGGCTCAACAGTTACAGGACGAGACTGAGACAAAACAGTCTGGATGATCGTCAACGAAAAAATAAAATGGATTCCATAAATCCAAAGTACGTTTTCAGAAACTATCTTGCACAAATTGCTATAGATAAAGCTGAACAGGGTGACTTCTCAATGATTAACGAGCTTATGGAGACACTTCGTAAGCCTTATGACGAGCAGCCGGAAAAAGAAAAATTTGCTGCCAGACGCCCCGAATGGGCTCGGAATAAGCCTGGCTGCTCCATGCTTTCATGCAGTTCGTGAATCCATCGCACTTTCTACAGAAGCAACGCCACAAACAGCGAAAAAAAGGAGAGTGTTGTTGAAACCACGATCGCTGACGAGGCAAGCTCTGTGTCACTATTGAGCTGAGAAGACAAGACATACAAGGCCGTTGAAGTCGGCAGACAGAAGAAAATCATCCCCACCTTGAATGGCACTCCTTCAACCCCCACCAGCCGATAAATCAGATACCCTGTCAGCGGCAGTATCACAATTTTACAGAGTGCTGCAAGAAGCGAAAGATTCAGATTCTTAAACATCCCTTTAAAGGTTAATGCACCGCCTATCGACAGAAGCGCGAGCGGCAGGGTTACCATCGACATCATCTGCAGGGCGTTATCAATAAAGGTAGGAAAGGTGTTGAAAATTCGTGCATATATCAACCCGAGAAGACAGCCGATAATGAGCGGGTTGGCCACAATGGCACGCACGATAACAAGGATTTTTCCTCCCGATCCCGGTTTCTCATCAGAAAACCAGATCAACGTTGAGACAGCGCATACATTTATTATCGGAATAACCAGGGCTATCAAAATACCGAAGTAGGCAATCCCGACCTCTCCGAAACTATTCAAAACGACGGCCACGCCGATATAGGTATTAAACCGATAGCAGCTTTGGGCAAACGACCCTGCCTGAAAGGGGGTAACGGGCCCGAAAGCAATAATAACAAGACTGAGAATAACAGCGACCCCGATAGCCAGCAGCGTCGCCATGATAAAGTGCACATCAAAGCCTGCTGCCTGAGAGGAACCACCTATTTTCCAAAACAGCAGAACGGGAAAGAATATGTAGTAGATCAGTTTATCCGAGGTATCCAGATAGGATTTACTGGTATAACCAAACTGTCGAAGAGTCTTGCCGAGACAGATCAGTACAAATATGGGAAAAAGAGCGTTTAAGGTAATCAAGTTGGCTTACCGAATAGTTCAATATGACATTGTCCCGAAAACAGCTGTTTACTCTCCCTCAAGGCTTGCAGCGGAGACAAAAATCTTTTTGGCATATTTTTCTACGATCCAAGTTACAGGCGTGCCTTTTGGTACAACAAAAGAATCACCGGCATTAAAGACATGGGTTATTCCGCTTTCCTCTTCCACAATCTTGATGACGACATAAGCATCTCCTCTAGGCAATAGTATGGTTGATCAAAGAACTTTTCTTGCTGATATCTGACATATCAGGCACCTGAGGTTTGTCAAGTTCTTTCGCTCAATCGATACCCAAGAATACATGAACATTCAAGGAGAAACAACCATTGATGGGGTATTGAAAGTATATTGGCCGTGCCCTGGCGATACCAATGCCATTGTAGTGGCATGCCTTAATTCGAAGATCAGCTATTGACCCACCTGATTGTCAGGCAAGGCTCCTGTCTCCAAACAAAATCGATCAGGGACAGGAGTTAAGAGGGACCGGATATATTACCCGGCAGTACTATATGGCTGATAGTCTGTATATCCCTGGGCCTCAGACGTGTACCAATAGGTCATATCATCGCTTGGGGCAAGCGGCCATCCATTTTGAAAGCGCTCGACCAGATCAGGATTGGAGATATATGGTCTGCCATAAGCTACCAAGTCTGTCTGCCCGGTTTCCACCCTCTCAGTGCCATCTTTTTGGGAATAACCGCAATTTCCCATAATGATGCCATTATAGACCGCGCGAAACTCTGAAAGACTCATTGGTTCACCCTGTTCATGAAAACCAAAACCAAGCCCATCCATCAGGTGTAGATATCCGAGATTTAGTTTGTTCAGTTCACCTACAACATAGAGAAATGTCTCTCTGAAATCAGGGCTGCCCATGTCGTTGAAGACGCCGTTTGGAGAAAGACGAACGGCAACGCGTGTCGGTGGGTATACCGTTAAAACAGCGTCCAGAACTTCTTTTAGAAAACGATATTTGTTTTCTACACTTCCACCATAATCGTCAGTGCGGAGATTCGTTTTTGAATCGAGAAATTGATTGATCAGATAGCCATTTGCCGCATGTACTTCTACACCGGCAAACCCTGCCTTTTTAGCATTTTCAGCCGCCCTGCGATAATCATTCACCGTTGCTTTAATATCTTCTTCGCTCAGCGGTCGTGGTACCTCATATTGCTTTTTCCCTAATGGTGTATGGATTTCGTCTCCATTTAGTTTTACCGCAGAGGCAGAAACCGGAAGCTCACCATTATGAAAATCGCTGTGCGATGCTCTACCACAATGCCAGAGCTGAAGAAAAATCGGCGTACCTGTGGAAGCTACTTTCGCGGTTACCTTCTTCCACCCGGCCACCATTTGTTCATTATAAATGCCAGGAGAGCCAATCCAGCCAATCCCTTGTTGAGAAATTACCGTTGCCTCTGTTATCAGCAGCCCGGCAGAGGCGCGCTGAAAATAGTATTCCGCCATTAAATCATTGGGCACACGTTCATCGCCCGCACGCCCTCTGGTCATCGGGGCAAGTGCTACTCTGTTTTTCAAATTAATATCCCCAATTGATAATGGGTCAAAGATGGTTGTCATTATATTTTCCCTTTTTGTTTTATGTTTAGTGGGTGTTCAGCCCATGATCAGATAGTATTGTCACTCAATAAGCAAAAACAAGGTGGCTGCTGTTCTATGTATGGATTTTAGAGCAATCTCTTTAGTTAAGCCATAAATGGGGCGTTATTAAGAAAAATATTTAACACCTTAAATTCAAAAATGAGAGAATATCCCTGTTAAAATAGCAGACAAACATTCTGCCGCCACAACCAAAGTCATCAGTCGTTTTGCAGGTTAGAAGGGGCCGGGGCTTCAAGCTCCTGAAACAGCTAGAATGAGAGGTGTCATGCGGGAAATGACCTGGGCACAGAGTTGACGTACCGATCGTGGCTGCAGTGATTGGAGCATTGAGAGAAATGAGGCAATCAGGTATCATTGGCCTCTTTGTCTGTGCAGTTTTCGTCGCGTTCAGTTATAAACTTTCTATGGCATGGCCGGCAGATCTACCAGGATAAAAACAATGTACTGCCAAAGAAAATGAAGCTTGAAATGGAAGAACGCACAGACGGGGGATCACTGCTTTGTTCAAAGGAGGACAGTAATGATTGATCACAAGGAAGTAGAAATAAAACATAACGGCTTCAGGAATTTGCTCTTTTTTCTCCTCCTCTATATTTTTGGCAGCCCGTTTCTTTCTCCTTACTCCTCATTAGCTGTCTTTGCCCACGCCTCTCTGTCTGTAGCCCTTTTTTTTAGTGTCTACGCCGTGCAGAAGCAGCAGAATTACCGGTCTTTTGCGATCTTTCTGCTGTTACCGCTATTGATCCTCTACTGGCTGGGCATCTATAATATTGTCTCATTAAGCCGTCTGGGGGCTTATATACTATTTGCCGTGTATTTCGGCTTACTGGTGCTCTCATTTGCCATCCAGATAATCCGGTCGCCAAGGATTACCCTGCAAATACTATATGCAACCCTCTGTCTTTACCTGGTTATAGGACTTTTCTGGGGAACGCTTTACACACTGTTGAACGAACTAAGCCCAGGTGCCTACGCCGGGGTTCTGCTCGAAAACAATGCCGACATCCACCTCACCACCTTTAACTACTTCAGTCTGGTAACACTCACAACCCTTGGCTATGGTGATATAACCCCGCAGACCCCAGGAGCGGGAGCCCTCTGCCAGCTCGAAGCGATTACCGGACAATTCTATACCGCTGTTGTTGTTGCCTGGCTGGTTGGAAACTTCGTCAGAGACAGACAGAAACAGTGATCCAGGACGTATTTTTTCATTTCAAAATTTCAGCAATGATCAATGTCTGCAGAAAACGCCTTAAAAAAACGAACCATGAAAAGGATCATGGTAAAAAGGGATGTCCCAACCGTGACCGCGGCTCAGGCAAAAGTTGCAGAGACAGGCGCTGATCTGAGAAATGCCGAGGTGGAGGGACAACGTATCATCAAACGCTCAAGACACGCAGGTGGACACGTGGGCTCACGACCTTTCCGGCCCTGTTGGACAGTTCAACCGCTGTGGACAGGACAAAACAGCAGCATTTCCCCTGAACAATAAAGCCAGTTATCTTGTGTGATTAAAATAGGAAATTCAAATTTGGTATTGACTTTACCTGAGTGACCGAATAAATAAAACCACTGTATCTTACATAGCGCAAAAAGTTCGGCAGTACGTGATTTTTTGTAAAACTGGCAGTTCGATCCAGAAAACAAAAAGGAGCCAAGAATACGACCATGAAGTTTGTCGGCGGCTATGATATACCACTAGAAGGTAAACCTTCCGATGAGATAAGCAAGCATCAGGAGGCAGAAACTCTGTACCTTCCTCTTTTTTCGCGCAGTTTCGAATATACTGCAGTGCAGGTCGAAAACGGCGAATCAGTAACACAGGGGCAAATTCTTGCCACAGACCCTGTTAATTTCTTCGCACCACTCCTCGCGCCAGTCAGCGGCACAGTGAACCTCGATGCCGTTGAGCGCCATATTACGCTGGAGAATCTGTCACCTTCGACGGATGGTTCTCCTGATCTCGAAGAGATTACCTCGGACAACAAGCGGCAAATGCTCCTACGTCTGGGTGTCTGGTCCTTTATGGAAGAGGTGAGCAGCGGCAGGATGCCGGATCCGGAAGCAACACCGGAGACGGTGATTATCGCACTCGCACGCCTGGAACCGTTTTTCCCAAGTCCAGAGGTTTTTCTGGACGGGAATATCGATCAATTCTGTGCCGGCCTTGAGCAGATCCACAAAGTATTCGAAGGTGTTACAATACACCTTGCTCTTCCCCGGGCAATGGCCGACATTGGTGCCAAGCTACAGGGGGCAATTGCGGAAAATGGTGCCTGGCTCAAACTGGTCGAAGTGGAGGACAGGTACCCCAGCGAACATCCGGTACTCGTTGCCAGAATGCTTGAACTTAACCCTGATTCAGTTTGGACCCTGGAGGCACAGGCGGTACTTGCTGTCGACCAGGCCCTCAATCACGGTCGGCCCCATGTAACACGTATAATTTCAGTCAGTGGACCCGGAATTGCAAAGCCAAGCCACTTTAAGGTACCAATCGGTTATCCTCTGGCATCGTTAATAGCACCGGCCAATACTGAGGCAGAGCTGAGGATACTGGACGGTGGTGTGTTAACAGGCAGAATCATAAACGCTGATCAGAAAGGTCTTGATACCGAGAGTGTGGCACTCACCTGCCTGCAGGAAAATATACAACGTGAGGTACTGGCTTTTGCCCAGGCTGGGTATGGTAAACACTCCTACACCAGTACATTTGCCAGTGTGTTCAGACCACTGTTCAGGGAAAAATATACAACAGCACTGCGCGGTGAAGCGCGCCCATGTATTTTCTGCGGTAATTGCGAAAACGTATGTCCCGCTGAGATAATACCGCATCTTATTTACCGCTACCTGAGCAAGGAACGAGTGGAAGACGCCTGTAGAGTTGGCCTGGATCTATGCATTGAGTGCGGTTTATGCTCCTATGTGTGTACGTCAAAAATTGAGCATTTGAAGGTTTTCCGGCAGGAAAGGGGAAAATGTGAGGATGAAAAGGATTCGAGGGAGTAGGGATGAAATGGCTTCATAATTTTTTTGACTCGTTCCGGCCTCATTTTGAGTCGAGGGGCACGCTTGCCGCCTTAAAGCCCCTCTTCGAGGCCATAGAATACATCTTTATTCTTCCAGCGGCCAGGACGGAAAATGCGCCTCATGTGCGTGACCCGATGGACCTCAAACGGTACATGAGTATCGTCATTGTCGCACTGATGCCTTGCATCATTTCTTCTATATACTTCTTTGGCCCCAGGGTACTCCTGATGATTCTGGTGTCTTATGTGGTTGGCGGGATTGTGGAAGTGTGTTTTGCCGTTGTCCGGAAAACCGAAATACATGAAGGTTTTTTCGTAACAGGCATGATCTTTCCACTGATTCTACCGCCAGCAACACCACTGTGGGTTGTTGCGGTCGGTATTTTCTTTGGTGTATTTTTTGGAAAAGAAGTATTCGGCGGAACAGGACACAATATCTTCAACGTTGCTCTTGTTGGAAGAATCTTTGTAACAATAGCATTCCCGACAATTTTGACCAGCGGTTGGACAGCACCCGGAGCATGGCGTAATGCGGCAGATGCTGTTAGCTCGGCCACACCCATGGCCATGGCCAAAACACAGGCTGTGTTGACACCTGCAAGTGATCTCCTGATGGGAGTCTATTCAGGCAGTGTTGGTGAAACATTTCATCTCGGCATAATAGTAGGCGGTATCTTCCTGATGCTCACGAAGGTGAGTGACTGGCGTATACCGCTCTCTTTTATCAGCTCTATCTTTGTCTTCGCGATTGGCGGTACCGTCATCGGTGGTCTTTTTGCTTCGGGCGAGAACGTCAAGACAATGGGCGAGTTGTTATCCGGAGGTTTCGATTTTGGTGTTTTTCAGGTATTGGCGGGCTCCCTGCTGTTTGGTGCCATGTACATGGTAACCGACCCGGTTACCTCCCCGGTTACCAAGGTTGGTAAATGGATTTTTGGTATCCTCTGCGGCCTCCTGACTCTGCTGATTCGTGTTTTTTCCGGATATGTTGAAGGCGTCATGTTCAGTATCCTCATTATGAACGCGGCCACTCCGTTGATTGACCATGTTGTTTTATCGATCAAGTATAAAAATACTCAGAAATGAGAAGGGGGGTTTCGGTCATCACTGAGACCTTGTTTGGAGAAAAGGCGTGATAGATAAAATAAAGATGATTGGCTTTGTCCTTGCCTTCGGTATTTTCTGGTCTTCAGCGCTCGTTGCGGTAGACACCTGGACGAGCCCGAGGATTGAGAAGTATCTTCTCGAAAAGAAACGAAAGAAAGTCCTTGAGGCACTGGTAATTCCGTACGAGCTTGACACCCTCGAACAGATTTTCACCACCAATGTCACCTCTGACGAAATTGACGGAAAAACGATTTATAAAGCCGAGGACGGCAGTATCGCCTTTGAATTCACCGGAGCGGGCTCTCAGGGACCACTCAGGGGTGTAATGGCCCTGTCAGCAAATCTGGAGGCAATCAAGGGGATTGCGATTATCCAGCAGAGCGAAACACCGGGACTCGGAAGCCGGGTTTTGGAAACGGAGAACCTCGCCAACTTCCAAGATAAAAAAATTGTTCCTAAGTTGCTGATTGTACCTGCCGGTACAGCTTCAGCAGATAATGAGGTGGATGCCATTACCGGGGCAACGCTGACAAGTGTTGCACTTGAGAGAATTCTTAACAAGAACGCTAAACAAGCCACAGCACTGATTGGTAAATAGAAAATGAATCTCAAGACAATATTCGGGAAAAAGGGCGCTAAAACAATTAAGAACGGCATCTGGCGTGAGCATCCCATATCTTCTGCCACTCTCGGCATATGTTCCGCCCTGGCCATATCGAACAAGGTTGAGAACGCTCTGGCGATGAGCGCCGGCGTTATTTTTGTTCTGGTCTTAACAGCATTAATTATCTCCACCTTGAGAAAACTTATCCCGTCAAGGGTACGCATTATCATCTATATGATCACAATCGCGGCAGGTGTAACGATTGTCGATCTGGCGCTCCTGGCGTTTTTCCCCACGATTAGTGAGGCAATGGGCCCCTATGTACCCTTGATTATCACCAATTGCATAATCATGGGAAGAGCAGAGGCCTTTTTTGTGCAGAACCCTCCGAAGCTGGCTGTGATCGACGCACTGGCAAACGGGCTCGCCTACATGTATACGCTTATGGCCATCGCAATCGTCAGGGAAGTATTTGGGTTCGGAACCATACTTGGGATTCGCGTTACCCCTGCTGACTGGGTCGACTGGGTGGTACTCGCCGCCCCCGCCGGTGCCTTTTTTGTTCTCGGCATATTCCTCTGGATAGTCAGGACATGGGCGGGAGTTGAACCACCGACGAGCAGCTGATGATAACATCGGCAAAATTAAAATCTCGAATCGAGGAAAGGCAATAACATGGGCGAAACTTCAATATTGTCGATATTTTTCACGGCACTTCTGATCCAGAACGTCGCGCTTTACTATCTCCTGGGCATGTGTCCATTTGTTGCACTGTCCCGCAGTCTGAAGACAGCGATCGGCATGGGAGCAGCGGTTATCTTTGTTGTAACACTGACCTCATCTGCAAATTGGGTTATGTACCAGCTGCTTGAGAAGACCGGCAGCCAGATCATTCAATATATTGTTTTTATCATTGTTATTGCGGCCTGTGTTCAGTTGGTGGAAATGATCATGGATCGATTCTTCCCGGCCCTCCAGGCCGCATTCGGTATTTTCCTGCCCCTGATCACGGTAAACTGTACTGTCCTTTTTATTTCACTTAAGGTAACTACTGTCGAAGGGTTATCATATATTCAAACCGTGGTATACTCCGTTTCAGCAGCGATAGGGTTTTGGCTGGCGATGGTGCTGGTCGCAGCCATCTATGAGAAACTGGAACTGATGGGCAATGTTCCGAAAGGCCTACAGGGTCCTGGAATAATAATGATTATTACCGGTATCATGGCCCTGGCTTTTATGGGTTTCAGCGGCATGGTTTAAAGTAATTACAGAGAGCACAATGCAGAATTCAAGCTATAAAACCAAAAAACTAACAAAACCCATGGGAGCCCCTGCGCAATGATATTAGAGACGCTTCTTCCTGTCGGGATCATTACCGCAATACTATTGACCCTTACTGTCATACTTTTAATTGCCGACAAGTTTCTTGTATCTTATGGGGACTGCACAGTTTCGGTGGAAAAAGAAGACGGAAAGGATGAATTTGTCGTTCAAGGCGGCACGACCCTCCTCTCAATTCTGATTGACAAAGGTATGGAAATTCCGGCTTCATGCGGCGGTCGAGGAAGCTGCGGATTCTGTAAGCTAAACGTCAAAAGTGGCGGCGGAGATTTACTGCCTACTGAAGAGATGTTTATCAGCAAGGAGGAAAAAAAGACCGGAACGCGGCTTGCCTGTCAGGTTAAAGTCAAGGACGATATTGAACTTTTCGTACCTGACCTGCTGAGTACCGTAAAGGGCATGGCCGACACCGACTCCTTTGACATCCGGACGAAATGGACATTTTCCCGGGATGGCATCATACAGGTGGCAGAAGATAAGAAAAAGGCCAAACTGGACCGTCAAAACAGAAGAAAGGTTTTGGATATTATCGATGAGCAGAGGGATACGCCTGGACCGGTTATGCCCATACTTCATGCCATTAACGGAGCCTTCAACTACCTGCCGGAGGCCGCACTGCGCGAAATATCCAATGAACTTGATATCCCACTGAGCACAATCTTCCGGATAGCCACCTTTTATAATGCCTTCAGTCTCACCCCTGTTGGCAAGCACAAAGTAACGATCTGTACCGGAACAGCATGTCACGTCAAAGGTGCCGAGGGGATTCTCGAGACGTTTGAGCCGGCACTGAAGATCAAGAGTGGCGAAACCACCCCGGACGGTTTGTTTACCATTGAGGAGGTCAGGTGCATAGGCTGCTGCGGTCTGGCGCCGGTGCTGACCGTCAATGAAGACGTACATGGTCTGATGACCAAAAAGAAAGTCCCTGAACTGATCAAACAATACAGGGAATAATCGTATCCCACGGAACCGCATAGACGACTGAACTCATGAAGCAGGAAATTACAGTAAACAGGCAAAAACTCAACATAGAAGACCTTGAGACAATTACCCAGAGAGTGAGAGCATCCTCTCTTTTAATTGAAGGTGCGGGTAAAGCCAAGGTCACTGTCCATATGGGAACATGTGGAATAGCTGCCGGTGCAGCCAAGGTGCTGACGGCCCTCGAAGCGGATTTCGAAAAGAATAGTATCGAAGATGTTATTCTGACAACCTCAGGTTGTGCAGGCATGTGCTGCCTGGAACCGATGGTCACCGTTGAGCTGAAGGGCGAAGCACCTGTCCATTACGTCAGCTTAAACGATGAGAAGGCCTTACAGGTTCTATCAGAGCATGTTCTGGAAGGTAAGGTTGTTTCAGAGTTTGCCCTGGGCAGGGGGTACGAAAGAATACTCGGTGAGGAAATAGCTGTTGGATCTTTCATCGATAAGAGCAAAGAAGAAGAAAACACCATTCCAGATTTGCTTGATGTCGGCTTTTTTGGGCACCAAACCCTGATCGCCCTTAAAAACAGGGGCATGATTGATCCCGAGAAAATTGACGAATATATTGCCAGGGGCGGCTATTCGGCCTTCGCCAAGGCATTAACGAAGATGTCTCCCGAGGATATCGTCAATGAGGTTACTGTTTCCGGTTTACGGGGACGCGGTGGCGGCGGATTCCCAACAGGAAGAAAGTGGGCATCGGCAGCGAAGGCCACAGGTTACCCGAAGTACATAATATGTAATGCGGATGAGGGAGACCCCGGCGCCTATATGGACAGGAGTATCATTGAATCTGATCCCCATTCGGTGCTCGAAGGTATGGCATTAGCAGGCCTTGGCGTAGGATCTACCGAAGGATACGTTTACATCAGGGCTGAATACCCGCTGGCCACATCAATTCTTAGAACAGCAATTGAGCAAGCCAGGGAGTATGGTCTGTTGGGCGAGAATATATTCGGGACTGATTTCACATTTGATATTTTTATCAAGCAGGGTGCCGGCGCCTTTGTCTGTGGAGAGTCAAGCGCCCTACGCGCTTCGATCGAAGGTCTTCCCGGCGAACCGACGGTCAAATATGATCACGCAACCGACAAGGGATTGTGGGAAAAACCAACGGTTCTCAACAATGTTGAAACCTTTGCTAATGTACCTCCAATAATAGACAAAGGCGGGAGCTGGTATGCCTCCATGGGTACGGAATCCAGTAAGGGTACAAAGGTTTTCTCTCTTGTTGGTAACATTGTCAACACCGGCTTGATTGAAGTTGAGATGGGCACCACGCTTAAAGAGATTATATTTGATATTGGCGGCGGAATCCCGGATGGTAAAAAATTTAAGGCGGTGCAAACCGGTGGCCCTTCTGGAGGGTGTCTGCCGACTGATAAACTAGATATGCCTGTTGATTTCGATCAACTGAAAGAAGCGGGATCGATCATGGGTTCAGGCGGCATGATCGTCATGGACGAAGGAACATGTATCGTCAACATCGCCAAATACTTCATTGAGTTCTGTAACGATGAATCATGTGGCAAATGCGTGTCATGTCGTGATGGATCTGCTGCTCTTCTCGAAATTCTGCAACGTATAAGTGATGGTGAAGGCAGAGAGGATGATATCCAACTCATGAAAGATCTTTGTGAGGCCATTGGGGACGCATCCATGTGCGGGCTTGGCACCTCGTTACCAAACCCGGTTCTGAGCACTCTGCAGTATTTTGAGGATGAATATCTTGCCCATATCAAGGATAAGAATTGTCCGGCAAAAGTCTGCAAGCCGCTCTTCCAGTACGAGGTTAATACGGAAAACTGCAAAATGTGTGGCCTTTGCTTTAAAAATTGCCCAGCTGATGCCGTTATCTGGAAGAAGAAGGAAGTGGCAGAGATAGTACAGGACAAATGTATTAAATGCGGTATTTGTCAGGAAGTATGTAAGTTCGATGCCGTAGACTAATTTGGGAAGGATATTTACATGATAAAGTTCACGCTCAATGGCACCGAATACGAAGTAAAAAAAGACACAACCATTCTCCAGGTCGCTCGTGAAGCTGGAATAAAAATACCGACACTGTGCCACCATGATGACCTTTCACCTTACGGCGCCTGCCGCTTATGCCTGGTCGAGGTGGTAAAACGTGGTTGGCCTTCCATACAGCCTGCATGCCTGTACCCGGCGCAAGAAGGGATTGAGGTTACAACCGACACGGAACGGGTTATAAGGATCCGTAAAATCCTGCTGGAACTCTACCTTGCACGCTCACCGGGATCTTACCCAATAATTGAACTCGCACGTGAATACGGTGTAAAAAACACTCGCTTCAAGTTGGAAGAAAAGAGTGACTGTATATTATGCGGTTTGTGCGTTCGTGCTTGTGAAGAGATCTCTAAGAGAAATGCAATCAGCTTTGCGCAAAGGGGCAGCAATAGAGCCATACAGACTCCTTTTATAGAACTTTCCGAGACCTGTGTCGGCTGCAAGGCCTGCATGGCTGTCTGCCCGACGAACACCATTATAATTGACGAAGCTGACTGATCCTCCCTCCGTATAACGGAAGATTGGTTCAATGAGAGGGAGAAAGTAAACAAGGCCATTGGTGCAAGGAGATTATTTCGACCTTTTTGCTTCTCTGAATGTGTAACAGCCTTCGGAAATACTTTTATAGAGTGAGATTGGAGAGAAGATTGTTGCCGCAATAAGAGATATAATGACATGAACATATTATCAAAGAACTGTTTTATTTTATTGCAAATTGCAGCAGTATTCCTGCTACTCTCATGCTCTAACTCGGACGAATCAAGCGAGAAAGATATCATCGAAAAAACAACAGATAAGATCGCCCAAGATGCAACTAACATGATTAAAAATCCAATCAATAAAGCGAAACACCTTGAAAATTTAAGTAGCGATCATACCGGTAAACTTAAAGAAGCAGCGAAGCAAGAGTAAAACCTTCATCAAGAAGTCAATCAATTCTGATTGATAACTACAATCTCATTATCATACCCTCTTCTAAAACAATTCTATTAAACTGATTATTGAAAACTGAAATTTGATGGTTGCTGAGGAGCATACTCCCGGATTAACGTGTGTTACCCAATGACAAACAAAATTATGATGTGTCCTAAGATTCAAATAATAAATGGTTATTCTCTCTAATACCTTTCTGCTGGATATCACTCTTTCGGACCAGGGCTCATTTACGTTCATCCATTTTTGTCACAGTTCCGGTCACAATTACTGATAGTCCTCAAAAAAATAACCATTCGGATGAGCGTTCCTCCTCGGTAGCATTGTTTAAAAACATGGAATTGAGCTGAATTACATGGTAATACTTTTTAATCGTTGACGGAAAGGAGATGCTGACTATTGATTCTTTGCTTTGTGAACTCATGCAAATAATATCTTCGCAAGAATAACCGGAAATCAAGTTACAGAAATTACAGAGAGAGGACGGAAAACTGATGGATAAGTGGACATGTGTAATCTGTGGGTATGTTTATGATCCGGCGGAAGGAGATCCCGATAACGGAGTAGCGGCTGGAACCGCCTGGGAAGATGTTCCAGATGATTGGCTCTGCCCTATTTGCGGGGCCTCAAAAGACAATTTCGAAAAAGAATAATTAGAAGAACGCGGTCCATTTCTGTTCTATCGAAGCCTTAGATAACCCGAACAGTCACACCGTGTTCTTTGACACCATTATTATTGTAGCCGTGCTTGTTCCAGGTGGCATTCATGGGCTGTTCCTCTCCGTTGCTGTCTATGGCACGAGAGAGAATGGAATAATTGCCAGGTTGTGAAACAGGCCACACGTATTGCCAGTGCCGCCATGCAAAATGCTCATGCGGCCCAATGAATTCTGCCGCCTGCCAAGATTCGCCGCCATCAGTTGATACTTCTATCTTTTCAACGTTGCTTTCTCCAGCATAAGCGGCGCCTAGAACCGTAACTTCTCCCAATGGCAAAGTGGTATCTGGTTCCGGCTGGGTAATAATGGACTTTAAGCTGATACCGGCCACAGTCTCTCCAGATTTTGGATCCTGCCCCGTTTCGTGTATTCGATATACCTGGTCCATGTAAAAGCCCGCATATGGCTCACTGAGAAGAGTGATCTTGTTTAACCACTTAATGCAGTTGGCTCCAGTCCAACCCAATGCAAGGCCGCGAAGAGGAAACCCGTGTTTCAGCGGCAGGGGTTCTCCATTCATTTCATATGCAAGAAGTGTAGAAGACATGGCCTTTTCAATTGGAATACTGCGAATAAATTTGATTTGAGATTTCCCCAATGGCCTGTCAAAGCCCTCAAATGCGACATGCTTGGCGTTTGGCGTTGCACCAGCTTTATCTAAAAGGTCTTTTAGCCAGACACCTCCCCAGACCGCATTGCCAACTCCGCCAATTGTCCAGGGATTTCCCGATGCCTTTTTATCAAGGAGGGAACGGCTGTTGCCCGAGCACTCAAGAGTATTTGCCGCAATAGCCTTTGGCATGTTAAGAAGGGTCTCAAAATCAATGCTCAGGGGATTTTCTACCTGACCACCAATGGTTAGTTGCCATTCAGCCAGGTCAATTGATTTTTCTGGTATTTCCCCCTGGTTTCTATCGAAAAAGACGCTATTGGCTGTAATCCAGGATCTGAGGTAAAGCTTCGGAGTTTCAGCATTTCTGGGCTTCGGGCTCATCACACGCATCAATTCGTCCATTTTTGAACCTCTCCCATTAACTTAAAATAGTTCAGGTATCTGGTTTGTTTACTAAATGGTTCAATACATCAGAAGGAGCTACTATATATCTGATGCCTAACATATAACTACTTTTTACTTGTCAATCAAGTGATTCGGGTAGTGAGGTACAAGGAATCAATACACCAGCCCAATTATTTTACAACTTCTACCACGAGAACCTCCCTGCTGGATTTTCTGGAATTAGCTTTAATTTTGTTGAACTCAGCTTATCTCTAAAAAAATTTCTGTTAGTTGTGGTAAAATGAACACATTTAGATATTAAGTTTACTCCCAGCCAAAAAGGGCCATTTTAAAAATGATATCTCTCGTAGAAAAAAAGACTGTATTGCTGGCTATTTTGATGGGTATCCTGGTTTTTGGATGCAGCACAAATAGAAAACCGGATCATGAGTTGTCAGCGGCCCATGTTCCTCCCAGCTTTAAAATCATGGACAATACCTACTGGTGGAAATGCAATTTTCGAATCGTCTGGCCAGATGATGTGAAAATTGACTGGGGAATGGATCTCCTTCTTGCTCATGCGGTAGTTTCACCGGTCCTTGTGAAGCACATTAGTGATATTTCGTATTGGCGTTTTCACCGAAGAGCAGCACGGGATAACACTGGACATCAATTTTCGTTCATGTTTTACAGCAAACCAGAGATAGCCTCTCTTGTCTTGACAGAAATTGCCAATAGCAAAGTGCTTGAAGATGCCTATGAGGCAAACCTTATAAAAATAGTGCTCATAGACGATCCCGACCACCCGCTATTGCCCCATGTTGAGGACACCAGCGACCGCAATTGGTCACCTGATCTCCAAAAAAACTGGCCATCATTCATTATGGGTACAAGCTCATTGTGGCTCGGACTCATTGATGAATCCATGCAAGATTCTCCTGAAGATTATACCGATATACACCGACTACTTGAAAAATATCGTCAAGTTAATGACAAAATTTCAGAGACATGGAAAACAGAGGGGCAACATGCATTGCTCCACCATTTGAATGCCATTTTCGGTTATCAGCCTTTACGCATTAGAAAGGTCTTATCCTTTTGATTATTCAGTTTATTAAAAACCTTTTCCATATATTCCGATAACAAAAGAATGAAAAAAACTTCAAATTCTGAACGCCGCTCAGGGCTGAATCGCAGAAAAAAGCATATTCCATTTTTCAAATTCTTGTTCTTCAGCGGCAAACGACAGAAACTTCGACGTTCTGAAGACAGCGAACAGATCACTGTATTTGATTATTACCAGCCAAGGTTACTGATCACCATATTAATTGTGTTGAGCCTGAGTTTATTGGATGCGGCCTTAACACTCATTTTGCTGGAAAAAGGAGCTGTGGAGCTCAATCCGGTGATGAAGTATTATATCACCCTTGGTCCTGTAATTTTCGTGCTGGTCAAATATAGTATTACAGCACTCGCTTTACTGATAATACTCGTGCTCCATGCTATCATCTCTGCCAGATACCGTATCGGGTCACTCCTTCTTCCATTCTGCGGCGTAGCCTTTGGGGCCGTCGTCACATGGGAGCTACTTCTGCTTGTCAGGTAATTGAGCCTGTGATGGAGAGCTTTAACCTCAGTGCTTAAAAACAACGTACCGCCCCAGATTCTTCCAGGCTGCTTAAGAATAATGTAAATTGCTGGTGGGCCCCCCCCCGTACCTCTAAATACCTGAGTTGACCGATGCCATCATCTATTTATGCCAATGTGCTCGTTAAAACAGTGGTGTCTCTCGTTACCACCCACACTTGAGTTGCGATGGAAAAACTGGAATTCAGATTGAGTTCCATTCCAAATGGATAAAATTCTCATTTCCACCTCCAGCAGACTACCAAAATTTATCAGCGCCTATCAATAGTCAGAAATTCAGGTAGGATTTAGACCATTTTCTTCTAAAAGATGATTGTTAATGAGACGGTGGGTACTGTTTTAAAATTTCTTCTCGCTTCTAAACATCATGCATTGCTGGGTAATTGAGAAGATAGGAGTATTATTTAGCAAATATTCTGCCACCCGTACTAGACGACCGGTCTACTAAGTATTACTCTTTGTTCCATGAAGAAAGAAGCCAAACAAATGCGTCAACATATTTTAGATACCGGCTATAAACTCATTGTCAGCAGAGGATTCTCCGGCGTGGGGTTGGCAGAAATCCTTCAATCTGCTGGAGTACCCAAAGGCTCCTTTTATTACTATTTTAAATCTAAAGAGCAGTTTGGTGAAGAAATTATCACAAGTTATTTCAGAGGTTATCTCGAGGATCTCGAGGATATTTTTCAACCGCGGGGAAGCTCTGCCTACAGTCGCCTGATGGAATATTGGCAACGCTGGGTCGAAACTCAATCTGATGAGTGTGTTGACCAAAAATGTCTGGTTGTAAAATTAAGTGCTGAAGTGGCGGACCTATCAGAGCCAATGCGCCTGGCTCTGCTTAACGGATCTTCTCTGGTCGTTAAACGAATAGCGCAATGTATTGAAGAAGGCATTGATGATGGCTCAATAACAAAGATTAATGCACGTATAACTGCGGAGCTGCTCTATAACATGTGGCTCGGAGCAACTCTTATGAGCAAATTGCAGCGTAACCCTGATGGTCTGCATCAGGCTATGCAAACGACCACGTCAATTATAGCCAGTAATACTGTGGTGTAAGTCATAGATCCGGTCATTTTTTCTGGTGAATTATCTTCGAGGAAACCCGCTAGACTGCTGGTCAACTATTTCAAGAGAGGCACAAGGTGTCAAACCAATTCAACTCATTCAAAATATGCATTTTATAAAAAGGTAAAATTACTATGGGACAAACTAAAAATATAAATCGCCGTATTGTACTTGCTTCTCGCCCGAACGGTGCACCTACAAAAGACAATTTTCGGTTAGAAGAAGTCTCACCACCAGTGCCAGGTGAAGGGGAAGTATTGCTGCGGAGCATCTACCTGTCGCTTGATCCCTATATGCGTGGCCGGATGAACGATGCTCCATCTTATGCTCCCCCTGTGGATATAGATGCTGTAATGGTTGGAGCCACCGTTTGTCAAATTGAAGATTCCCGCAATCCTGATTTTGAAATAGGCGAGTGGGTTCTGGGCTATAGCGGTTGGCAGCTCTATGCAGTATCAGATGGTACCGATCTGACCAAGTTGGGTAAAAATCCCAAGAACCCATCATTTGCTCTGGGAATTTTGGGAATGCCTGGATTTACAGCCTATATGGGCTTGTTAGACATCGGCAAGCCAAAGCCAGGTGACACCTTGGTTGTGGCTGCTGCAACTGGTCCGGTTGGTGCAACCGTCGGACAGATTGGCAAAATAAAAGGCTGCCGTGTAGTTGGCGTTGCCGGTGGGGCCCAAAAATGCAGCTATGCCAGAGATACTCTTGGTTTTGATGATTGTCTCGATCACAACGATCCCGATTTCGCCGATCAGCTGAGACTAGCCTGCCCCGATGGCATTGACATCTACTACGAGAATGTTGGCGGAAAAGTATTTGATGGCGTTTTACCATTACTGAATGTTGGTGCCAGGATTCCGGTATGTGGCCTTGTCTCAGCATATAATGCAACTAAACTCCCGGATGGTCCTGATCGATTATCAGTTCTCATGGGCACAATTTTAGTAAAACGCATCAAAGTGCAGGGTTTTATCATCTTTGACGATTATGGCCATCGTTACGATGAATTCGCCCAGGACATGACAGAAATGCTGGGGTCTGGGAAGATACATTACCGGGAACAGGTCCTTGAAGACCTGGAGAGGGCCCCGGAAGCATTCATTGGCATGCTGGTAGGCCAGAATTTTGGAAAACTTGTTATCAAAGTTAATAACCAGCAATAATAATTACTATTCAAGGTGAAATTATGAATATTTTAATGGTCCTTACATCACATGACAAACTGGGACAAACAGGCGTTAAAACTGGTTTCTGGTTAGAAGAATTTGCTTCACCATACTTCGTCTTTAAAGACCAGGGTTTTGAAGTTACCTTAGCTTCCCCGCAAGGTGGACAGCCTCCACTGGACCCTAAAAGCGATGAACCTGACTTCCAGACGAAGGCTACAGCTCGCTTTCGAAAAGACCAACAAGCTCAACAGGCTCTTGCCAATACCCACCGTTTAGATTCGCTCAACACATCCAGCTATGATGCTGTTTTTTACCCTGGCGGTCATGGGCCTCTTTGGGATCTTGCCGAAGATAAACACTCGCTTTCATTGATTGAAGATTTTTATCAAACAGGAAAGCCTGTAGGGCTCGTTTGTCATGCACCAGGAGTTTTGCGCAATGCCAAAAATGTGGATGGAGAACCCCTGGTTAAAGGGCAGAGAGTGACGGGTTTTACTAACTCAGAAGAAGAAGCTGTTGGGCTATCAGAGGTTGTACCCTTCTTAGTAGAAGATATGCTTAAATCTAATGGGGGCTTGTATCGCAAAGGTGAAGATTGGGGAAGTTATGTCGAGGTAGATAAAAACCTTGTAACTGGACAAAACCCTGCATCTTCAGAAGCGGCAGCGTTAAGTATGGTTACATTCCTAGAAAGCCAGCGCCATGGCGCCAAATAACAATAACTCTAGATAAAAAGAGGATAAAAATATGATTAAGGCATTTGCAGCACATAAACCCCAGGGAGAACTGAAGCCATTTGAATATGATCCCGGCCCATTGAAAGATACCGAGGTCGAAATCGATGTAGACTTCTGTGGGATCTGCCACAGCGATGTGTCAATGATAGATAATGAATGGGGCATCAGCCAATATCCCCTTGTACCGGGCCACGAGGTCGTCGGGACCATATCGGCTGCAGGAGGCAAAGTAGACCACCTCAAGGTTGACGACGTTGTCGGTTTAGGCTGGCACTCCGGTTATTGTATGACCTGCGACTCTTGCCTCTCTGGCGACCACAATCTGTGCCAGAATGCAGAATCAACAATTGTTGCACACCATGGAGGTTTTGCAGATAAAGTACGTGCCAATGCAACGAGTGTTATAAAACTCCCCGAGACAATCGACAAGGAAAGCGCCGGTCCTCTTTTTTGTGGCGGAATTACTGTTTTCAACCCGCTCATTCAGTTTGGTATCAAACCAACTGACAAGGTGGCCGTGATCGGAATTGGTGGACTGGGCCACATGGCGCTCCAGTTTTTAAATGCTTGGGGCTGCGAGGTTACCGCCTTTACTTCAAGTGAAGAAAAGAAGAAGGAAGTGCTGGAATTAGGTGCTGACAGGGCAATTAACTCTCGAGAACTCTCTGAAATTGAGGCGGCTTCAGGACAGTTCGATTTCATCCTATCAACTGTCAATGTAAAGCTTGACTGGAATACGTATCTCGGAACCTTGCGGGCAAAGGGACGATTACATTTTGTAGGTGCAACGCTGGAACCACTTGATATCGGTGCATTCCCTTTGATCATGGGACAAAGGTCTGTCTCAGGTTCTCCCGTTGGCAGTCCAGGCAATATTGTAAAGATGCTAGACTTTGCTGCCCAGCATAACATTGCCCCCGTTATAGAGAAGTATAGTTTTGACAACATCAACGAGGCAGTGGCACGTGTAAGAAGCGGCAAAGCACATTTTCGCATCGTGCTCTGTCGATAATATTTATTGTACAAGCTCAATCTTATCTGAACTCTGAGAATTGTTTATGCGCAAGGGCCTACAGTTTCTAAGTGGGCCCTTTTTATCAACCCTGGTTTTGAAAATGCTTCAGAGTTGTGAAAACTAACTTCAGGAGGGTCAAATGAGCAATCAGAGTAGAATGACCCTTTTCAGATTAATGAAATAGCTCTCAATGTACCACCAGATGCCTCTTTCGATACTTTCTTTTCCACTACCTAAAAATTCAAGGTTTTGAAATAACTACATATAAAAAACTGATTTCTCATATTAGTTGGCTGCTGGAGTCGAACCAGCAGCCTGCCGACAAACACTGGAGTACACACGTTCCCTGGAAGGAAAGGGGAAAATCAGCTTACATTCTCTTTTTTTTCCTTGTAAAAAACCATAGCCAACCAAGAACGTTAACGACTACCATGAACGAAGTGATATAACACCAAGCAGCTGGCACAGACAAAAATCAAAACACAAGGGAAGTCTTCTGGGGTGTATTCTAATCCCCTCTCCTGCTCTATTTTCAATTCTTCTGCTACCCGATGTCGGGTCGATATATCCCTAAATTGCTGGAATGTAAGGCGGCGTCCACTGACAAATCAAAACTGATCTCCTAGAGTGATAGACAAGAGGCAAGAAGCCCAACTCAAACACAACTATGGAGGTCGATGATGAGACGAATACAGAAAACTGATGACAGCAAATCCATTATGAAAACTGCACATAAGAATCAGAAGATTGGCAGGGTACTGTCAGTACTGATCTTTATATCTGTTCTTCTTACCCTGCCACTCAGTGCCTTTGCAGAGATGGAGAAATACGTTCTTGATTTTGATGACCACTATTTTAATAGCCAAAAGGGAGAACCGACAACCCTTATGCTAAAACGCATGCTTAAACAGCAACACCCGTGGGTAAACACCAGAGATCTAAAATTGAACAATGTTATACTGGTTGCAAAATCTAAAATCGGCCGTGGACAAGCTCGATTACGAGTAGGGCGACAAGCGTCTCGGTTTTTCAGGGTTGCAGGGCATCCCAAAAGCTTCAAAAGAGATCACCGTAAATCCTTTGATCGGGTTCGCCTTTATAACCCGTCCCGTACCAGCAGGGGTCCATGGCAGATCAATCTAAGAGGCAGCTTCAAAGTCAGAAAAATTGTCTTAATCACTGAGGATACCCATCTGCACCGCGGCGACTATTATAGTTGGTACTAAGGAACCAAAGAGCAAGGGTAGCCCTGTAATCGTTTGTTGAAGTATGGCACAATACCACTGTCTGAACTATCCCCGTATAGTCAGACGGTGGTATCATTGTAAATGAGGGGATATCATCTTGTGTCAAAACAAGATTTCTCAGATATGTCTACAATTCAATCGAGATATCGCTGATTGATAAAAACACCCAAAAACACACCTACTAGGCTCCCAGCAAAACTCAATAAATATGCAATCATAATTCCAAATGAATCCCCAAGTTTCCAGCCAAGCCAACTACACAATGTGATAGCAAATATCAAACAAATTTTTTTCATGTTTTCAGATTAGTTATATCTTTCTTCAAAATAAACGACGAAAGGTTGGGGGGAGTCGAACCCCCAATTTATTAATGAAACTTGGTTTCACACGTTTCCTGGAAAAATGGAACTCACTGCCAAATTATAGACTGGGTCTCATAATCTATTGAGTATGGATGCTTCATTAAAAAGTCTTGACCGAGAATACCTCTATTAACCCCTCTGTTTCCTTCTTGGGTGACAACTAAAAAGCCGTGCTCTACATGAGGCCCGACTTTAAAAAGATCAACTTTTCTTTTTTCAAGAATAATCTCACCACCATCAATTGTCTTAACAGATTTAACACTTAATAAATCAGCTTTTAAAAAATTTGCTATTCTAGCAGGTAAGACTGATTGCGCAAAACTAGTACTGATGAGCAATGATGTTTCTAACTTTTTCGAATTATGTATTATCGTTATAGGTATAAACACTTCATTATCTACAATTTCAACTGAAGTACGCTCTCGGTTATCGCTTAACTCTGGATGGTGCGTTACTTTTTTTCCATTTTGTGGGGGATTGACATTGGTGAACCTTACCCTCCCATCTTTGTCCTTCCACGAATATATTTTATCATCAGATTTTGGTAACGACTTACGACTAATTTCATCGTTTTTTCCTGGTTCATAGATACCCTCTTCACTGGATCGAGAAACAGATGGTTTTGTTTCTTTAATAGAATCAGATTTTATAGGTACATCCTCGTACACACGGTTCAGAGGGACACTCTCGAAACCATTATTATAAAAATTGAAACCAGCCCAGCCAGCAAGTACAAGAATACATATAAGAGAAACTGCTAGCAGGGCTGATCCAGTTATCTTGATTCTATTTCCTGTATTACTATTAGCATTTTCAGAATTTGGTGATGCGGTAGGACCACTGTTCCAAAACTTACTGCTTTCCTTTCTGCCACCCTGAGTTTTTCTAACAATAATTCTTGTTAAACGTGTAGCAGAACTCGGGCGAGTACTATCTTCATATGTGTCTCTTTGCGAACTGGTGAAAGGGGTGTTAATATCCTGTAAATCTAGCTGTTCTCTACCATCTAAAGTAGTTTGATTTGATTTCTTTGAGTTAGATAGAGACGTTAACAAAGAACGTAGTATTGAGCTAAATATAAAGAGGAAGACAGCAATAACCTGAATGGCTAAAACAATAATCCAGAAATTCAATATTTTACTCTGATCAGGTGTACGTTGGGATGCCTCCTGGACTATCAAAAACATGAAAGTCGGAGAAAATAAAAAGATATTAAAAATATTAATTATGACTGCAGCTAATCCTAAAAAAACTGCTCTACCAACAGACATCCAAGCGAGAATTCCAGATAAACCTGCAATGAACACACCGAATACTGGAACAAAAATAGCCACTATTGAAAAAACTAGTGAGGAAATACCAAACGCCATTGCGAGCATATCCGACTCCGTAGCACTCCTTTGATATAATTACAAAAAATTTCTCATATTAAGACTATCACAGATACTACTTATTTCAAATAATCACTCAGAAACACCACACAGCCCACCACCAAACGCTATAACCCAAACGATCTCAGTAGCGAGCGTGCTCAAGAGAGAGCAAGCAAAACTAAGAGCCAACCCGAGACTGGGTAAAAACGACACTGCGTGGACTGGGGAAACCTCAGATAGCGGCCCAAGGGGGTTTAGCAAAAAGCACAGGACCTGCGCCTGCAAGAAATGTCATGTAGATATTTAGATGGTTTATAAGACCTATGGTCGGTATATTCCCAACCATACCAGGATGGTCGGATCTGCAATAGAAAGGAGGTTTGCTGAGTCTCAAAACAAAAAAGGCAACCAGCGTGGTCACAAATTGTAAGACAATCGTGGTTCCGCCAGTTGCCAAATGCAAACAAAAACCTGTTATCATTGATCTTTTCAATGGTGGAGGCGGCGGGAGTTAGATAAAAGACCGGTTTGTTAGGTTATATATTTGTTTTTATTACCTTTAAAATTATCGACTTTTTTTCTATGCCCAACTTTGTACGACCTTCGATGCACGAGTAAAGTGTGTTTCAAACAAATCCTTTGTCCGCTGAGTGATAATGTAAATCAGAGATACAGATTCTCCTTCAATTCGATGGATAAACAGGGAGTCGAATTGAACCTTAATTGAGATTCATAGAAGCAAGGTTAATACATTTGAATGGTCAAAAAAATCTCACCTTCACAGGAAACACCGTAAGTTGGAGTATTATGCAACATTGATCATCTTCGTTTCGGCAATGTTAACCCTCGCATGGATGGCAAAGTGCGCACGTCGGGCCCAGGATAGCCGTCCTCAATCATCATTTTCCCACCAGATTTATTTGTAGGGACCTCACTGTTTTGGGTGTTTCGTCAATTTCATTAATGCCGGTAGCTTAAAGCATCTGCTTCCTGAAGGGGAATATTTTAATCTCATATGAGTCAATGATTTTTGTAATCTGGGACTTGACTCAAGGGAACGGGAGATATACTTTGAACTTTAATAATTCGATGTCGAAGCAAACACAGAGGTTAATATGAAATACAATAGGCTGCCTAAAAATCAACGAGACGCTCTAAGTGTTTATGTCAAACTCATGCGTGCTACCAATCAGACAACAAGAAAAATCCATGGGCATCTAAGAGATGATAACCTAACTATCAGTCAATTTGGTGTACTTGAGGCGCTTTATCATCTCGGGCCACTCTCTCAGAGTGAGTTAGGGGAGAAAATTCTAAAGAGTAACGCAAATCTAACGACAGTGGTTGATAGCCTCGAGAGAAAGACTTTGGTTATGCGCAAAAGGGCAGAGGACGATAGGCGCAGGGTGACAGTATATCTTACGGAATCAGGTAGAGAGTTAATTGCCAGGGTGTTTCCCAGGCATGCAGAAATTGTAGCAAAGGCGTTTGAGTTTCTTAGTGATGAAGAAAAAGAGATTCTGTCGAATGTATTAAGAAATTTTAAATAAACGCGCCTATTTTTTACTTACATATTTCGACATCGAAACAACAGTGGATTTTATGAAATATAACCACTCACTATACAGGAGAATATAATGAAACCAATGTATCACGAAAATCAATCAAGAGGACTGGCTGATCATGGTTGGCTAAAAAGCAGACACACCTTTAGTTTTGCCGATTACTACAACCCTGAGAGCATGAATTTTGGATTATTGCGAGTGCTCAACGATGATATCGTCACGCCATCAATGGGATTTGGAACTCATCCCCATGAAAACATGGAGATAATTTCTATCCCTCTTTCAGGGGCTTTACGACATCAAGACAGTATGGGCAACAAGCATATCATATCTACAGGTGAAGTCCAGATTATGTCGGCAGGAAGCGGCATAACTCACTCGGAGTGCAATGACTCATCTTCAGAAGATGTAAATTTCCTTCAAATCTGGGTGCTGCCAAAAGAAAAGGACATTACCCCGAGGTATGATCAGAAACTCTTTGATGAAGGTAATAGAAAAAACAGGTTCCAGCTTCTTGTAGCACCAGAAAATTCGGAAGAAACGGTATTGATCAACCAGGATGCCTGGTTTTCACTAGCTGATATTGAGGCTGAAAAACAGGTGGTCTATGAGAAAAATGACAAAAAGAATGGTGTTTACTTCTTTGTCATCGAAGGCAATGTCAACATAGACGGTAACGCTGTTAAAAAGCGTGATGGGTTGGGGATAGTAGACGGCAAAACCTACCCAATTGTAGCTCAAAGCAAAGCACAAATCCTGGCGATTGAGGTCCCATTGGTCGACTAAGTAGAGCCATTAATAAATCCACAAGGAGAAATTATGAAATCTTTACATGTTTTAGGAATTTGCGGCAGTCTGCGGAGTCAGTCTACTAACTTAGGGCTATTGAGATATGCAAAAGAACATGCTCCATCGGGGATGGTAATTGAAT
>CAZOWJ010000042.1:0-1089 GCA_964583415.1 uncultured Desulfocapsaceae bacterium
TCATCTGCCGCCGCATCCATACACGACCCACTGCAGGGGGTTAATAGTCTCGCTCAAGCCTACATCCATCAATAGTACACTTGAAGATAAGGATGTTTTTTCTTGCCCAGGAGCATTACATTGAAAAGTAGTGCTATCTTTACTGGGCATTCGTTTGTAAGCAATGCGTTTTAACGGGATTCAGATTGAAACATACACGGCCTAGTGGCCCTGAAAGCTCTATAGAAAACAGGTGAAAAGGTATGAAACAAGAAGCAGCACTGGACTATTTTATCATAAATCATCAATTGCGATCAACCCAGGATATGAGCCTTTTTGACCGGATCACGCAGCAGTCGGTTTATGAAGTGATCAAGATCGTTGCGGGTCAACCTGTTTTTTTTGAGGAACACATGCAGCGTATGCGACGTTCCGGAGCCCTGCAGAAGATTTCCCTACCCAAATCAGATGAGGAGGTATTAGAAGAAATCTGTCTTCTGCTGGAAAAGAACCGCTGTGATGATATCAATGTCAAACTTATCAGGACCCGGATCGGGGACGAAGATTGTTTCCTGACCTACTTTATTGAACCTGAATCTCTGAGCCGGGAAGAATATGACCGGGGAATTCACACGATTTTGTTTCAAGGTGAAAGGTCCAACCCCCATCTTAAAACAGTGGGGAGTTCTTTTCGTGACCGGGTAGCGGCCGCCCGGGTACAGACAGGTGCCTATGAAGCCTTGTTAGTGGATGATCAGGGCAACATAACCGAAGGCAGCCGATCCAATATCTTCTTTATCAAAAACGGTCTGCTCTTGACCCCGCCTGCCCAGACCGTTCTGCTCGGGGTTACCCGTAAACATGTCATGAACCTGTGCAAATCCATGAAACTGCAGGTGCTGGAAGAGCTGCTGCACCGCAGGGACATCAGTGAGATCAGCGGTGCCTTTATTACGGGTACAACAGTTGATATCGCGCCCATCCGCTCCATTGACGATTGCACAATTCCTTCGATGGAAAACCCGCAAATTAAAACTATCACGCGGCTCTACTCAGACGAGGTAAAGGCTTATATAGAACAGCATCAACCCCACACCAAAAGCTAACGTT
>CAZOWJ010000042.1:1189-30481 GCA_964583415.1 uncultured Desulfocapsaceae bacterium
GACGAGGTAAAGGCTTATATAGAACAGCATCAACCCCACACCAAAAGCTAACGTTTTGGTAACTGTTCAGTTGCACCCCATCTTGCGGTGATCAGGTCGCCTCACATAGGCCGGCTATAGATTCGTTGACCTGCTTACCCCACTATGGAGCACATCTGAACAGTTTTATCCCGAGGTAGGTGCAGGTTTTTTACACTAACCTGAATAGTTACACGTTTTGATCTTTAGTTTAGACAATGGGAGGTCACTAATATAAAGCCGACGCAAAATGAAATAGATTGTATCAACCGCATCCAATGGAAGCACTGTAATAAGCTTTATCTATTTGTATGTATGATCATTCTTGCAGTACAAGGGAGTCTAGCGTTAACCTCCCCCCATCAATGGAAAGATTTTAACCTCTTCGTCACCATAAAGCTGATATTCTAGAGCCACCGTCTCACCATTGACGAAGACCGATACAGCCATGGCCTCTGGTATCGACAGCTGCTCAATCAGTCCAGCTATTGATAGTCCTGAATGAATCGGATAATTCTCCTGCTCATCAGGCCTGTAGGAAATCAGTGTGGCGTATAGATTCAGGTTAATCGTCGGCTGATTGTTACTCGCTGAGGCTGGCATTTTCCCAATCCGTATATTTGAAATTTTGCCACCTATTCTTCCGTTGTCAAAACAGCCCCTTTATCGCCCTGCTGTACCAGCTTCTGGTAGATGGAAAGGAAACCCCTCTTGTACCGGGGCGGTGGTAGCCAATCTGCAAGCAGGTTGCTTATCTCATCTTCATCCTTAACTGATCAACCAGCCGAGCTGCAAACGCTCCAATGTCTCATCAGTTGGAATACCGTTCTCTTCGTCCCATCCACTCTGGCGGTAATATTCCTTTAGAGATGCCTCAAACTCAGCCCTGTCAACTTTCCAGCCATCAGTGACCCCGCCTTTGAGCGGCTTGAAGAACTTTTCGGGCAGGCTATCATCTGCAGCGTTTATCCCTTCCCGTGCGTTAAACATCCGCATCATATTGACCCGTCTTTCACCAACGGTCTGTAACTCTTCAATGGTCACTTCCCAGCCGGTTACTGCCTGTATCATCTTGAGCATCTCTTCGGGGCCGTGCAGCTGCCAGGATGGTCCCCAGACAAATTGACACATGTTGGCACTGTCCATCATGCTGAAGAGGTATTGGGTTTTGCGCACGAACTCGACTTTGTCAGGCCCCAGATCCGTGGCAGGGGTTGGTGAGCTCAGCCCAAGATGCTGGAAACGATCCTTGTTGGAACCATATGTTTCTGGTGTGTAACCAAGATCGTGGTCACAACTCATATGGTCTGAACCAAAAGGGTTGACCGCGTAGGCAAGGGCAAGCCCCCGTTTGACCTGGGTCATATGGGCAGGAGCCTCCTGCCTTTTACTTGTTGTCAAAAAGTCATGGCCTACTCCAAGTTTATCGGCAGCACCGGCAGATCCTTCTGCCAGGATGTTGCCAAAGCCTTCCCGGGAGGCGATCAGACCAATAAGAGTCAGCATCACATCGGCATCCCCAAATCGTATGCCAAGCCCATTGGTAACCTCTGGACTCAACACTCCCGCTTCAAAGGCTTCCATCGCCCAGGCAATCGTTGCCCCGCAGGAAATTGTGTCCAACCCAAACTGATTGCACAGCTCGTTTGCTTTGCAAACAGCAGCAAGGTTATCAACACCGCAATAACTGCCAAGTGCTCCAAGGGTCTCATATTCTGGACCGCCATAAAGGGGATCAACCGATTGCTCATCATCGTTTATTTCAACGACTCGTTTACAGCGTACAATGCAGCCATAACAGGTCTCTCTTCCTTTTCCTGTCTGCCTGCCTTCATCAGCGCCGCGAAGAACAGTGTTGTACATGGTCTCACCGTCAATCTTTTGCCAGCCGTCAAAGACACCACTGTTAAAATTGAATGTGGGCAAACCTCCTATTGTCTGTCCATGCGCTACCTCCGATGCCGTGCCATATTTCCCCAGTCCCAAAACCGCTGATTGTTGAATGGCATTCGAGCCCCATTTGACAATTTCTTTCAACGCTTTCGGATCGGCAACGTTCACTTTCGCAGACCCTCGCACGGCAACAGCTTTGAGGTTCTTACTCCCCATGACCGCTCCCATCCCTGTCCTGCCGTTCGCCCGGTTACACATGTTCATGATTGAGGCATAGCGAACCAGGTTTTCTCCACCAGGGCCAATCTGCAGGACCTCAATGTTTTTAGCATCATCCAGCTCTTTTAAAATTGCGGCCTGGCTATCTCCTGTTGTTTTCCCCCACAAATGAGCGGCATCACGCAGTTCGGCCTTACCCTCATCTATCCAGAGGTACACGGGTCGCACTGATTTACCGGTAACAATAATTGCATCAAAACCTGCGAATTTGAGCTTGGCCGGCCAAAACCCGCCACATTGTGAGTCTCCGACCGCGCCCGTCAGTGGCGATTTGGCCGTAACGGTCATCCTGCTCAAGCCTGAGATTGGTGCACCCGTTAAGGTGCTGAGGCTGAATGCCAGGACATTGCCCGGGCTTAAAGGATCTATTCCAGGCTCCATTTGTTTCAGCACGTAGGAGAGTCCAAGTGCGCTCCCTCCGAAATAAAACCGGTAAAAGGATTCATCAGGCTCTTCAATTGAAAGCTGAGCGCTGCTCAGGTCTACATGCAATATTTTTCCGCTGTATCCATTTGCCATTTTTTTCTTGTCCTTATGTCTGTTGAGTCTCATTGTTCTCGCTAAATAATGTTAATGAACCGTTGACATATGATGAGAACAAAGCATTTTTTATGATGACCACGTACGTTTAATTTCACATAGACTACTACATTTTCAAGCCTTCCTCAATTGATCAGTGCAAAGGCAACCGAGGCATAGAGACCCTCACAGTCCTATCGCCGGTAGAAACATCAGCAGGGGTATGAACCGACCAGAATTTTGGTGACACCTTACTTATCTCTGAGCTTGCGATTATGAATTAAGTATGGTGTCCCCGGAATTTTCAGAATTATCAAAGACGATAAAACCGGTGCTATTGAAGTGGAAGCTTCAAGTAGTTTTTGATAAACTATTATTTAAAAAGATTTTGCAGCAATTTTCCGGCCTGATCAGTGATCTGTTTTTTCCCAGCCTGTATGACGAGATCTTTGATTGCTGTCTGAACCACATCTTTCCTGATGGATGGTTTCGAAACGGTCCCACCAATTGGCACAGATATGGAAGTTCCTTCCAAGTATTTATAGGCATCACCGCCGACCATTCGCTGGGTCACCGGAATCTGGGCAATATAGTCGAGACTTTTGTCAAAACCTATCGATCCGGAAAACATAAGGGAGTGGTCTTTTACGAGAATTTCAAGAGGGGAGCAGCGAATGCGATCGTTTTCGCCGATGCATTCCATAGGCTGATCCCCAATGGTGATTTCACGCTCTTCCACCTTCATTACTTCGAGCAGTGGAGTGAGCAGTCCTCCGGCTTGGAGTGTGACCTCGTTGAATGTGATCGTACCACTAAACTTTGCCTTCTTGCGTTCAGCAGCTCCCATGGGCCATTTGAAATGGTGTAAACCAAGATTCAACGTTCCTTCTGAAACGGCGGCACCGATGAAAATTGGGTGCAACTGAGCCAGAAGATCTCTGGACATGTCTTCGCTCAAGCCGACACGTGTCAAAACCAGATTGTTTTCGGGTATTGAAATTACCGGGGGCTCGGCTGAAAAGTCGATTGCAGGCTGCAGGGACATCTTACCGTTGTTCACTATCCCTTGAATATCAATCTCAGCTATTCCGTTAGCAAGTTTGATAGGCACTTCCAGAGATTCAACAAGCAGTCCAAAACCGCGGATCTTATCCGCATGAAAAGAGGTAACAATCTCGGATCGTTTTGGGATCTCGACCCACTTGCCGTCCAGGGACGTTGCCTTGATGGAAAATGGTTTTTCTGAGGCCCCGGTCATCTCCAGCTTTAATTCGCTCAAACTTCTTATATAGCTACTAATAGCCTCCAGATCGAGTTTCATAGCCCCTTGGGCGGTCAGAACATGCTCCTTGTTATCCGGTTTGATTGTGCCGCTTGCATTGAGGGAAACCGGGGATGAAGATAATTCCAGTTTATTAAGCGCAAATTTTTGTTCACTGACGTCTCCATTGAGGTCAATCATCAGTTGTATTTTCTTCTCTGAAAGCTGCTTTTTGTCTGGTAAAAAAAGCTCAAATGGCGCTATGGAGCCATCTATCTTGACAAACTGTTGCTTTGCATCACTCAGATCGGTATCGATTGTCAAAGTGGTTTGACCGGCGATTGAGGTCCCATCGGGTAATTTAAGTATATCTTCCAGGAAGACTGCCAGCCTGCCAAGCTCCAGGTCGATGCTGCCCTTGGTTCTTATTCCATTTTGTAGATTGCCCCAGTCGTTGAGCTCTAGTTCTGGAAGGGTTATGTTGCCGGTGGTCGTCTGCAGCTCAAATGGCTTCAGGACAGCAGCTTTTTTCTCAAGATTCACGGAACCGCGGGTTGTCAATTGTATGTTTTTTTCACTCAGCGTCTGTTCGCCTTTTTGAAACAGAACATCAGTGGCGTTGACAGTGGTTTGATCCAACTCAAGTTTATCAGCCTCAAAGGATAATTGCGTATCAATATTCGCAATACCAGCAAGACGGATATCTTCGGGGAGCATCCCCACCGTCTTTAATAGTCCTGAAAGCGCTGAGAGATCGACAGAGCCACCATAAACCAGACGCTCTATGGTCGGCTGATATTGGGGATCTTTCAGCTCCAGACGCTCAAGGCTGATTTGGCCTGCTCCCACCCAGGTCTTGTAGTTCAGCTTGGATCCACGCAATGTGCGTATTGAGCCCGCTTTATCCATCTGTAACCGTGAGCTCACACTGACTATTGCATCACCATTGGGTGCAAGTGTCTGCTGGCCATTTTTTAGTGAAAAATCGGAGATCTCTATGTTTCCAGTAACGAAAGCTGTTTGCTGCTCCTGAGGAGTAATTTCTAATTTCATGACAAGCTTGCCGGTCCCAGCCCATTTTTCCGGTAGAAAGGTACCAATTATCGTTGAAACACGCGTTAGATCGAGATCAGCATCTAAGTTGGCCCGGATTGGTTTTGTCAAGTCGGACCAATCAGCAACGGTAAGGCCTGAGACAGCGATTGCACCTGAACTGCTTTTCAGGTTTATTGGCTCCAGGGCAATTTTTCGCTCCCCCAGGTGAATTGTTCCTGCGGTGCTCAGTTTCAGCTGTTGGTCTCGAGCGGTCTTACTGCCTTGGCTCACGAGGAACTCACTGGCGTCAAGCAGGGCATGATCCAGCCGCAGTTGGTTCTGCTTAAGTGAGCCTTGCGCCTCAATTTTTGCCTGGCCTGCGAGCTTGGTATCCTGCGGTAGCGCCTTGAACGCTTGCAGCAGTGAAGTGAGGTTTTTCAGGTTAAAGGCGCCCGCTGCATCCAGGCCGTCAAACTGCAGGCTCGTTTGTTCTGAGGCAGGCAAAAACGTTGCCAGTTTGATCGAGCCGTCACCAACCCATGAGGCAAAATCAAGGGTCGTGTTAAGCATTTCTTGCGGTTGCATGTCCTGATCAAGCCGCAGATCGGAGGACATATTTGCCGTGAAAGTATGACGAGGGGCGATAATGGTATCGTTCTGCTGGAGCACAAAATCCGTGATGCCGACAACGGCCACTGCTGATCGCAGTTCAGCGGATTTCGTATCCACCTGCAGGTTCAAATTCATTTTGCCGTTCGATTTCCAGCCATCAAGCTGGATGAATTTTGCAATCTCCTTCATAGCCTCGCCGATATCGGCCGCCAATTGAATCTTCATCTGGTTGATATCACCTTGACCGGTGCCGTTTAAAAAGGCCGATTGTACGGTAAAATTATCAAGTTGCAGCCCCTCTGAACTCTGGGTACCCTTTGCTTCGAGTCTGACAGGAGTATCCCAGGCAAGTTCTTTGCCGCCGGCGATCCCCTGCAGTTGATCGAGATGGGCGCTGCCTTCAAAATGAGTGTCTTTAGCTGTGGCGCGCACCTTCATACTGAGATCAACCGTACCATTTGAAACCGTGGTCCCTTCTTTGAGGCTCAAGCTACTGGGAAATTGAGCAAACATTTGTTTTAAATCGATCTTTGCAGTGCTGGAAATATCCTTATTTCCCTGCAATTCTAATGTGCCGGTGACCTCTGCTGTTGCCAAAGAAGAGGTCAATGTCAACCGGTTTATTTTCATCGCCGTGACCGTCTGCTCTGCATCAAATTCCAGAGCTATACGGTCAAGGGATGGTGTATCTGATTTGAGCGGCCCGCCTTGCAGTTTGAGCTGCTGCGTTGAGAGCGTTCCCGTTAATTGACGGGTCGTTGCCTCGCTCCCGGACAAGGTAAGGCGTCCATTGAGTTGCCCACTGCCGGTGGGTGCATCAGCTATATGGTTTAAAAAAAAGAGCAAATCCGCTATTTCCCATGTGCTAATATCGAGCTCTGCTTGAGCTTTAATCTCTTCCAGGGTGGAACTGCCTCCTGCTGGCAGAGTGATAGTACCAGATCCCTTCACCTGGCCGACGCTGTCCCCTGATTGAAAAGCAAGCTGATATTCCAGCCGTTTGTCAGAACCATCAAAACGCGTCTGGAGTGTGAGATCTTTGAGCAGCGAAATCTCCTTGCTATCAGGATAAAGGACGTGCAGTGCACCATCACTGACAACGATATCTCCGTTTAGTGGAGGGAGCATAAGCTGACCGACACTCTTTGCAGATTTGTCTGGCAGTGTACTCGCAGCGTCCTGTCCGGTTTCCTCTGGAATGTTAGACGCCTGAGCAGAAGGGCCTTCGCTCTTGGACTCGGCTATGTCAGATTTTTCCTGCAGATACATATAAACCACAGGTGCTTTAACATTTATGCTGCCCAGCTCTTTGCGGTTGACGGCAAGAGCGAGGAGGCCCTTTGCAGTACTCAGTTCTGCCACCTTGACAACGATACCGTGCTGACGATTATCGTAAGAAATGGCGATGCCTTTGATACCGCTCAGCCAGCTCACCGATAATGTCTCAAAATCAATGGTACCAGGCAGCCGATCGTTGACCACCTGTTTAATTTTATTTCCGGCCCAGTCTGTCGAGACCAGATTGGGAAGAAGAAACAGAACAACGAGTGCAGCAAGTATCAAACCTGCCAGAGTTGCCCAGATGATAGATTTCTTTTTCTTATACGTCGTGTTTTCTGCCATGGCAGCTGCTCTCTTTTTTGATCAATTTTTTGTAAGTTAGTTCCCAGATCTATAAAATGATCATTATCCGGGCAAGGTAAAGGTAGGAAAAGATTATAAATAGAGGAGGGGAAATAGGGGACCGGAATTAGGGGTACAAATTTTAGCGCTCTTTAAAGGTGGTACGTCCCCTATTTCCTGCTACTCTTGATTGAAAACAATCTATTGACAACTGCTCATAATAATTATACTGAATGCGGAGTGAATACTCACTCCGCATTCAGAGAGGCAAATATGGAATTACACATTGACCAATGGCCAAAGAAAAAACTGGCGATAATTGAAGCGACAATCACCACGCTCGCAGAAGAAGGCTTTGACAAGACCACAACGGCCAGGATTGCCAAGTCTGCGGGTGTCGGAGAAGGAACAATATATCGTCACTTCAAGAATAAAGATGATCTCATCGTTACTACAGCCTTATACACAGCAAGCCTGGTATTTGGACCGGCACGGCAGAATTTTGACCCGAGAGCCTCGGTACATTCACAGTTCATTCAATTCTGCATCGACTTTCTTTCCACTGGCCTGGGTCTCCCCCTCCACCATGCGTTCATGGAACAATACCTGAATTCTCCCATAGGAATTGAATATCGAAAAAAAACACTTGATGCAGTTTTGGCCAACCCGAACAACAAGCCTATCTTTTATCCAATGAACTGGATCCTTACAAAGGGTAAAGAACAGGAAATTGTAAAGGATTTCCCTCTGCAGATATTAGTTGCGCTGTCCATGGGGCCGATGATGTTCATTTTGAAGCATTCAGGCCAAGGCTTTATGGAACTTGACGATGAGCTCATAATACGCGTTGCTAAATCTTGCTGGGATGGTATTCGCAGGTAAAGTTCGGAGTAAACGCTCCATAATTATTTACATTTCGTATAACCATGTCAGAGACAAATAATGGAACAAAATAGCAACGTACAAGACCTTCTCACCCGAACCTCTGGATCCAGGCGTGGGGGTGGATGAATCATTGAAGGATAAACAACCAAAGGATATTCAACAGAAAAGGTGCCAGGAAATGATTTCCCTGGAACGAAACAACATCAATCTGGATGAGGCACGCCAATGAAAATTACCAAAAAACTACTCTTTTTTATTCCGGTTGCAGCAGGAGTGCTGTTGCTCATTACCGTGGTGAATAATAAAAAAGGACCTTCCCGGCCACAGCTCGCAGAACAGCCACGCACAGTACATGTGGTTACAGCTCAACCGATGACGATCATACCCCGGGTCACCGGTTACGGTTATGTCCAACCTACCGAAACATGGGAAGCATTGCCGGAGGTCGGCGGTAAAATTGTTGAGATTCATCCTGAACTGGAAAAAGGTGCCTTTATTGCCAAAGGCGATCTCCTGGTGCGCATAGACCCACAGAGCTACGATTTTGCCGAAAGCAGAGGTTTAGCCAGTGTCATGAGTGTTGATGCCCAGCTCAAGGAACTCGCCCAGCAGAAGACAAACACCCAAAAGCTGCTGGATATTGAGCGTCAGAAATTACAACTAACAGAACAAGAGCTTGAGCGAAATAAGAAGCTGTATGAAAAAGGAGTTATTTCACCTTCGGATCTGGAACAGGAAGAAAAGAACCTGCTGGCTCAACAGACAAGTGTCGATAATCTGGTTAACATCCTTCAGCTCATCCCCTCCCAGGAAACAGCCCTGCAGGCCCAAAAGCAATCAGATGTATCCAGCTTGAGTGAGCGCCGTCTCGACATCGAGAAAACCGTCATCAGGGCACCATTTAACTGCCGCATTTCAGAGGTGAATATCGAACTCAACCAGTTTGCCCCGGCAGGTACCATGCTCGTTAAAGCGGTCAACATCTCAAAAGTTGAGATACCGGTGCAGCTTTCCCCCACCGAATTATCCAATCTACTGTCCCCAAACGTTGGCGAGCTGTCACCTCTTACTGCCACAAAACTCAATATGGATAGTATACGAAAGTTGATCGGCATTTCTGCCACGGTAAGGCTTCCTCTCTTTAATAAAAAAGCGGAGTGGGAAGGCACCTTCATGCGCACCAGTGACTCCATAGATCTCGATACCGGGGCCATAACCGTCTATGTGGCGGTTGATCAACCCTATGAAAAAGTTATCCCTTCCGAGCGTCCCCCGCTTGTCTCCAACCTCTATACCGAGGTGGAGTTGAGTGGCAGCCCAAGGGACAACCGCTTCGTTATCCCTTTTCAAGCAATCCATAACGGTGCCGTTCATTTGGTCGATTCTGAAAACAGGTTAAAGAAACAAGAAGTGACAGTGGAGATGGTGATGGGAGATCTGGCGGTTATACAAGACGGACTGGTTGCAGGCAGCACGGTTATAACAACTGATCTGGTTCCCGCCATCGACGGTATGCTCCTTGAACCTGTGGTCAATGAGGAACTTTCCACCTTGATAAACAATCTGGATATCCGTAAGTAAAGGAGAGCAGTCAATGAAATTCATGAAATCCTGGATTGGACCGCTTGCTGCCCACCCGACTGCTGCCAACCTGCTGATGATCCTGTTTCTACTACTCGGCTTGATGAACATGGGTGATATCCGTCGGGAAACCTTTCCGGACTTTGCCTCCACCGAGGTATCGGTTACTGCCGTGTACCCCGGGGCCACGGCTGAAGATGTGGAATCCGCCGTGTGTGAGCGCATCGAAGAAGCGGTGGAAGGTATATCCAACCTGGTAAAGGTGACCTCAAAGGCTGCAGAAGGCAGGGCAACAGTCACCCTGGAGATGCTCGATGGTGCTGATGCCACCGAATTTTTAAATGATATTAAAACAGAAGTAGACGCCATCTCCAATTTCCCTGAAGAGGTCGAAGACGTCATCGTCAAACGCTTAAACCGGACGGATCAGGTGCTCTCCATAGCAGTGACCGGCCCCATGAGCGAACCGCATTTAAAGCTCTACTGTGAACAGCTCAAAGAAAAAATTAAACAGCTACCGCTGGTCTCTCAGATCGATATTCTTGGATTCTCTGAACATCAGCTACAGGTGGAGATTCCGATGTACAACCTCATGCGACTGGGTCTGTCGGTGAGCGATATCCAGGCCGTGCTCCAGCAACAGTCCGTAGACATGCCGGCAGGTACCATCGAGACGGACCAGACCGATTACCTTGTCCGCTTAACGGAAGAGCGACGCACTCCTTATGAACTGGGGGAGTTAGTGGTTGCTTCGAACCCCATGGGAGGCGAGATACGACTCCGGGACATTGCTGCTATTACCGACAAATTCGAGGATAAGGAAAACAGTATTCGTTTTAACGGTGAGCGGGCCGGGTTACTGCAAATAAATAAAAACAAGTCTGAAGATGCTCTTGGCATCATGGATGAAATTTCAGCGTTTCTGGAAACCGAAAAACAGTTGGCCGCTCCGGGGGTTGAATTTGTCATTACTCAAAATATCTCGAAGATTGTTCGGGACAGGCTCAATATGTTGACAATCAACGGGCTTGAGGGATTATTTCTGGTCTTCCTCACACTTTGGCTGTTTTTCAACTTCAGGGTGTCATTCTGGGTTGCCATGGGACTACCCATTTCGTTTTGCATGACCTTTTTCTTCATGGAGCAGATCGGTTTTTCGTTCAATATGCTGACCATGGTTGGCCTGCTGATCGCCATCGGCATCCTGATGGATGATGCCATCGTAATAGCTGAGAATGTAGTCGCCCATCTTGAGGAAGGGAAACAACCTCTTCAGGCGACAATTGATGGCGTTTCTGAAGTGGCTTCGGGGGTGTTCTCATCTTTTCTCACCACACTCTTTGTCTTTGGTGCTCTGGCGTTCAGCATGCAGGGGGATATCGGCAAGGTGCTCTATGCTATCCCGGTAATGCTGATACTGACCATCTCGATCAGCATCATAGAGGCTTTTGTCATTCTGCCCAATCACCTCTCCCATTCCCTGACTGGCTATAACCGCAGTTCATCCACAGGGTTTCGGAAAAAATTCGATGGGATTATTGATTACCTCCGGGAGAATGTCCTTGGCAGGGTTGTAGATTATGTAGTCAACTACCGTTATCTCCTACTTGGTTTTGTGATCTTCCTGTTCATCTCTTCTATCTCCATGGTGGCGGGGGGCTTTTTGAAGGTGACAGCATTTCCGGATACAGAAGGGGATGTGCTCCAGGCCCGGATCCTCATGCCCCAGGGCACCTCACTTAAGCGTACAGAGGCTGTGGTGGACAAGGTGGTAGCTGCGATATTGCGCATTGATAAGGAGCTGACACCAGAGCAACCCATGCAGCAGCCCCTCGTTGAAAACTACAGTGTACTGTTTAACACCAACGCAGATGCAGGCGAATCCGGCCCCCATGTGGCCACGGTGTCTCTTGATCTGCTGAGCGCTGAGGAACGCAACAGCTCCATCGATTCCATCACCAATACCTGGCGGAAGTATATTGGCACCATTCCCGACATAATAAACATCACCTTCAAAGAACCGAGTACTGGCCCTGGTGGGCTGGCCATAGAATTGCAGCTCCAGGGACAAGATCTTGACCGGCTGAAAATGGCTTCTGTCAAGCTGATCGACTGGTTAAGCAGCTATGACGGTGTCGTTGATCTCAATGATGACCTGCGGCCAGGAAAGCCAGAGTTCCGCATCAAGATGAACAGGGGTGCGCTGGCCATGGGCTTTACCGCCAGAACTATCGCCAGCCAGCTACGCGCCGCCTTTTACGGCAGTGTTGCAAGCGAAGTCCAGTATGGTGGAGAATCCTATGAGATCATGGTGAAAATTGCTGATGAAGACCGACAGTTCGTTACCGATCTCTCCTCGTTTTATGTGGTGAGCCCTAAAGGAAAACGGGTTCCCCTCCAGTCCGTGGCCACAGTGGAACAGGGCCGCGGCTTTGCCAGCATTAATCGCATAAATTCGCTCAGGACCGTAACCGTCACCGGCGATATAGATACCGCAAAAGCTAATGCAAACGAAGTTATTCAGCATACCCGTGATAATTTCTTACCAGAACTTTCCAAAGAGTTCCCGGATGTCTCTGTTTTGCTTGAAGGACAGGAAAAAGAGGGTAAAACAGCAATGGCGGGTATGGTAAAAGCCTTTTTGATCGGGATCTTCGGGGTGTTTATTATTCTCAGTCTCCAGTTTAAGAGCTACCTGGAGCCGATCATTGTCATGGTCTTGATCCCATTTGCGCTGATCGGCGTCATCTGGGGCCACATCCTCCTGGGCCTGGATTTAAGTATGCCGAGTATCATGGGATTTATTTCCCTGGCCGGTATCGTGGTGAACGACTCGATCCTGCTGGTGACTTTTATACGCAATCACATGGATAAAGGAGAATCAGCCAATGATGCCGCCAGGCAGGCGAGCCGAGATAGATTCCGTGCAGTATTGCTCACTTCGCTCACCACCATCATGGGGCTGCTTCCTCTGATGGCAGAGCGTTCTATGCAGGCTCAGATCCTGATTCCGCTGGCATGCTCCATTGTCTTCGGCCTGCTGATGACAACCATGCTGGTGCTGCTGGTAATACCGGCTCTCTATAACGTATTCGATGATTTCAACCTGCTGAGAAAACACTGACGGAGAATCACAAATCATAAAATCGTGCCACTCACTCTTTTTACACGAGCTCGATTCATCTGGCAGAAACTGTTAAGCCCCCTACCTATCCAGGAACCCATCCGCCACCAGATAAGCGGGCGGATGGGCAGACAAGCTTTCTACTACTCTATTTGAATAACTGTACATACTCAGAAAAAACAAAAGTTCTGTTTCGTTTATAACCTGTCATTTCTTCTAAAATTCCAAATTTTTCAAATTCACTTATAAGCGAACTAGCGGTATTTGTTTGCACATTTAGTATGCCCTTCATTCCTTTTACATTCACAACAGGTCGTTGATATAAAGTCTTCATTAACAATTGGGCATTCTTTTGCCGCCTCACGTGAAACTGCGGCATAATCTCACGCTCAATCCGCTCCTTCAGTTCTAAAATCGCGTTAAATACACCTATAGACCGCTCAGCAGTATCTTGGACACCAATAAGGAAAAAACGTAGCCAAGCTGACATATCATTTTTCGTGCGAGCAACCGTCAAATGATCATAGTAATCCAATCGATTCCTCTCGAAGTAATCTGAGAGATACAGGGCTGGCTTGTGAAGTAGGTTAAAACTAGCCAGGTAAAGCGTAATCAGGAGCCTGCCAAGACGCCCATTACCATCAAGGAACGGATGTATTGTTTCGAACTGGTAATGCAGTATACCGACCCGTATCAGATGCGGAACATGGATTTCGTCATTATGGATAAAACTCTCCAGATCCCCCATCAAGTCAATGAGGTGTTCATGGTGCGGTGGTACAAAAACCGCATTTTTCAAGCTTGATCCCAACCAGTTTTGGCTTTTACGAAATTCTCCCGGCAACTTTTGTTCACCTCGCACACCCTGCATCAAGACCTTATGCGTTTCTCTTAACAGGCGAGTTGAGAGCGGAAGAGTCTGAAGGCGTTCAATGGAAAAGTTGACGGCTTTTATATAGTTCTGGACCTCCTCCCAATCATTTCTTCTTTCCGGGGCAACATCCTGCACATCAACCAGGGCCTCTTCCATATTTGTTCGAGTACCTTCAATTCGGCTGGAAGTTGTAGCTTCCTTTGCGATATGCATCTTAATAAAGAAATCGACATCTGGAACAAGCTGCGAAAACGCGTTCAACTCACCCAAGAGTCTATTCGCATCATCAAGTAGAATCACCAGTTCCGGTTCATCCACATGCCATGCATGATTGATTTGCTCCGGTAAAAAGCTCTTATAATCATACTGCTGTTCGTACTTTCCTGAAATGTATTCAGATATCTCCATTTTCCTTACCAGTTCTTTCTGTTTTTCTTTTGTAGTCAATTTGACATAAAAAAATCCATATGTCAAATTGAGACCAGGTTGTTGACATATGGATTTCTATATCTCAACTTGTTGTGCCCCAAGGTGTGAACTCTGACATATTGATACGTACCTTTATGAACCACTGGTGGATGTAGGATGCTATACACCGTGCACGATATTGTGCTATTCGGACAATTCCAGAGCGAAGAGAGTACCGGAACTCGGTCTTACCAACAAGCCCTTTCAGATCTGCAGGAATACGTAAATGGAAGATGCAGCCAGAAGGACTCTGATACATGTAACAAGGTGCTGAAATTATAAAACCCATCTTCATACCTCTCTGTTTGCTATCTTTGTGGATAACAAGAGTGGATAAAGATGGGTCTAAAACCACCAAGAATATTATTTTCTCAATGATAGTAATATTTTGGTGGCGATGCAGGGAATCCGCAAGAAGACGTAACTACCTGATATCATTAGGTCAGAATTTCTAATATTGTTCCATTTGTCCACGTAATGGCACCCTAATGGCATGTATGTCCAGGGTTGACCAGCAATTAGTAAAGCAAAGTCAAATTCTAAATTCAGTTTAGTTCCCAAACGAGGAACCAAATTAGGATTTGAATATAAGATTTACGGTAACGTTATTATGGAGTAGCAGGTACTGTTATCAGAGATGTACAGGAAGAAGTTTTAGTTCCTTTATATACAACACCGCTTAACCTTGCTACTGGCAGTTAAATCATATTGACATCAAGCATAAACCGTGGTCTGTTTCTTGTCCCCTGTTTCTAATTCTATCAGTCACCCCGCTTCCCGGCCCTTCAAAATCACCAGTAAATGTTTCTTCAACGTTAGCATTAGGGACAGGGTTGCCGTAATCATCCAAAACAGTAACAAAGACTTCAGCGTATTTTTGTCCTTTGGCTCCCAGGAGCAGTTACTGCAACAATGGAATCAACAGACATAGAGTTAGAAGTGCAAATACAAGGGCCAGAATCATCCGTTTTCCAGAACACCAATACGGACCTCACTAAGTGTCCAGTCCTTGCCCTCTTTGGGCGAAACCAGTTCAATTCGAATGGCATCCAGCCACTGGGGATCAAAGCGTATGGTTTGTAAAAATTCCCCTAATACCGGGTGATTGTTGTAATAGGCGACCAGATCTGCCTGAAATTCGACCGGATCCGACAATTCAAACCAGGTATCGCCGCGTCTACCCAGAACCCGCACAGAATTCGCCGGGTAAGGGTCCAGGAATGGATGCACGATATCCACTCTCTGGACATATTGTTGTAACTTGAACACCCCCTCTACATACTGACCAGCCTTCTGGGTTTCCTTTACCTTCCATGCTTTTGAAACGTTTCCATCCGTCAGTTCTATCGCCTGCGCCTGATCAATATTGGTACTCAAGTTATACTCACTTGCCGGTAATAAAGATTCACCATCGGCAGGCCGATATTCAAAATCATAATAGGCAAAATAATTGCCAAACTGTTTCCGTTGATAGGTAATGCCGTAAGCATCCATTCGCTTTTCGAATTTGATAAATGTATATCTGCTCTGATGCGTGTATGACATGAAGTAGGCGACACGGGTATGTCGGTTTACTTCGTCTTTATATGGAATCGGCCAGTCGAGAAACCTTTCATTATAAACGGGGCTGCAGATAATATTCCCGCTGGATTCATAGGTAAACCGGTAGGCCTGCCAGAAAGAGGCATAGCAATGGTGAATATTTTGCGCCTGCATCCAGGACATGACAGGGGCTAGTTCCGGTATATCCGCATGTTGCTGAATGTCCTCGGGATTATGCCAATCCTCAATCACTGTGATGCCTGTTGCAAGATTCACGACCAGCAAAGCAACTGTGAATCCACTAATAGCCAGGCGCAGCAGCGAATTACCCCACACATAGATATACCCGATCAGAAAGGGGAACACCCAGACAACGGGCAGCAGATAGCGGTGTTCTTTCGCGGCACCGGCTGAATTCATAGACATCATGGTAATTGATGCAAGCGTCACTATCAGGAACATATCCGGCCACTGTAGCCGGGGCCAGTGTGCCGCCATGGTATGGGTATAAAATTTGTAAAGCCTGATCAGGATCGAGGAAAACAATACGAGCAAAAAACCGGCAACAAAGAGTGAGCGCAAAGGTGCCCAACCCTCTATGTGAGCGGAAAAATCCGGAAAACGAGGTGGAAAGATCCCCATCGCCCCAGGTAGTGCATGGCCAATTACAACGTTGAAGAAACGGTGAAAAAACACCCCCAGATCCAGTCTGCTAGCAATTGCATCATAAGCACCATCAATTGTAAATATAGCCATCAGATAAGGAATCAGACCGATCAACAGCCCGCCGGCAAATGCCGGGGCTCTCTGGAAAAATAGTCGCATGCTGCCGGTAAAGACCACTACCAGAAATGCACCCGCAACAACGGATAATGCCAACAGGTGGTTACTAATTGACAGGCCCGATAGTATCCCGATACTCACGGTGAGCAGGTAAGCTGGACTCACCCGGCAATTCAGGTGGATCGCTAAAAGGAAAATAAGTGACGATAAAAAGGCAAAAGCACTATGCTGGGGCACAACATAACCAGCCTGGTAAACCAGCCAGTACGCGGAAGGAACTAGAATTAATGCAAGCGTGGGCAGACGCTTGCCTTTATCAAAAACCTGAATAGCGACGGCACATAGCAGCACCGTCGTTAGTAATCTAAGCAGAAATAGCTGAATACGTGCACCGAAGGCATCATTCGGAAGCATCCCGGAAAACACCGACATCAGGTAAGCTTCGAGCGGAAACTGGTAGGGTTGCCCAAAAAACAACAAAGGATATTGCTCACCACGAGAAATGGAATCCGCCAGCAATTGCGAAATAGACTCGTCGGTTGAGGGCGGTAGATTCATCACACTGTTCCAACTCAGAGCCACCCTGAGCGCCAGACCGACAACAACCACACAAAACAGCGCGAGTAGTTGAACTTGTCTCTTTGTCATCCTGTCAGTCATTACTTCAGCCCCGTTCTTTCGAGACTTCAAGGCGGTAATTTAAGCACGGAACATGCCCAAAACCGCCACGTTGTTGTATCAAGCTGCACAAGCTGCACATACTTATCCCTGAACCCTAATTAGCAATTAATTATCTTTAAACCAAACCGGAAGCACTGACCTGCCGCAACGGCGACTATAACAGCAATGGCTGAATGCTCACTGCAGGAAACGACGCTTTTCGGGGTTCCGGCTCAACTTGAAGCAGTCGAATCTCGATGCGGTCAAATTCGAGCTGGCCTGATCCATCAAAATACAAGCGTGGCTCTACAATACGGTCTTCATAAACATTGAGTCGCATCATCACTTTACGGTCACCCGGCCTTAAAATTCTTGTTTGCAGGTTTTCATCCTGTAGCTGATCATGCAATTCAATATGGCCTATTTTGTCGCCGGGCTTTCCACTGGCTTTGAGTATAAATGTAATCTCATAGAGCCCCGGTAGCATGTACTGTCGAACTCTATATGCGAGCAGGCCCGCTTTATGCTCAGATTCAAGCGCGACGTAATTTACCGGGCTAACAGAATGATTTCGTTTTCCTGTTTTCGCATCAGCTCCGGTCGCAGGAATGATTCGCAAGACATGCTCCCCGTCTTGCACAAGCCTGGGCTTTGCAAAAGAATGAGCAGACAACTCGTAAAGTGTTCGATCAGGAAAAAGTCGTGGCAACACCAGTGAAACCCCGTAGGCATCGCGCACCACCATCGGGTCTGAATCCAGGCCGTGCGGATTGAATACCAGGCCCCATTTTTGCAATTTGTCCAGTATCACAATTGATCCGGCTGGAACCGAATGTATGGCCTGGCTTTTAGTATGCAGATACTCCATACGTTTCTTCACTACCTCGGCATTGGTGTCAAATGTTTTCAGTGCCCCTAAAGAAACCACCACAAGGAGAAGGCCTGCCGCCAGGCTTTTCATCTGATCAGGGACTCGCCAATTTGCCCTGAACAGGCGACTCACGCCCATACCGGCGGCCAATACCATGAATGTCAGTGTTTCATAATAATAGACCGGCTGTATATCCGTGATGCCCCTGAACCAGAAAGCACCATAGGCCAGCCAGACCAAAAAAATAACCGCAAGAAACATCGCGCTGATGCGTTTACGCCAGCCGAACAGACTCAATGCCAGCCAGACCCACAAAGAACCCTTAAACCCCCATAAATTGACATTCAGTGCGTTGATGTTGGTTTTTATATATTCCCAGCCCTGTTCCGGTGTAAACAAATTACCATGCCTGACACCAAAGCCCAGGGTATCAGAAGGATCATAATGTAAAAATGTCGAATGCAGTGCATCGCCCGTAATCAGGTAATTGTATGCCAGATAGCCGAGAATACCGGTGCCGGCGCTGACAGCAAAACTAAACGTGCCAACCCACATCGGGCGTGTTCTTGTTTGTGCCAGGCGAAACAGCGCATCAACCGCAAAAGGCAGGGCAATCCATATCGCGGTATAGGAACGACCCAGAAACAAAAAGCCCCATGCCAGGCCTGCGATCACCGCAAAGGGGATTTTGCGCTCCTGGATCCACACCAGATAGGCCCAGATCATCAGTGCTGTGACGGCCAGTGCCGAAGTATGACTAAGCACCGTGCCCTGCATCAACCAGAAGTACGGACTGATCATTAACAGCAAGGCGCTACACCAACCCGGAATGTCTAGACGCCTGCCGGCTTTAATGAGAAACCAGACAGCCAGAAAGGCCGCAACAGCCGTCATCAATCGAGGGTAACCTAACACCACACCTGGCACCAGCCAGAGGATTTGAGCGGGCGGGTAACGCGACACCCATCCCACCTGATCATCACAGATAATCATGCGGTGAAAGAAGGCGTCGGTTAACTGTGGGCAGCTTAGGCTGAGCTTACCCTGAGAAAACAGCCACGCCTCATAAATATAGCTATGCTCATCGGTGGTGACATATTCATTAAAGAAAACGCGCTCACCAATGAGCAAACTACCGAGAGCAGCAAGCAACGCAAGTGCAAAATAGAGATATACCTCTTTTTCACCCATCTGTCGGGCAATATTATTGAAATATTTTTGGGGATCTCTTGTCATATTAACACTATTCGACGATAAGAATTAGTAACTCGGTTAACCTCACGTCTCAGGAGTGAATAATAAACAGTAATGAAAATAACCAGAGTAAGCCAACAAGACAAAAGGCCTTATCATGCAAAATAATTTCGACTGGTCCGCTTCCTCGGTCTTTTTCCTGAATTTTCAACAAGTAGCGAAAAACACAATAGACAACAAATGGTGTAGTAAAAATAATATTATCGGTGTTATGAAGAGCCTTTGTTTCTGGGGCAAGTGAATAAAGCATGTAAGTAACAATTGTTATACTTGCTGATACTCCAAGCAGTACGTTAAGTTTTGAAATATCATAAAACTCCAGAACTTTCCTTGTCATTACCGCATTATCTTGCAAATTTTCAAACTCAGCACGACGTTTACCAAATCCAAGCAAAAGAGACAGACAAAAGACAGAGGCGATCATCCAGTTTGTGACGACAACATCAACCAGAACTCCTCCCGCATATGTTCTTAAGACAAACCCGACTGCGATGGAAATGATATCTATAATTGTATGGTTTTTCAGCCAAAAGGTATATAGAACGTTATTAATAGCATATGCTAATAAGCAAAAAAAGAAATAGTAATGAAGTTGGAAAGATATTAAAAGCGATAAAGAAGCCAACAAAAAAGATACACTTCTTGCCTGAAAAATCGATATTTCCCCTGCCGCAATCGGCCTTGATTTTTTTTCAGGATGAAGCCTGTCAGAGTCAATATCAATTACATCGTTAAAGAGATAGACAGCACTTGATAAAAGGCTGAACAGAAAAAAACCAGCAACGCTTTTAACCAAATACACATTAAATCCAAATTGATAGCTTGCCAAGAATGGTGCAAGGACAAAAAAGTTTTTTATCCAGTGTTTTACTCTTAGTGCTTTTAGCCAGATAGCAATCATTTTGTCACTTTTGGGTTTAGGTGGTTTTCCTGTTTTAGCTGTTTTTGGAGGACGATAAGATAGTGATTATAGCAAAGTCTAGTGGAAACTTCCTCAACGATAATAGGAGGAGTTCGTGTGAAAACTATCATTGCTGCACTATCGCTTGCCGTTATTGTGGGTATATCTGCATCTGTTAATGCTGCCCTAGTACTTCGAAAGGGCACCGAGTCTTTAAGCTGCGCCTATATTCAGTACGTTTAAGATGATAGCGTAAATCTTTCGGGATGAAAATACGAAAATGGTAGTAACCAAATGAATTTCTAACTAGATAATCAGGTATTTGAGTGTTCGACATGCTTCGAATCCTCCAGAAGTTGAGTGCTTCTGAGGCTCGAAAAAAGAAAACGCGAGCCAGATAGTGGCAGTTTAGTGTCATTATTAGTGGCACTACTGCTCGTCTGAGCTCGCGATATATAAAAATCGAACGATTTTAAACGATTAAGGTCGCTCGAAGAATGACTGGTGGCGATGCAGGGAATTGAACCCCGGACACTACGGATATGAGCCGTATGCTCTGACCATCTGAGCTACATCGCCATGGCACTTCCTATACGAAAAACGGAATTTCTAACAGTTCAGATTCGCCAAGTCAAGTCTAAAACCCTAAACGAACGTAAACAAAATCGAGTTTGAACAAGGTAAAACTTTTAATTCAGGCTTACCCTGCCGGAGTCGAACCCCCCACTTCAATGGAAAATTCTTCGAGATCTTCCGGCAGATTCGAAAATATAAGCATAAACGGAAGCTCTCCTCCAGGCTTAATCTGCATATTCGATTTATTATCCCCAAAACGGTTTGAAAGTCGTTTCTTTATGGCTTCAAGTTCAATATTGGAAAGTTCAATATCCGACAAAATATTCCCGCAGAAAACCATTTCTGTCTGGTCAAGAATTTTTCCTTTTTTATACAATCTGCCGTTGATGCTGATAAAACGACGAACATCTGAATATCCATTTTTAACTCGGCCTGTTATCACAAAAAGTTTGCCATCCTTGACATTGAGCAGGAACTTGCTGTTTACATCTAAAGTGTCTATCTTGAGACTGCCCACAGGATCAGAAACTTTGGGTTTGATATAATCGCTGATATAAGGAATTTCAATATTCATGAAATCAAGCAAAACATAAGTGCCGTAAGAGCCACCCGCCAATAATGCTAAAATCAGCAGAACAACAAGCGGTTTGCTGATGCGTCTTTCTTTGGAAGGTGTCGTTTCCTCTACCAGTGGTTCCTCATCGACGATGTCATCTTCTAACTGGTCCTCCTCTTCACTTTCTCCAACTTCAAATTCCGGTTCCATCTCCTCGGTTGCAGCGGCCATCACCGCTTCGGGTTCATCCACGGTATCGTCAGCTTCATCAAGTTCATATACTTCAACTTGGGAGGAGTCCTCAGGCAGCGGGGCATCAGCAGGCGCTTCTTCCATATCCAATTCAAGCTCCAGCTCTTTCTCCAGAGGTTCCTCTTCAGCTTCTGTTTCTTCTTCTACTTCAAGCATTTTCTCTATTTCTGATAGATCAACCTCTTCAAGATCTTCGGCTTCAACACCTTCCGGCACTTTTTCGAGTTCGGGTTCCGTCTCCATATCCAACTCGAGCTCAATATCATCTGGTACGGATTCCTCTTCGGTCATGGGTTCATCTAAATCCAGAATATCTTCCAGATCTGACAGATCGAGCTCATCGAGCTCTTCGGGTTCAGCGCTCGGGGGTGCTTTCTCCATGGACACATCAGTTTCGGGCACAATTTTCAGATCCAGATCTTCCATCGTTTCATCCGCTGTGCTTTCACTCGTTGCTACTTCTTCCTCATCAAGCAGGTTCTCCAGATCTGACAGATCGATTTCGCTCGTCTCCTCTTTATCGACTTCGGCCTCAAGATCCTCTTTGGCTATTTCCGTTTCAGGCTCAATATCCAGATCAAGATCCAAATCAAGATCTTCGATGTCTTCATCCGCTATATCTTCACTCTCCGGGGCTTCTTCTTCGTCAATCAACTTGTCCAAGTCCGAAAAATCAAGTTCATCCGGGTCCGTCATTTCCTTTTTGTCGGCCTCGAGATCCTCTGTAACTTGCTGATCTTCAATATCTAATTCCATTTCAATAGGCGCTTCAATTTCTTCTGAAATCTTTGGTGGATATGCCACAAAAATCTCGTTACACTTCGAGCAACGAACTTTTGAACCTGTCGGCTTTAAAAGACTTTCATCCAATTTAAAATTTGCGTTACATTCTTTACAGGAAATAATCATAGTATACCCCAATGGTTATAGTTTAAGGTGATAAATCCCCGATAAATACCGATAGTCTTCATTATAATCAAGGCCATAGCCAACCAGAAACCCTTTGGCCACATCATGGCAACTATAATCGATCGCAATGTCTGCCTCACGGCGCTCGTGTTTGTCAATAAAGACACACACTTTAATCGTCTTTGGGTGATAAGATCTCAAATAATCGATAAGATATTTTAAAGTCAAGCCTGTATCCACAATATCCTCTACAATAAGTACATCTTTATCTTTTATATCAACCTCTATATCCTTGGTTAAATGGATCTCTCCAGAGGAAGACACATCAGAACCATAACTGAAAACGCGTATAAAATCGATTTGAACAGGGATATCAAGGCACCGGACAAGATCAGATAAAAAGACAAATACGCCTTTCAATACGCCAATAAGAATAAGGTCATGATTCCGATAGTCAGTAGAAATCCGGTGTGCAACCTGTGTGACCAGGTTATCGATATCGTTTTTCGACAGGACGGGTACAAGTTCAGGCATAATGAGAACCTATAAGGTCCTTTTTTTGGCATTTTAATAAAAGGCCAATTTATCTGATTGATAACAAAAATACATTGAACGGAAATTCTTGTCAATGATCCCATTGAAAAATATTCTTTCCGCTCGACATTCTATCAATAAATGCATTGTTTTACAAGCCGGTCTCTGCCAATTGTTCAATCAGACCTTTTTGTTTTTTGGTCAGGCGCTTTGGCATATTGACATGGATATGAACATAAAGATCCCCTTGACCTTTACCGTGCATATGGGGAAGTCCATGTCCGGACAAACGCATTTTTGTTTTATGTTTTGTACCAGCGGGTATTTTCAGTTTTAATTCTTTGCCGCTCAATGTCGGGACGGAAACATTCGTACCCAGAATCGCCTCACTCAGCTTTATGTCCCGATTGATATATAGGTCCTGTGCTTGGACATCATAGACCGGATTATTAAGCACTTTTGATTTAACATACAGATCTCCTGCGGAACCACCGTATGGGCTGGGTTCACCCTTGCCGGCAATCCGCAGTTTCTTCCCGGAAATCATTCCTTTTGGTATTTTTACTGTTATCTTTTCGCTACGGCCTTTGTGCTGAAAAGATACGATTTTTTGGGTTCCTGCCGCCACATCCTCCAAGGTCAAAGCAAGCTCGTATTCAAGATCAGATCCTTTTGGATGAGCCTGCTGCTTTCTTTGATAACCGCCAAACGGACCGCCGCCATCAAAGGAAAACCGCGTACCCCTTCCACCACCGCCAAAACGGCCGGATCCACCGAACAATTCGCTGAGTATACTTTCAAAATCGGAACCTTTAAAAATATCTTCCTGTGAATACCGTTGCTGGAATCCGGCTGAACCGAATGTGTCATACTGTTTTCGTTTTTCTTTATCACTCAAAACAGCATAAGCTTCGCTGATCTTCTTAAATGTTTCCTCGGCGCTTTTATCTCCTTTGCTATGATCCGGATGATACTTCATGGCGAGTTTTCGATACGCCTTCTTGATCTCATTTTTAGAAGCGGTTTTGTTCACACCGAGCATTTTATAGTAATCTGTCTCTGCCATCCTGTAGTTACCTCATTATTTTAAAATCAATCTTGACGGTTTCGTTAAACCAGGCGCTCCGGGTCAGGATTCTTTACTTTAATTGGCACATTCATATTGTCTATGATCATTTTCTTCAACAATCAAGACAAGTTAAAAGCTTCAACGTGTCAAGGACCATTCGATGGTCGACTTCCGATTTCAGATGTCTGTCTCTCAGCAGCTCTGATGGCGACCATAATTACTGAAAGTCCGGCCGGGGTGATACCGTCTATACGTGACGCCTGGCCCAAAGAAGACGGCATGACCGCGGAAAGCTTTTCTTTGAGTTCGTTGGAAAGGCCGTGCACCCTATTAAAATCAAAATTGTCGGGTATTTTCATCCTTTCCATGTTTTTAAATTTTTCGATTTCTTTTAGCTGACGGTGTATATATCCCTCATATTTAATCTCTGTTTCCACTTGCCGGGCCACCTTGCTAGTGATGTTGTCCGGGCTTTTCGCCAAAGCATCAACAGCACTGTAAGCAAGTTCGGCTCTTTTAAGAAGCTGATGGAGAAATATACCACTTTTTAAGGGTGTTGTCCCTTGATGAATGAGATAATCGTTTATTTCCTTCCCAGGTTTTATAACAGTGGACTTAATTCTCTTGATTTCATTGGAAATTTGTTTTTTCCGTTCTTGCACATCCTTTAAAGCATCATGGTTGATAAGGCCAATTTCGTGTCCGATTTCCATCAATCTTATATCGGCATTATCTTCCCTAAGCATCAATCTATATTCCGCTCTTGACGTAAACATGCGGTAAGGTTCCCGTGTACCCCGCGTCACCAGGTCATCGACCATAACCGCCATATATGCCTGGGAGCGGTCAAGAATAAAGGGCGGTCTTTTCTGAACCTTGCAAGCGGCATTGATCCCTGACCAAATTCCCTGAGCAGCAGCCTCTTCATAACCCGACGTTCCATTAATCTGACCGGCCATAAACAGGCCTGAAATCAACTTCGTTTCCAGCGTTGGCTTAAGCTGAACAGGATTTACATAATCGTACTCTATGGCATAGGCAGGCCGCATGATTTCCGCCGATTCCAGCCCCTTGATGGATCTGACAAATTGAACCTGGACTTCCATTGGCATACTGTTTCCAAGACCGCTGGCATAAATCTCCTGGGTATCAAGACCTTCAGGTTCAAGAATGACCTGGTGCCTTTCCTTGTCCGGAAATCTGACGATCTTGTCTTCGAAAGAAGGGCAGTAGCGGGCCGAAATTCCTTTGATAATACCACCATACAGGGCAGAGCGCTTTAGATTCTCTTGTATAATCTTGTGGCTTTTCTTGTTGGTATGACCGATAAAGCTTGGAATTTGCGGCAGGGTAATCTTATCCGTAAAAAACGAAAACGGCACGGGTTGTTCCTCTGCACCATGGGCTGTAAATGCATTAAAATCGACACTCGATTTTTTGAGTCTGGGCGGTGTACCGGTCTTCATCCTTCCAAGTTTAAATCCAAGGTCTTTCAGATGAGAGGGGAGGCTATAGGATGCAAATTCACCGGCCCTTCCAGCTTTAAAAGAATTAAATCCGATATGAATCAGACCGCTTAAAAAAGTTCCCGTGGCCAGAACAACAGCATCAGCCTGGTATCCGAAACCGGTTTGATCCTCCACCCCGGCAATCTTATCGTCTTCCACCACAAGCCGTTCCACCATGGCCTGTTTCAGATCGAGGTTCGGTTGTTTTTCAATGACGGCCTTCATGGCCATGTGATACCGGATTTTATCGTTTTGCGTACGGGAAGAATGGACGGCAGGGCCTTTTTTGGTGTTCAGGGTTCTATACTGTATCGCAGTTTTATCCGTGATCTTTGCCATTTCACCACCCAAGGCATCGATCTCCTTTACAAGCTGACCTTTTGCCATACCTCCAATGGATGGACTACAGGGCATGGACGCCACCTTATCCAGATCTATGGCAAAAAGAAGTACACAGCAACCCATTCTGGCAGCAGCAAGCGCAGCCTCACATCCGGCATGGCCGGCACCAACGACAATAATATCGTACTTTTTTCTATAAACAGCCATAAACAATGATTTTGCTTTTAATTATGGTTTCGTAGAAAGCCGAAATAAAACTTTTATCGAAAATATTTGGTATTTCGTGTTTGGGCATCTAACACTAGAAGAATCCGAATGTTTTTCGAATTCATCATTAATTATTTTACATCTTTTGTACAAAAATGTATATATTAACCTTTTAAATTAATCATTAATTCGCCAAAAACAAACTTGAACCAATGCTCCCTTCCCGAAACCGAGAAAAATGCGTCAACGATACAATGACTTTAACACCTATCTGAAAAATATCTTCGGATGTAGAGTTCAAAAAATTACCATCGATGCCGGTCTTTCCTGTCCAAACAGGGACGGAACCATCTCCACAGGCGGATGTATCTACTGTAATGCGAGAGGCTCCGGCACCGGGGCCCATACAAAAGGACTTTCGGTTATCGATCAGATTATAACGGCGAAAAGCGCACTGTTTAAACGCTATAAAGCAAAAAAATTTATAGCATATTTCCAATCATTTACAAACACCTATGGGCCTTTTAACACGCTTAAACATCTATATGAACAGGCCCTTAGCGTTGAAGATGTGGTTGGGATTTCCATCGGTACAAGACCGGATTGTGTCAACGAACCGATCCTGGATCTTATACAGGGATATGTGGACAATTATCTGGTTTGGATCGAATACGGTCTGCAATCGGCCAATGATTCCACCCTTGCCTTGATCAACCGAGGGCATGATTTCAGCTGTTTCAAAGCGGCTGTGGATGCAACGAAAAACAGGGGTATCAACATCTGTGCCCATGTGATTCTCGGTCTTCCCCAGGAAAAAAAGGTTCATATGCTCCAAACAGCTCGGGCTGTTGCCGACATGGAAATAGACGGCATCAAACTTCATCTCCTTTACGTTGTAAAGGGCACAAAGCTGGATAAGCTTTACCACACGAACAAATACAGATGTCTGGAGCAAAATGAATACATAGATATCGTCTGTGATTTTTTGGAACGTATTCCAAAACACATGGTAATTCAGCGTCTGACCGGAGATCCACATCCAAATGAATTAGTGGCACCCACATGGTCTCTTAAAAAGACGGAAACCATCGCTTTCATCCGGAAAACACTAGAAACGAGGGATACATGGCAGGGAAAATGTGTTGACCGTTTTTAAGAATTTAAGAAGGTTAGAACGTAAGAAGGTTGGCGGTTCTTTTAATCTCCTAACATCTGATCTTCTCACCTTCTGACCTTCTGCCCCGATATAACCCGTGAACGTTGAACTTTGAAAAGCTTAGCTTAGGTGAGATTTTCCCGTATACCGTTGCGCCAGAGGATATCTTCTACCATAACCAAACGCCTTTGACGTCACCTTAAGACCCGGCGGCGCCTGATGCCGTTTGTATTCATTCCTGTCAACCCGTGAAATTACATCCTCGACAACCCTTTTATCAAACCCCACTTGAACCAGATCTTCGATTCCCTTAATTTCTTCGATGTATTCTTTTAAAATAGCGTCAAGAATGTCATAAGGCGGCAGATCATCCTGGTCGATTTGATCAGGTTTGAGCTCGGCGGAAGGCGCTTTGGTGATGATTCGGGGAGGAATTAACTCTTTTTCCTGATTGATAAAATGCGCAAGATCATAAACCATGGTTTTTGGAATGTCCGAAATGACAGCCAGGCCACCGGTCATGTCACCATAGAGCGTACAATACCCAACGGCAAGTTCAGACTTGTTGCCTGTGGAGAGAACAAGTGTACCATGTTTGTTGGAAAGTGCCATAAGGATGGTGCCTCTGATTCTGGCCTGGATGTTTTGTTCCGTAATATCCGGCTCGGTGTCTTTAAAAGCAGGTGAAAGAAATCTTATAAATTCTTTAAACATGCTTTCTATGGGGATGGTTGTCAGAACCACACCCAGATTCGCGGCCAGCTTTTGTGTATCTTCAAAATTTTCTTTAGATGTGTACGGAGACGGCATAAAAACCACAGAAACATTCTCTGGACCCAAAGCCCTGACTGCAATGCATGCGGTCAGAGCTGAATCTATACCCCCACTCAAACCGATAACCACTTTGTAAAAACCGCACTTAGTCACATAGTTGTGGGTTCCCATGACCAGAGCCTTAAATATAGATTCCGTATCCGATTGTGAAACGTTGTGGATGCTGTCTCTGTATGCTTGTAATGTTTTTGAATCAAAGATCACAACATCTTCTGTAAAGTCTGAAGCCCTGGCAATTACTTTACCATTTTTGTCGAAAACCGCGCTTGACCCGTCGAAAAGAATGCTGTCATTGCCGCCAACCTGGTTGGCAAACATAAATGGAAGCCTGTATTTTTGTGCCATAACCGCAAACATGTTTTGCCTGAATTTATCATGTCCCAAAGAATAAGGAGATGCGGCGATATTGATCACCAGATCAGCCCCGGCTTGAACAGTCTGGGCCACGGGGTCATGAGCATAAATTCTTTTTTGAAAAATATCTTCGTCATTCCAAGCATCTTCACAAATTGTAAGCCCTATTCTGTGTCCCTTGTACGAACATGGCAGACTTTCCCTGCCGGGCTCAAAGTATCGCCACTCATCAAATATATCATACGTCGGCAGTAACCTTTTATGAACCTTATGAATGATGTTGCCGTCTTCAAAAAGAATGGCCGTGTTATATAGCGGTTTTCCTTTTCCCGCATGATTTTTGTCCACAAAGCCGCATATCACCCCGATTCCGCGGATGGAAGCCAGCAGCCGTTCTAGACAGGCAAGATTCGCATCGATAAAATCCCTTCTCTCAAGAAGATCTCGAGGTGGGTATCCTGTAATCACAAGTTCTGAAAAGACAACAAGATCGCATTGAAGCTTTATGGCCTGATCTGCAAAATGCTTCATCTTGTCAAAATTGTGTTTAAAGTCGCCGATAATCGGATTTGTCTGTGCTATGGCTATTTTCATGATAAGTATTTAGACTTTGAAAACCACGTCTTGTGGGCGTGGCCAGAGTTAATTGGCTCTGCCATACGAATCAGGACAAAAGTTTGAAGTGCACTAACGTTTGAAGTGGGCTAAAGCCCGCCCTGATGCGAATCGTTAATATACTGATCTGACTTAGATATCAATACAAACATGACTTTTTTAGTATAAAGTATTGGTGATCGGTCTGGGCCAGGGTT
>CAZOWJ010000043.1:0-4897 GCA_964583415.1 uncultured Desulfocapsaceae bacterium
CTTTCCTCGTTTCTTCCCTATCTATGCTTGTTAATACTGGTAATAAATGGTTGCTTTTGTCCGAAGGCTGACCGTTAATTGACAAAATGTGCGGTTATGGTAACAAAGGTCTGCTGAATATGTATGGGGAGTACTCATGGTTACAGGAAAACAATATCTGAATACAAAAGAAGTAGCTCAACTGCTGCATGTAAATGAGAAAGTTGTTTACAGCCTGGTCAGCGATAAGGGCTTGCCGGCGACGAAGGTGACAGGGAAATGGTTGTTTCCCCGTAACCTGGTCGAGGAGTGGCTTGATCTTTACATTGTAAACTTACCGGTGTCAGGGAATCTTTCTCTTGAAAGTGGACGACTCTTCCTGGCAGGCAGTGACGATTTGCTCATTCAAAGAGCACTGGCTCTGTACAATAGTCAGAGCCCGGATTCAGTTGCATTTTTCGCAAATATTGGCAGCATGGGCGGCCTGAAAACCTTGCGGCAGGGGACTTGTCATATCGCAGCCTGTCATTTGCTGCAGGATGACAATGAGGAATATAATTTTCAATTTGCGGATAATGAGCTGGATCGTTCACCCGTTTTTGTCAACTTCAGTAAACGGCAGCAGGGATTACTGGTAGCAAAAGGAAATCCAAAAGCAATAGTTTCAGTCACTGATCTTGCCAGAGAGGATGTGAAAATTGTCAACAGGCCTTTGAATACCGGAACCCGACTCCTGCTTGATTACGAAATCAGTCGCTCAGAAATCAGTGCAGCCAGTATTTCAGGTTACCATGAGGAGGTATCCAGACACATTGATGCAGGATTTGCAGTACTCAACAATAAGGCAGATGCTGCCCCGGCGATCAGTCCGGTCGCTGAACTACTTGGACTTGACTTCCTGCCGCTCCGCTGGGAGCGATTCGATTTATTGATTAACCGGGATCGTTTTTTTGAACCGGCCATACAGCGATTCGTAAACCTGCTTCATGACCCCCTATTCAGGGCTGAAGCAGGAAAATTTAATGGGTATGACATGTCCCTGTCCGGGAAAATGATCTACCCTGACAACGCACAATTATAGGAGAAATTAACGTGAGAAAGGTGAGTATTCTGTCAATGGCTGTTTTATTGACAATCTTATTAACAGAGATGGTGTACGGTGGTGATAAGGTTTTGTCAATTTCAACGACGACCTCAACTCAGGCCTCCGGTCTGCTTGATATCCTGTTGCCTGAGTTTAAGAAGGATACAGGGATTGACGTCAAGGTGATTGCCAAAGGCACCGGTGCAGCAATCAGAGATGGTATGGACGGCAATGTCGACCTCATATTCGTCCACGCAAAAGCACGGGAGGAAAAATTTGTTGCCGATGGTTACGGTACCAAACGATACGCGGTAATGCACAATGATTTCATAATCATTGGGCCTCAGGAGGATCCTGCTGATGCTGCAAAAAGTTCAAATGTCAAAGACGCACTGAAGGCGATTGCTGCGAAGGAGGCTGAATTTATATCCCGTGGCGATGACTCAGGTACCCATACCAAGGAACAGACGCTCTGGAAACAGTCGGGCGTGCCTGTAAAGGAGCAGAAAAGGGCGATCGTCAAGAAAGGTGAAACGGTTGAAGTTGCATTTACAGAGCCCGCAGGGGCGGATACGTGGTATCGTTCAATCGGCCAGGGTATGGGAAAAACACTCACCTATGCTGATGAAAAAAGAGCATATACAATGACCGATCGTGGTACCTATATAAAATATAAATATGGTAAAACTCCGCCCCTTGACTTAACGATAGTAAGCGAAGGTTCAACGGAACTTGCCAATCCTTATGGAGTCATACCGATTAATCCGGAAAAATTTCCGGGGATCAAATATGACCTTGCTCAACAATTTGCCGAATGGATTGTTTCAGAAAGAGGCCAGAAACTTATTGGTAATTATCGTCTGATCGATAAACAACTGTTTTATCCTGATGCAATCCCGCAATAAATAGGATAAAGGGAGCTTAATCATAACAGGTATCGGGTTGTGTGCATTCACAGCCCGATACCTGTTTTAACTCGCTATTGCTGGAACTATGCTTCTAGACAGTCTGAAATCAGCTATTCTTCTGCTCATATCCCTTGATCCTGAACTTTTTGAGATTGTTGGGGTCTCTTTGAATGTCAGTTTCTTCTCGACCCTGGCAGCGACTGCACTTGGCATGCCGCTTGGATTTGTTATCGCCTTTAACAGCTTTCCGGGGAAACGGTTAACCCTTACCTGCTTGAATACACTACTCGCACTTCCCACAGTTGTTATAGGACTGGTGGTCTATTCAATAATTTCGCGCAGGGGGATTCTTGGGCCGCTCGAACTTCTCTATACGCAGCGGGCAATTATCATCGGTCAGGTAATTTTAATCATTCCCCTGATAACAACCCTTACCATTGCAGCCATAAGCAAGATTGACAAACGGTATCGAAATACCGCGCTGACCCTCGGAGCAAATCAGCGGCAGATGGCCTGGGTGATCTTTCGAGAGGCTCGTTTCGGTATCTTCGCGGCCATTATTGCAGCTTTTGGTCGTGTAATAGCCGAGGTTGGCATATCGATGATGCTCGGCGGCAACGCCAAAGGATTCACCCGCACCATGACCACAGCCATGGCCCTGGAGTATGACAAGGGTGAGTTTGTCCTGGCGGTGGCGCTTGGTATTATTTTGATGAGCTGTGCCTTTGCTATCAACATGATATTCCATTTTTTCCAGGGACGGATAAAATCAGATGTTGTATGAGCTTGATAACCTGAAGAAACAATACGGTGACCGGACCGTTCTCAATATCAGCTCTTTATCCCTGAGCGCTCGAAAGGTGTACGCCTTGATCGGCCCAAATGGTGCTGGCAAGACGACCTTACTCAATCATCTTGCATTTCTTGACCAGCCAACATCCGGTGTCTTAAAATTTCGCAACAAATGGGTTAATTCTGACAAACGGCATCTGGTCCGCCTGAGGCGCCGTGTTGTTCTGGTTGACCAGAGTCCAATCTTGTTTTCCGGTACGGTATGGAAAAATGTCGAGTTCGGTCTCAAAGTTCGGGGTGTTTCTAAAAAAGAGTGTGCACTTAAAATCCCGGCGGCTCTTGAACGTGTTGGTATGGTAAACTTTGCCAATACGGATGTTCATGGTTTGTCAGGTGGGGAAGTAAAACGAGTCGCATTGGCACGGGCCTTGGTAGTGGAACCCGAGGTTCTGCTCTGCGATGAGCCCACCGCCAATGTCGATCAGGAAAACCAGGAGGTTATCCTGAAGATACTCGAACACGCCAACAGCATCCAAAACAGATCAGTCATCTTTTCCACTCACTACCTGTCGCAGAGCAGGCGGCTTGCTCACCACACAATCCTGCTGCAGAATGGCGAGATATCATTCGAGAATAATGAGAATACCTTTGATGTCACCATCAGGGAAGAACGAGCGGGATGGAAACGTTTGTACCTGAGCAGTTATGACAACCTGATGTTCGGGGAAATTAAGACATCACGCTTGAGTGAGGGAAGGAGTCGCATTCATATCAATTCGCACAATGTCATCCTCCACGCGCCAGTGTCTTCTCAAGGTAGTAAACCATCATATCAGACAGGTATCGTAAAAAGAATAGGGATTGAACACAATTCAGTCCGGCTCGTTATTGATATGGGAGTGGACCTGACGGTATCGATGAGTATTTCACGCTATCGGCAAAATCCGCCTCTGGTCGGTCAGCGTGTTGGGGTTGAGATACCTGAAAAGGCAATTGTTGTTCCATGACTGTTACTGCCGCAGTTCTTGTGATTCTTTCTGCAATTATGCACGCCAGTTGGAATTTGTTTTCCAAAAGCCAATCGCCAACCATTGGCTTTTTCCAACTTGCTACATTGGGCACTGTTTTTTGGTTTTCACCTATATTTTTCATGACAGCGAACCTTATGATCAAAATGCCGCTTGCGCTGTGGGGGATTTTGCTCGTTGCTGGATTGTTTCAGGCTATCTATTACACTGGGCTTGCCGGTGCCTATGCTCGTGGTGCGCTCTCCATTGCCTACCCACTGGCACGTTCGCTTCCACTGCTTTTTGTTACGGCGCTTACATTCGCAGTCGGACGCGGAAGCGATCTTTCCTCTTTAGCGATACTCGGAATTATGGCCATCGTTGCAGGAGCCCTTATCCTGCCTATGAACAGCATCAGTGACTTTAAATTCACCAATTACCTTAACGCTTCGTGTGCTTTTGCCATAGTGGCTGCTGCTGGCACCGCCGGTTACTCGTTTGTGGATGATATTGGTATGAACATGCTCAAGCTCGTTCCAAACGATGCCGCGGGCTGGATGCGTGCTTTGCTCTACCTTGTACTGGAGTGTGTATTCACCGCCTTTTGGCTGCAGATGATCATGCTGTTTACCAAAAGATCTACAGCCCATTTTCGCGCCAGTTGGCGTCGTCTGCTCAAGCCGGCGCTCCTGGCGGGGTTGGCCATTGGGGCAACTTACGGAATAATCTTGCTCGCTATGACTCTTGCCAAGAATGTAAGTTATGTTGTCGGGCTACGCCAACTCTCCATCCCCCTCGGGACCATGATGGGGGTACTTATTCTTAAAGAAAAAGGCTCACTCCCACGTTTTATTGGTGTGGGCATTCTTTTCTTGGGACTCGTCCTTGTTGCGGTGGGGTAGTTTGGGACTGGAACGATACTAGTGAGTTGTCCTCCTTTCTGATCAGGTATTTTCAAAAACTGATCATTGAATGTAATAGTGCCAAAGCGAAGATAATTCATAGTGCACTATAAACCAGCGGAAGATGCTCAGGAACTCTTTTAATCTGAGACAGTTTTGTCGAGTTAGGATCTAGGGGAAATATGTTTACCATTAAAAATAAATCTGTCCCCTTATTCACTGGTA
>CAZOWJ010000043.1:4997-28459 GCA_964583415.1 uncultured Desulfocapsaceae bacterium
CGAGAGAAATAGTATGTTAATTTGCAATGAACTAAACCTCTTATCGGTAAAAAAACATGAACAGGAAACCAACCCCCAAAACAGGCTCTGCACGGATATGGGCCGCCATTTTTTATTCTCTCAATGGACTGAGGCTTGCTGTTCGCAATGAGGCTGCCTTCCGCCAGGAACTGGCTCTATTTTCTCTCCTGCTGGTAATCTTATTTTTTCTGCCCATATCGACTTCTTTTAAAGGCATACTATTTTTGGTTAATACAATAGTCCTCATCGTTGAACTATTGAATTCAGCTATTGAGTCAGTTGTGGACTTGTCATCACCCGAATATCATGTACTTGCTCAACGGGCAAAAGACTTCGGGAGCGCTGCTGTCTTCGTCAGTCTTGCAATGGCAACGGTGCTATGGCTCATTGCTGTTTTTCATATTCTATACGATGGTAGCCTGCGGGTAAATATCTTATAAAATCAGTACAATAAATAACTGGCAGTTTGGTCAGAAATTAGTTAATTTCAAAACCACAATTTGAAAAGAAGAGATCACATTGCAGTGCAATCATGATGAGCCGTGCTGTCAAATGTTCTGAGAGCTGCAACTTTTTTTCCAACACCAGACCGTATGAAACCAAAATTTCCTGTTTTTAACCGTAACCAAAGATCGCTCTATTGCTTTGCCGATTCATTACCGCTCTGCAAATCCCTTCTTGATGGAGGTGCACGAATAATTCAGTTAAGAGCGAAAGGTTTGTCTGACAGTCGGTTTCGTGAACTGGCAGAAGAAATGCAGGCAATGATACGGTCTTATCCTGAACCAGCCACGCTTATCATCAACGACCGGGCAGAAATTGCTCTTGATATAGCTGCTGACGGGCTTCACCTGGGACAGAGCGACTCAGATTATCGCAGGGTCATTAAAGCGGCTCCCGCAGAGATGATCGTTGGGGTATCGGTACATACTGCAACTCAAGCAATCGAGGCACAGACTGCAGGTGCGACATATGTGGGAGCCGGAGCTGTCTTTTCCACCATTACCAAGTCCGATGCCCAGCTGATAGGGCTGGAAGAGTTAGAACGAATTGTCGCGAAAACAAAGATTCCCGTGGTCGCCATCGGTGGTATTGGGTATGAAAATATTGATCAGGTAGTAAGAGCCGGCGCCCACTATTTTGCTATTATTTCAGACATAAACCAATCAACAGACATACCGTCCCGGATGAGTGCTCTGAACCAAAAAATCAGAGAAACGATCACCTCATAAGAATATCAGCACGTTAATATTAGATCATCGTCCTGTTCATTTCCAGCCTGGATTTTACCGAGGTCCTCCATGGGCTGATTCCACAGTTTCCGGGAGGAATGGAGTCTGCAATGCTATCTGCAGCGATTATGGGCGGTGCGGTGCATATCACCATTATTGGCATGCACACTTATAACGTTAACGCCCGCAGTTGGAAGATATCTGATCTTGGTCTTGCCAGATTTGATACACTGCTTTCTATGGGGCTTGCCTTCGGGCTCTATAGTGTGGCTATTTTTCTTGTCTCAGCAGCGGTCCTTCATCCCAATCAGGTGATCGTTAATAAAGCAACCGATGCGGCCCTGGCGCTGGCCCCACTGCTCGGCCCTAGGAGTCTGTCGGACTTTCCATCTTTTCAATCAACAATGCACAATGAAAACAGTAATGAGGAGGAGCACACCTTCCATACCTGATTCTCCAGTTATGCGTCGAGCGCGATTCTGTTGTCAGATTATCCGATGATGGTGATGAAACGTTAGTTCTCGAAGAATCTTAAATGAAGACTCCCACCATCCAATCATTTAGCTCTAGATACAGGTTGGTGATAAGATTCAGATCCTTGATGGATCTCCACCTCTTTTTCTAGAACACGGTGGCATATTCTCTTACCCAAGTAACAGGTAATTTACGATGATTTTGTTTAAGGTAGATAGGATCATAATACCTCGAACTAAAGGTCTCAGGGTGGATCAGAAATGGTTCAAACAAATTCGTTATTTTATTGGTCATCTTTGCAACAAAAATGTAAGTTGATTCATAATGGCGTGCGGAATAATTAACAACGCTGCCTCTTCAATAATATATTACACCACTATTACAAGACGATACTGCGTATTTGCTGGGATGGTGATGAAGTGGCATCAATCTTGATGGGTTTAGGGTTGTGCATATCTCCTCCCAGTGTTTATATCAGTTAGGTCACTTATTCGAGTTGCGACAGGACGATTGATTAACGCTGAGTTTGGCGGGTTTGATTTGTAATCGGCCCGTTAAGAGTAAATGTGTGAATCAAAGATAACGTAGTAACAGCCATACGGGTCTTACCCAAAAAACCGAGCTGGATGAACTGAGTCCAGTGGTATTGGAGGATGAAATGGGCACGATATTGATTGAAAACGGAGAAATAATAACCCCATACGATCGTCTTCAACAGGACGTCTTTATCAAGGATGGGCTGATAGCAGCTGTAGGCAAAGATCTCGATGTTGCAGCTGACCGGGTTATAGACGCAGCCGGGCACTATCTTCTTCCCGGTGGAGTTGATGTTCACACGCATCTGGACATGCCGTTTATGGGCGAAGTTTCAGCTGACGATTTTGAGTCAGGAACTGCCGCCGCCCTGGCCGGTGGTACAACATCCATAATTGACTACGTGGTCCCGGCTAAGAACCAGTCACTCCTGGAAGCCCTGGAAGCCTGGAAGCTCAAAGCAAAATCGGCAGTGGCTGATTATGGCTTTCACATGGCGGTTACCTGGTTTAGCGACCAGGTTGCTGATGAGATGAGAGTCTGTGTGGAGGAAGAGGGCATACCCAGTTTTAAAGCATTTTTAGCGTATAAGGGCGCAATCATGGTCGACGACGAAGAGCTCTACAGCCTGCTCAAATGCTCGCGTGACCTGAATGCACTCATTATGGCTCATTGTGAAAATGGTGAGATTATTGCCGAACTCCAGGAGAAGTATTTTTCCGAGGGTGGATTTGAGCCTCGCTATCATGCCCTGTCAAGACCGTCATATGCCGAAGGAGAATCCGCATCAAGACTGGTTGCACTGGCTCGGTCACTTGGTGTACCCGCTTATATTGTGCACATGAGCTGTAAAGAATCAACTGATGTGCTTATTGCCTCACGGGCCCAGGGGCTGGACATTTATGGAGAGACCTGCCCGCAATATTTGCTTCTTGATGATTCTGTCTATGATAAACCTGATTTTCAAGGGGCTGCATATGTCATGAGTCCACCCATCCGTCCAAAAGGTCATGCGGAAAACCTCTGGGGAGCAATACGAGCCGGACAGATTCAGGTTGTCGGTACTGACCACTGTCCGTTCAACTTGAAAGGACAGAAAGAACTCGGCCGCGATGATTTCAGGAAAATTCCAAATGGTGCTGCAGGTGTGGAAGAAAGGTTGAAGCTGTTGTACACATATGGCGTTCTGCAAAACAGAATCAGTCTCAACCAGCTGGTTGCCTTGACAAGCACCAATCCGGCCAGGATATTCGGCATGTATCCCCGGAAAGGAGCCATAGCTGTCGGATCCGATGCAGATCTTGTCATCTGGCAACCTGACGGTGAAGGGCTCATTTCTGCGAAAACTCACCACCACCGGGTGGATACCAGTATTTTTGAAGGCTTCATGACGATCGGCGGGCCCCGCCAGGTGATCGCCTCAGGCAGGGTGCAGTACGAAGACGGAAAACTTGATGTTGAACCGGGTGAGGGGAGATTTATCCCTCGGTCACTCAGTATCTGATAAAAAGAAACATCGGTTACTAACCCGGCTAGCCGGAATTTTTTAGTATCACTGGATAAGTGCCTTGGTGGTATCTTTAACTTTCTAATTTTAAAACACTCTCCCGATTTCTTGTTTCTTATGACTGGTTTGCAGGAGTAAGGCACTAAATGATTTGCTCAACGGAGTACGGTAAGGAGCAGGACATGGTTGATCTGAAAATAGAATTTTGCACTATCAAGAGCCCTAACCCCTTTTGGCTTGCATCCGGCCCGCCGACCAACAGCGGAGATCAGATTATGCGGGCCTTTGACAGCGGCTGGGGAGGAGCAGTCTGGAAAACGCTTGGAAACCCTGCTGTTAATGTCAACAGCCGGTATGCAGCGATTAATCATGGCAGGAACAAGATCATCGGTCTTAACAATATAGAACTGATTACCGATCGTGGCCTCAGTGTGAATCTGGCTGAAATGGCGGAGGTAAAGAAGAAATACCCCAATCATGCAGTTATCGCTTCGGTGATGGTCGGCTCAAAGGCAGAGTGGCTGGAAATTATCAGAAGAGTTGAAGACACCGGTGCTGACGGACTGGAGTTAAATTTCAGTTGTCCTCACGGCATGTGTGAAAGGGGGATGGGGTCCGCAGTCGGACAGGAGCCAAAAATTGCAGAGGAAATTACCCGATTGGCACGTGAAAGTGCGTCAATCCCTGTAATTGTCAAACTTACTCCCAATGTTGCTGATATCCGTGATCAGGGTAAGGCTGCTGTTACGGGGGGTGCCCATGGCGTCGCCCTGATCAATTCGATTAAATCAATAATCGGGGTTGATCTCGACGACTTTATACCATTTCCGAAGTTACGAAACGGCTCAACAAATGGCGGATACTCTGGTCCGGCAGTGAAGCCGATTGCCCTTCATATGGTTGCCTCATTGGGAAGGGACCCTGAATTCAATCTGCCGGTGTCCGGGATTGGAGGGATTAACAACTGGAGAGATGCTGCCGAGTTTATTGCTCTGGGCTGCAGCTCTGTTCAGGTATGTACAGCGGTTATGCACCACGGTTTTGCAATTGTTGAAAAAATGATTGATGGATTGACGAGCTACCTTTCTGAAAAGGGAATGAAATCTGTTGCCGAATTGCAGGGGCGAGCACTTGAAAATTATAAGGACTGGGGAGAGCTCGACATGAATTACAAAGTCCTTGCATCCATTAACGATGATGCCTGCACCGGCTGCAAAAAATGTTATGTCGCCTGTCGGGATGGCGCCTATCAAGCGATTGAGCTCTCAGATAAATTGACAAAAGCAGGAAAAAGGATTCCGGCAATTATCGCAGATCAGTGCTCAGGCTGCAATCTCTGCTCGCTTGTTTGCCCCGTCGACTGTATCAGCATGGTTGATATATCTAAAACTGATAGAGTTGAAACGTGGCAGGAGATTGTTGACAAAGGCGGGTACGTCATAACTGACGGTCTTTCTTCAAGTAACGACTGAATTATGAACCAGGAAGGAATATCTCATGGATATAAAGAACGTAAGAGTAAATGGAAAACGACTCCGGGAGTCACTGGAGACAATGGCACGAATCGGTGCAACTCCCGGCGGTGGCGTCCAGCGTCTGGCCCTTTCTGATGAGGACAAAGAGGCGCGTGATCTGTTTGTGGGCTGGTTAAAAGAAATTGAATGTGAAATAACCATTGATGAGATGGGAAATATCTTTGGTCGACGACCGGGGAAGAACCGTTCACTTCCGGCTGTGATGAGTGGCTCACATATTGATTCACAGCCCAAAGGCGGCCGTTTTGACGGTATTCTCGGGGTTATGGCGCCTCTGGAAGTTGTAAGAACGCTGCACGAGCAGGGTATCGAGACTGAGCGTGATATTGTCGTTGTGGACTGGACCAATGAAGAAGGGTCCCGGTTCGCTCCAGCTATGGTTGCTTCAGGTGTCTGGGTCGGACAGCTTGATCTTGACTGGGCCTATATGAGAACCGATATCAATGGCCAGAAACAAGGTGAAGAACTTGAACGAATTGGCTATAAAGGGGACATCCCGGCCACGTCATTTCCCCTGCACGCATATTACGAATATCACATAGAACAGGGGCCGGTGCTGGAGCGTGTTGAAAAAACCATTGGCGCCCCAAAAGGTGTGCTCTGCCTGCACTGGTATGACATTTATCTGAGTGGTACGGCAAACCAGGTAGGGCCAACACCCATGGCAGGCAGAAATGACTGCTTACTTTCAGCAGCCGAGATGATCCAGGTCGTCAATAAGGTCACTAACATCATGGGCAATATGGTCGGGACTGTTGGCGAACTGCATAACTACCCCAATTCAAGAAATATTATACCCGATGGTGTTCATTTTACCGTAGATATCCGCTCGTGGGATGATGAACACGCCCTGAAGGCCTGGGCATTGATGGAAAAAGAGTTCCAGGTTATTGCCGATAGGCATGGCACTCCAATACGGATGGAAACGACCTGGCGGGTGGAGCATGCACCATTTGATGAAGGACTTGTGAACAACGTCCTGGAGGCATCCGGGGAGCTTGGGTATACATCTCATTATATGGTGAGCGGCGCCGGCCATGATTGCTCGTACATCAACCAGATCGCCCCTGCTGCGATGATTTTTGTGCCGTCAAAAGGTGGCAGAAGCCATGTGGAGGTCGAGGAGTCAAGTTGGGATGATTGCAGTAAAGGAGCAGATGTTCTGCTTCAGTGTATACTCAAGTCGGCAAATGAAATGTAAAACAGCACTGTCAGTTTGTATCACCAAAAAACATACAAAGGAGAATGTACCATGAAAAGAAGATTATTTTATCTCGGTGTCGCCCTGATGACGGCAGCACTCTGCTTTCCGGGGGCAGTATTTGCAGAGAAGATAAAGGTTGCGGGAATATACACGCAGCCAATCCAGCAGAAGTGGGATGCCACCCTGCATAAGGCGCTTGTTTCACTGTCAGAGAAGGGTGAAGTGGAATATGTGTTTTCAGAAAAAGTTTCTAATACCGACTATATCCGAGTTCTGCGTGAATATGCCGAATCCGGAGTTGCGCTTGTCGTTGGTGAGGCCTTCGGCATTTCCCGGGAGGTGCGCAAGGTAGCTGATGATTATCCCAAGGTAGCGTTTTTGATGGGCGATTCTTTTGGACCACATGGCTCCAACATGGCTGTATTCGATAACTACATCCATGAACCCTGTTATCTCATGGGTATGTTAGCCGGGACGATGACCAAAACTAATAAAATTGGCATGGTTGGCGGTTACCCGATTGGTGAAGTAAACCGACTTTTCAACGCCTTTATGGCCGGTGCCAATTCAGTAAATCCGGCCGCTGAATTCAAGGTGTCATTTATCGGTTCATGGTATGACCCTCCAAAAGCAAAAGAGTTTGCTTACGCCCAGGTTGAATCTGGCGTCGATGTTCTCTATGCAGAGCGTGCAGGAGTTGTTGATGCTGCCCGGGATAAAGGACTGATCGCATTTGGCAATGTTAATGATATGAATAAGGAAGAAAACGGTACCGACGTTGTTGTTGCCTCAGCTCTTTGGCACATGGAGGCGGCGATCGGCCATGCTATTGAGCTGGTACAGGCAGGAACATTCAAAGCCGATGACTACAAGGAATGGACGATGATGGCAAAAGGTGGTGCATCCCTTTCTCCGTACTATGAGTTTGAAGCTAAGCTTACACCAGAGATCAAAGACAAAGTCGCAAAACGTGGTGCTGCCATAAAAGATGGATCATTTGTTGTTGAAATCAATGACGATGAACCAAAATCAACATTCTAATTATTTACCTTTAACAGCAGCGGGCCAACGGGCCCGTTGCTGTAATTATTCACCAGTATGAGCGAAGAACCTCTTTTAAGCCTGAAAGGTATTACAAAAATATTTGGTTCGCTGGTTGCCAATGACGCGATAGATCTGGATCTGCACAAGGGTGAAATCCTGGCACTGCTCGGTGAAAACGGTGCCGGTAAGACAACCCTGATGAATATTCTCTTCGGCCACTATGTCGCAGATAAAGGAATTGTTGAAATCAATGGCCATGCCCTGACACCAGGTTCCCCTAAAGACTCATTGCGAGAGGGGTTGGGGATGGTGCACCAGCATTTTACACTGGCAGACAACATGACGGTTCTCGACAATATCATGCTGGGAACCGAGTCTCTGATGTCTCTGAGTAGGAAGAACAGCCAGGCAATTGAGAAAATCAAGAATCTTACAGAACAGTACGAAATAGATGTTAACCCCAAAGTCCTGGTAAAAAACCTTTCAGTCGGACAACGGCAAAGGGTTGAAATATTAAAGGCACTCTACAGGGATGTCCGCATTCTCATCCTGGATGAACCGACGGCGGTTTTAACGCCGCAGGAGAGCGATCATCTGTTTGCCACCCTGCGGCTACTCGTTGAAGAGGGTCTGGCAATTATCTTCATAACCCACAAATTAAAAGAGGTGATGGCCGTAAGTGATAGGTGTCTTGTGTTGCGGCACGGCAAAAATATCTATCAGTGTAAAACCGGCGATACAAGCATCGATAAACTGGCACAGGAGATGGTGGGCGGCGCACTCCCGAGTGTCGAGCGTATCCCTGCAGAGCCGGGAGAGACAATGCTGTCACTTGAGGGCGTCGAGGTAACTGACAGCAAGGGCTATCACCTGCTCGACAACATCTCCCTTACCGTCAACAGCAGGGAGATTGTCGGGATCGCCGGGGTTTCAGGCAATGGTCAAAGCCAGCTTGCAGACCTGATTTCCGGATTGCTTAAACCCTCATCGGGAACGTTCATCCTCCATGGCAGGCCTCTATCCAATCCCAATCCCCTGTTTATGATCAAACAGGGGGTGGGCAGAATTCCAGAAGACCGCACTTCCACAGGTATTGTCGGTGATATGACCGTACTCGAAAACATGGCTCTGGAATCATATTGGAAAGATGAATTTAATCGATATGGCATCATTGATTTCAAGGCCTTACTTAACTATACAGAATCACTTTCCAGTCAATTTGATGTTCGCAGTGCCGGGCCGCATGCCAGAGCCCGGACAATGTCGGGAGGAAACATTCAAAAACTGATACTGGCCCGTGTCCTCTCTGAAAACCCATCTGTGATCATTGCAAATCAGCCAACCTGGGGCCTCGATGTTGGTGCAACGGCATTTGTCCACCGACAGCTGATTGAAGCAAGCAGGAATGGGGCAGGGGTCGTGGTGATATCTGAAGATCTTGACGAGTTGTTTGGAGTAGCCGACACAATCCAGGTCATGTACCAGGGTACACTTTCAAAACCAATTGATCCTGCCAAAACGACAGCCTCGGAATTGGGGCTGGCCATGAGCGGACACCGCGATGTTGAGCATTCTTCTCTGCTGGGGGAGGCGACGGTATGAGGCTGGAACCGCGGGAAGAAAGTTCATTACTGCTTAAGGCTGTGGTCCCTTTCGGTGCTGGCCTGGCAGCGCTTCTCTGTTGTTCGGTGCTTATTCTCTGGGCCGGGGCATCTCCGTTTGAGGCGCTCGTGCTCCTGGTGAAGGGGGCGGTTGGTTCAAAATTTGCCATTTCAGAAACCCTGACAAGAGCAACCCCGCTCATCTTCACCGGGCTTGCTGCTGCGGTAGCCTTCAGGGCAAAACTCTGGAATATCGGGGCCGAAGGACAGTTTTATGCCGGGGCCTGTATGGCCACCTGGCTCGGCACCGGCGTTGTTGATCTCCCTGCCTGGCTGATGATTCCCTTTTTGTTTGCTGCGGGGGCAATTGCCGGTGGGCTGCTCCTGCTCGGCCCAACGCTGCTTAAAACAAAACTGGAGGTTGATGAGGTTGTAACGACATTGCTGTTGAACTTCATCGTATTACTTTTTGTCAACTGGCTTGTCTTTGGTCCATGGAAAGATCCTCTGGCAATGGGGTGGCCACAGGCAGAACCTGTCGTCGATTCGGCGCTGCTTGGCCTGATAATCCCGAAGACCAGATTGCACTGGGGGCTTATTATCGCAATTTTTACCTCATGTGCGGTCTGGTTCCTGATGCGCTTTACTACCTGGGGCTATGAGATCAGAGCAGTTGGGCATAATCAGAAAGCGAGCGGTTTTGCCGGGATACCGGTCAACAAGGTGGTTATCAGAACGGCATTGATCTCTGGAGGCCTTGCCGGTTTTGCCGGTGTCTCTGAGCTCTGCGGTCTCAAAGGATATCTGACCCTTGATCTGTCGCCAGGCTTTGGTTACTCGGGTATTGTGGTTGCAATGCTTGCCTCACTCCACCCGCTTGGAGTAATTCTGTCTTCGCTATTTATTGCCATCTTGTCCATTGGCGCCGATTCAATGAGTCGGTCTCTGAATATCTCCAACTACATCGCAGATGTGGCGACCTCGATATCATTGCTTGCGGTATTAGTCAGCATGCTGTTCACAAAATACAGGATCCGCTGGAGATAGCATGGAACTATTGCAATTGTTACTAGAGGCCGGTTTTTGGGCAGCAACGGTGCGAATGGCAACGCCGCTTATTTTTGGTACCTTGGGTGAGCTTATTTGTGAGCGTGCAGGCGTGCTTAACCTTGGGATCGAAGGGATCATGGCTGCAGGCTGTATGGCTGGCTGGACATGGGTTTATTTCGGAGGGGATCTCTGGACCGGGGTGATCTTCGCCGCTTTCATCGGGGCACTTTTTGGTTTGCTTCACGCCCTGTTTACCGTTCATCTGGGGCTCTCTCAGCATGTAACCGGATTGGGAATCACCATGCTGGCAACAGCCTTGTCTGCCTTCGTTTTCAGGATGCTGCTGCCAAACGTGACAACTCCTCCCAAAATTATTCCGTTTGAGTCCATACATATACCGGTGTTAAGTACGGTCCCATTTATCGGTGAAGTGTTGTTTACTCAATCTCCCATGACGATTTTCGCTCTGGTATGTGTTGTGCTGGTGGCCTACTTTCTTAACAAAACGCCGGCGGGGCTGGCCCTATGCATGACCGGGGAGAATCCCATGGCTGTGGAATCGCAGGGACTTTCGGTTTTTGCCATCAGAACGGGCGCGGTGATGCTCGGCAGCGCTTTCATGGCCATAGGCGGTGCCTTTTTGACCATGTCAGCGTTTGACGCCTTCTACATTGGTATGGTCAATGGCCGAGGCTGGATCTGTATAGCACTCGTTGTGTTTTCATCGTGGAAACCGGCTAAGGCCCTGCTTGGAACACTTATTTTTGCAGCCTTTGATGCACTGCAGATGCGTGTGCAGCAGCAGTCGAGTGTGGTAATACCTTACCAGTTTTATCTCATGATGCCCTATGTCTTTTCCATAGTGGCACTTATCGTCATGTCGCGACGGTCCGCCTACCCAAAAGCCTTATTAATTCCTTTCCGTAAAGGGGAGAGATAATGACGAGCTTGTCAATTCTACCACTTTGTAGTATCTTCTTCTCTGGAAATCGGTGAGATTGATAGCGGTGAGAATTCTGGCAACCTGTTAATCAAAACCAAAACTTACATACAGACTATTGCCATTATTATGTGTCGTCAATTGTCAGGTAAAAACTAATTACGTGTTACTTTTGACGCATTGGCTCTTGGCTACTAACTATACATTTCAATCAATTACGGACAGTAACAATATGTACCAATGATATTCTTAGATGAGATAGCCGCCCCAGCGGTCCCAGATCAACGCCTTTTACCACTGTTTTTTATCTTCTCAATTTTCGCCGCCATCGGACTCTCATTTGGCCTGCATGCCATGATTGTGGGGCATGAACATGTTTTCGGAACGTCTCGGGAGGTTCCCTGGGGTATCCTTATCACCCCGTACGTTTATTTTGCCTGCCTCTCGACTGGTCTCTGCATCATTTCTTCACTTGGACAGGTCTTTCGTATCAAGACTTTCGCCCCTCTCGTCAATAGAACAGTTTTTCTCGCCATCACTACCATGTTAGCCGGGTTGGTTACTATTGGTCTTGAGGTGGAAAACCCTTGGAGAGTGCTTATTTACGGAATTTTTTCCGCCAACCCACTATCGAATATATGGTGGAAGAGCGCCCTGTACACCATGTTTGTCTTGTTAATGATATCGAACTTTCTGTTTCTGCTCATAAACAAGACCAGGGTTGCCCGTGGTTTTGCTCTTGGAGCTCTTATTGCCATTGCTTGTGGAAATCTGAACATGAATTCGGATATGGCTCTGCTCGGTGCCCGTGGCTTTTGGGCTGAGAATTACATGCCACTATTTTTTCTGATCGTCTCCACGCTATTGGCCTGTTGTGTACTGAGTCTGCAAATATTTCTCAGCAATGGTCTGCAGGACCGAACCATCGATTCCAAAACGAGTGGTTCCATCTTGGCCATTTCCAGACTTATAACAGTACTTCTTCTTGGGGTACTGCTATTTTGCGTTATGAAAGGTATGGGTGGTTTTTCGACGAAATTTACAGAAAACCCGCTGGCAATGGAACTGCTCGTTAAAGGAAGTTTTGGTATTAACTTCTGGCTGGGTGAGATAGTTCTTACTGTCTTATTACCATTATTTCTGATTTTTCTTAGCTGGAAAAAAAAGCTTAATGTACTATTTGCTTTTGCCTGTTTCTGTTCAGCGATTGGTATTTTCATTACATTTTATGATCTTATCATTGTCGGACAACTCATTCCCCACTACTCACAGTATAATTTGTTCGGATATCCCAAATATTACTCCTACAGCCCAAGCCTCCACGAATATATGATGACCCTTGGTATTTTTTTCTTTTTTTTCGCAACCTCTGTTCTTGGAGAGATAATATTAAATTCGACTCATTTGCGAGAAAGCAGAGGATAATTTTTGGGTCTTCCCCCCTATTGCCAATTTTCACACGAATCCTTGCGGGCGCCAACCTTTGGAAAAAGTATGATATACCAGGGATAGTCGTCGCTATTCAGACATGCGGTGAGTATGGCTGCTGGCATCATCATCTTCACGCTTTGGTGGCCGATGGTCTCTTTTCTGGTGAGCGGTTATTTTTTTGTGACACTGAAGACAGAACATACTGAGTGAGTCGAAGTTATTCCCTATGATGACCGCTTACCTATCACCTCAGGCCAGTACTTATTTGGTCAGTCAATACCTGAATTTCTTTTCTCAAGCCAACTTCCTGCCCATTTAACAAAGGTCTCTCCAAGTGAAATCTTGCTGCCACGGATATACAGTGTAGCCGGTTGTCCGTCTTTCACTTTCTCAGCCACTTTCTGGGGAAGCTCAACGTCGAGTTTGAACCGCGGTGCAAACAACTCAAATCGATAATACTGTTCCATATCTTTGCCAGCTCCGCTGATAGTCTGTTGCCGAACATCCAGCGGGCCGCCATACACTGCTCCAAGTGCAGGGTGGAGTAATTCTGTTGTTGCGGTGGGGGACACCTTTTTAAGGGTACCAGAGAATAAACCGAGCCCGGCTGAGCGCATGTCAATATCGATGGGTTTGTTAACCAATTCCTGAAATTGATCAACATCATCCTGAGAAGCACTGGCTATGATATGTTTTTGTTCCTTGCTGACTATCCAGAAAAGTTCTCTACCCTGCAGGACATAAGTTCCCTGGAGCGTTTCGAGACCTGACCCGATAACAACACCGTCATTGTGAGCATGAAGCTGGAGTGCAGATAGATCTCGCTGCAGATCCTCCAACTCTTTGGCGCTGGTTCGTTGTTGTTCTTTAATTATCTGCAGCTGGGTGAGTTGATTGGTACTCTGAGCAATGCGGCTTTCCAGCTCGAGCTGCTGAGTTTCAAGGTCCAATAGGTTTGCGGCATAAATCAGTTCATTATTTTCCAGGGTCATCAGCAATTGTCCCTGCTGTACGAGTTGTCCTTCAGTGACATGAACGGATGCCACAAATCCATCTATTTCAGGTCTGACACTAAACTGATGTTGATATTCAATAACCGCAGGAGCCTCGATTCTCTGCTCCCAGCTGATAACACTCGCGGTAAGACCAATACCTGCAAATGTTATTATCAAACGCAGTAAAAGATGGTTTACAACTGAGGGGTTCTGCTGCTTGTACAGAGGCAGTCTCTTGCAAAAAAGATAGAGCGGTATGCCGAGCCAGACAATTGCTGCGCCGAAGGTTGCCATAATACCGAAACCGCCAGCCATGTTACTGGCAATATAGCCAAGAGAAAGGAGTATAAACAGGCGCCAGACATAGATGCCGATACCATAGAATTGGATGAACCATTTTCTGCCCCCGCTTTCCGTCGATACCGTTGGTGAAATTCCTAGAAACCATTTGGCACCTGCTGCTCTGATAAACTGCAAACCATGGCTGTAGAGATTGGGTATGCCCGTAAGATCCGAGAGAACATAGTAGCCGTCAAAGCGCATTAACGGGTTGGCATTAAAGATCAGGGAGCTGATTCCGGCAATGATAACGGTGTTATGAGCAATGAGGCCAATTGCTGTACCTGGCTGCCCGGCCCAGACAAGAAGAGCAACCCAGGCTATGCCAAGCTCTATGAACATTCCGGCTAATGCAACATGGATTCGCTGCCATTTTGAAGGAAAATTCCATGAGGAAGTTGCATTGACATAGGTTAGCGGAATGAAGAGGATAAAGAGAACTCCGGCTTCGTAAACCCTGCCGCCATAGCGTCGGCACACCAGGGCATGGAACAATTCATGAAAAAGTTTGAGTGAAAACCAGATAAGCCAGATTACAAGCAGGTTGCCGGCTGAAAAAAAACTGACTGATTGGGCACTGAATTCCTGCCACCTGGAAAAAAGAATACCAAGAGCAGAAATCGCCAGTGCCAGCCAGATGAAAGCGAATAGTTTGCCGGTCAACCAGGAGAGTTTGGGGCTTAAAACGTTCAATAGTGGATCGGGGTTAAACAGGGAAATTTTGATAGTGATAATATTGAGTCGGCTCAAACGCTGCCAATTTTTGCTCGTGTGTTCTTGCTCCAACGCCTGAATAAGGGGGCCTGCATTATCAAGCTGCAGGAGCTGCCGGACAGCAAGCCAGTTGATGATAGCTTCTGCCTGCTCAGGGCTCAATTGTGTTTCAGCTGTCTGGGCCACACCCTGCAGGAGCTGCTCAATCGATGATGCCTGGTTCAATCGACTGATGAACAAGTATTCTTCGAGGCCAAGACGATAGAATTTGTTTCGAACCGGATCTTCAAGAATATAGTGCGGATCACCTTTCTGGGTTAACGGTGTAAAGCGAAGATCCGCGCGCAGTCTGGGTAAAGTGAATTCAGCTGAATCCATAACGAATTAAAAAAGAAAATCCTTTAACCACAACAAAGTATACCACGGTTTGCGAAATAGAATCCAACCAAGTGGCTTCGTGGCGGCATCAATTTTTGCTTTTCCCTGCATACCTGGCCTGAGTCTACCATCGGGATTATTAAATTCCAGCTCAGCGATGAAGACATTACGATTGTCGCGGATCATCGATTTAGGATTTATTTTTTCAATCTTACCATTCCATGTTGTGTTCGGATATGCATCAAAACGAACCGTCACCTCCATGCCACGATCCACAAAGGAGATGTGATCTTCCCTGACGGCAAGCTCAACGATCATTGCTTTTAGCGGTGACACCTCAAAAAGCGTTTGCCCTCTGCCAACCGGGCTACCCTCAATTCGCTTCATGTCTCCGGTAAGAATGATACCGTCGATTGGACTCGATAGCGTCAGGTGGTTCTGTTTTTCCTGGAGTAGACTGAGCTGTTGCTCAAGGCGTTGTTCTTCAAGCCCGGCAATTTGAGCCGCAGCTGTATTTCCGGAAGCCAGATGGTGATCGCGTGTTTTACGTGCCTTGCTGCGCTCAGCAGCAAGGGCAGCCTGGTCGAGCTCATTATCGCGTCCATCAAGCCTGGCAAGTACATCACCATCCCGGATTTCATCGCCAGGCTGCACTAAGACGTCCTGCAGGATACCATCAAATCTGGAAACGATGAACCTGATTGATATGGGCTGCACAAGACAATCTGTGCTCAAACGAAAGGGAACAGGAATAAAACTGATCGCAACAAGTAGCAGCACTAATCCAATACTCAGAAGCGACGTTCTAAGCCCGCTGCGCTTGCCTTGTCTTTGGTTACTTGTACCGCTGGTAATCCGAAAGGAAGACTTATCCTGTATAGCGGTAAGACAGGCTGCCAATAGATGCTTGTCTGCTTCGAGACTCTTTAAATTGTTCGTCCTGTCGCCAGCGGTGGTCCAGAAGAATAGTGCGGCACCAATGATGTTTCCCTTTGTGTCAGGAAAGGGAACAGCGACAACCTGATTGTTTTCGCTGAAATTCAGAAGATCTCTTAAGATAGGTGAGCTGTGGACAGCAGAATCGTCTGCTGCAGGATAACAGAGCATTTCTTTTTGATTAGTGCACTCAGTGAGTGCTTTTGTAAGGGCGCGTGATTGCTCAGTGCGCTGATCAACCGACGTCACATGCGATAGTGAGCTCAATACAATGCGACCCGAGGCGGTTGCAATGCCGATCGCAACCTCATCAGAACCGGCCCAGCTTCTCAATTGCGTATTCAGTTGTACAAGGGCCTCTTGTTGATTTCCTGTTTCCAGAACATGGACGGTAAGAGCAGAGAGTTGGTGGAGCGTGCTCTGTAGCTTGGATTCTTTAGGATTATCCTCTTTGAGAAGAAAACTGAGCAGGGCAGTGAGCAGCTGGGAGATTGCCAGGAAAGATTCAATTGGTTGCTCCGCTGTCAGAACCACCAGAGACAGGCAACCTGAAAAGCGACCGCGCTCTGCTGTCGGACAAGAAATAATCTGGGCAGCGGGGTACTCTGCCAGTCGACTGTGCTGAGCACTGCCACTGCCCAGGGCATGTTTGGCGCTAGCTTCCAAAAGTAATGGCAGGTTTCCTGACCATGCGAGGGCCTGACGTGAGAGCAGCTCACATTCAGCAACAGGTGCTTCGCCATCATTTCGATAAAAGATTGCGCCTGCAGCATTGATAAGACCGATGGAGAGCTGCAAAAAATCAAGGATCAACTGCTTACGATTTTCTGTTTTTTCCGCCAGCCGTATGAACTGACCGGAGAGCCTTTGAATGTCCGGCTTCAGGATTACAGAACCTCCCTGTGCCGGTCGGTTAGGAGACGTCTCGTTCAATCGTATTTACTGTTTGATGTCAGGCACCTTTGCCTGAGCGGTTTGAGGAATATTTGCTGCACTCGCTGTCTGTTTGTTGAGGATGTTTCCCAGCACTTCATACAACCTGCGAGCGCCATTCGTGGTCAACGCCATCCGAGTATGGACAGGCAGAATAGTTTCATTGCTTGCAGGATCGCTAATCGGGCCGGAAGAGAAGTTAATAATCAGGTCTTCTCCACTGGTGTTAACAATGAATTGTGAGGCATACAGTGCGGATGTTTCTGTGTATCGCACCTTGATTTGTTGTGTTTTAGTCTCTTCTGCCATGGCTGAAATCTCCAAAAAATTATGGTGCAGTTAACGTGCATCGGCTGCCGCTGATCAGGCCTTCATCCGAGTTCGGAATAATAATAGAAATCTCTATAGTGCCGCTCTGGGCATTTATTACTGGTGAAATAAAATCAATGCTCCCTGTTACTGGTTTGTTGCCGGCGTTAATGGTTATTTGTTCACCGGCTTGTATCTCTCCCATTACATCTTGAGGTAAATGAAAAACAGCCTTCAGCGGATCGAGCTGTACAATGGTTATAAAAGTTTGCTGGTCGCTGCCGCCAATCAACTCTGCCTGTTGTTTGTGGACTTCCACAACGATTCCATCTATTGGGCTGCGAAGTTTTTTTTCATCAATTTGGGCGCGGATGATATCTGCCTCTAATTTTTTCAGTTTTTTATCGTCCAGAGCGCTTTGAAGTTGAGCTTGTGCCATGGCCAGGTCGGTTTCGGCCCGCTTTATTTCCTCGGGCCGTGCGTTGCCGCTTTTTTCCAGCTCCTGCAGCATTGTGTACCTGTTTTTACGCATGGTGGCAAGCGCCCTGGCCGCATCGACTCGACCACGAAAGGAGGCGGCTACCTCAGCAGAGGCAAGATTCGCTTCCAAGACGTGAGTATCAAGTTCTGCCAGCAGTTGACCTGCCGTAACCTGATCTCCGTTCCGGACATGAATCGAACTGATCCTGCCGCGAAATGGCGAGGAGATGTCAACAATCTGATTTGGCTCCAGGAAAGTATCGTATGTCTCTGCCCAGCAATATGCCGCGCTTAGCAGAATCAAAAACTGAGAAAGGAGCAAACAGTTAATACGAATGATGAGGCCATGTTCCGATAGAGATCGGAACATGGCCCATGGATGTTTATTGATTGCGAACGAATATAATCGGCAGCTCATCACCGTCCTCTGGTGTTTCTTCTTCAAAGATTATGTTATTGTTGCTGACCAGTATCCCCATTGCTCGATAAAGATTAAAAAGTGCATAATTGTAGGTCAGTTCACTTTGAGCATACAGCTCTTCAGAATTGGTGAGTCTTTCGCTTGCGTCCATCAGTCGGTAGAGGATATCGCCGTAAGGCTCACTGTCCGCCAAAAGGTAGTCAATACGTGCCAGAAGAGCCTTAACCTCTTCCTGGTCTGAGAGCATGATCTGATACCCCTGTACCATGGAGCGGTAGTTTTTTTCAAGTTCTCGATAGGAAACCTGCGCTTCAAGCAAAACATTTTCTACGGTTGTATCCAATTGGTGCAGAAGTTGACGGATTTCTATTTTATTCCTCAGGTTGCGTGCCTCGGCGCCATTATTACCGAGAGGGAATTCAAAACGCAAACCGCCAACAAAGCTGGGATCACCTTTATCAAATTGATTTGAGTAGGCAGTACCGTACTCGTAATCACCCTCAAGTCCCTTGACATATGTCTGGAAAAAGATATCGAGATCTGGACGCAGCTCGTTTCTTGATCGCTCAAGCCTCAGGTAGGCCGCCTGGATGTGTTTTATTGACTGGGCAACCTCAGGGCGGTTTTCCAGCGTGTTTTGCAGGGCCTGGTCAAAATTGATATCAAACAGCTGATTATTCGGCATCTGGCTAGTGGTCATTTCCAGACCGTCACTGTTGAGTAGCTCTGGGTCATTGACCAGTGCGCGGATTCGGGACTGGGCATTGAGCATGGCAAATTCGGCCTGCATGGCACCAAGTTCATGGGTGTTCACCAATGACCTGGCACGTGCCAGTAGGCTGGGGGCAACATCCATAGAGGAGCGCTGTTGCATTTGTTTGTATATATCAAGAGTCTTTATTAACAGCTGCTCCTTTTGCAGTAATAACGAGCGTTCCAGGTAAAGGCCCCAGTAGGCGCGGGTAACTTCCAGCAGATGGCTTTCCACATTTCGCCGCAATTCTTCCTCGGCAACTGCGTGATCGATGTTTGCCAGGTCGAGTGGCGCACGGTTATAGGCAACACCAAATCGTTTGAGCAGCGGCTGCCTGATTGTCAGGTAGGTCCCGGTACGAGCCTGGTCCACTGGATTAAAATAGATTGAGTTGGTATCCATGTCGCCGATATTCTGTTTCAGCTCGACTTCGGTTCCGGTCAGGAATTTTTTTCGCACCCCGTACTCAAAATTACCTGCATTCTCTTCATAGCGCAGGGGGCCACCTGTTTGCAGATCGTCACCTACGGGCTCATCAAGATCGGAGAGGCTGCCTTCGGCAAAAACCCTATAATCATAGGGACCCTGAGCTTCTTGAATGGATGTTTGACGGATTAGCGGTAAATCACTGAAAACCTTGATCTGTGATGAATATTTGAGTGCCCGTGCAAATAATGACGTAATGTCAATGGAGAGGTCAGGAACGGCCGGGTTGATGCGGCCATTGGCCCGGACCTGCCACCAGGGTTTATAATCTTCTGGAATAGAACTCGAGCCGCCGGTTGACTCACCTACCAGGGAACCGGAAAAAATGGAGATGTAGCTGCTCTCCGCCTGTTCCATCTTTACGATAGTTGTACTATATCTTTGCAATAGTTTCGTTTTCAGCTTTTCATAATCAAGATCACTCTGTTCAGTGGCCTCTACCACGAGTTTGAAGTCTGACGGCACTGCCTCTTCAGCATAGATGGGTGCGATGCTGAAAAAACTTCCAAAGGCTGCTAATGTCATTATTGCGAGTCGAGTTTTCATTCTTCTACCTTTTCCTCTTATTCTATCAGTGGCTGTCTTGCGCCGGGTTTGTTGATGGGGCGATAAATTCATAACCATTAAAATCGTTCCAGGTGATATCGAATGGCGAAAGGTTGCTGTGGTGCACAGAGTCAATCACCGTGGATGGCATATAGGCAAAAACTGCTTCCACGTCAAGACGAGTGTGAGCATATACCATGCTGCTGAAGCTAGGGGTAAAATATGTTCGCATGTTGAAGAAACCGGCACTGCTGACATTGTAGCTCGATATTGTCTGTACAATTTCCATGCGGTGGGGCAGCTCATACATAATCGTCTCAGGAAAATCAGCCATCCAGTTGCCGGCGGTATCTGCCATGACACTTTCGTAGCCAATCTGGTTACCGAGGGCATCAAAGAGAACAAGCTGAATCGTGGTGCCCGGCTCCGTATGTCCGGTATACACTGGCGAAACCGGTAGAATCGGAGGCTGCCAGGGAAGCATCTCCTCCTGGTAGAAAATTTCAGTATCGAATCGCTCACCAAACTGTCTATACATGAAAAAGGCATCGGCGACGAGCCCCTGATCGGCGGGAGCAATCGGAACCGGTGAGGGTTGCGGAGATGTCGGTGTCACCGGGATCACAGGTATTCCCGGTTGCGGTGGCAGTGCCGGCGGAAATGGTGAGGGCCCGCTGTAACCAAAATCCTGTGAGAGATTGGCTTCACCGGCCGACAATGCTACCGTCGATTGGTTGTCCAGGGTTGCATCAGGGTCTCCCGTCTGGGTCAAACCGCCTGGAAGGGTTGTGGTATCAACATAGACCGTATAAACCCCATCAGTCAGGTTATCAAACAGGTAGCTGCCATTACCGTCTGTTGTGGTTGTCACTGCCTCGATGGTTCCGTCATTATCAAAATCCCCCTGCAGGGTGACCGTTACGCCACCGAGTCCTCGTTCGCCAGGGCTCTGAAAGCCATTACCATCGGCGTCATAATAGACAGTGTCGCCGATTGAACCGGTGCCTGTGTAACCAAAGTCCTGATCGTTATTGATTTCATTTGGACCGAGGATAACACTGGTTGTGTTGTCAAGCGTTGAATCCGGGTCTCCACTTGGCCCCACATCGCCAGGAAGGCTTGCGGTTTCGATGATAAGCGTATAATCCCCGGCAGGAAGGTTATCAAAGCTGTAGTTGCCGTTGTCATCGGTTGTTTCCGTCGCTGTATACTCCGGGGTACCATCACCATCGAAGTCAACGCTGATGGAGACATCTACGCCAGGCAGACCGTTTTCAGAGCCGTCCTGAATGCCATTGCCATTGGTATCAAAATAGATGGTGTCGCCGATGACGCTGCTGCCGGTGTAACCAAAATCTTGAGCGTCATTATCGACTCCAGGACCAAGAGTAACAATAGAACTATTATCACTGACACCATCAGGGTCATCAGTCTGGCTCATTCCAGCCGGCAGGGTGGCAGGGTTCACGGTGACCGTATAATCACCCGCTGGAAGATTATCGAATAAATAATTGCCGTTTACATCGGTAGCAGTCGAGACACTATCGGTCGAGCCGTTGCCATCTATGTCACCGACCAGAGTGACAGTCGCACCGGGCAGGCCGACATCAGAGCCGTCCTGGGTGCCGTTGTTGTTTTCATCGAAGTAGATAGTGTCGCCAATCGAACCTGTGGGGTTTCCAGAAGAGTCAGAGTAGCCAAAATCCTGATCCAGGTTATTTTCTCCTGCTGCAAGCGTCAGGTCAGTTGTAGAATCAGGATTACCATCCGGGTCTGCCGTGAGGACGTAACCACCTGCTATGTCATTCGTGTCTACAGAAATGGTATAGTCGCCTGCAGGCAGGTTATCGAAGAGATAATTACCCGTTGATGGATCAGTAGTTACCGTTTGGGTGTAGTCGACCGATCCGTTGCCGTCAAAGTCAGCCAATAAGGTGACGTCAACACCCGGACCAGGCAAAGCGCTTTCAGTACCATCCAAAATGCCATTGTCATTTGCATCATCCCAGATGGTATCACCAATGGAGCCAGTTCCCTGGTAGCCGAAATCCTGGTCAAGTCTATCCTCGTCAGCAGCAAGCGCGACATCAGACGAGTTGTTGTTGACACCATCAGGATCAGCCGTCTGTATCATGCCGGCAGGCAGGGTAGTGGGATCAACAGTAATGGTGTAAATTCCGGCAGGCAGGCCATCAAACAGATAGGCACCGCTGCTGTCAGTAGTGGTGGTGACGGAATCTGGTGCTCCATCGCCATCTACATCACCGGTGAGTGATACCGTGACACCAAGCAGTCCTGATTCCGCGCCATCCTGCGTGCCATTTCCATTGACATCAAAGAAAATGGTATCGCCAATTGATCCGGTTCCGCTATTGTAACCAAAATCCTGATCGAGATTATTCTCGTCAGCACCGAGGGGCAGAAAGGTCGAATTATCATTAGTGCCGTCAGGATCGCCGCTCTGACTGAACCCCGTCGGCAGCGTTGCCGGATCCACGGTTATCGTATAGCCACCTGCCGGAAGGTTATTGAACAGGTAATTGCCGCTACTATCAGTGGTTGTAGTTTCGGTGTAGTCTGTTATCCCGTCTCCATCAATATCAGCTTCAATACTTATATCTATTCCTGGGAGGCCAGTTTCACCAACACCCTGGGCTCCGTCTCCATCAGCATCGTTCCAAATTGTATCACCTATGGAACCCGTTCCGGTGTAGCCAAAATCCTGGTTGAGGTTGTTTTCTCCTCCAGCCAGGCTGTAAGCTGCCATGTCATCAAGGGAACTGTCCGGATCACTGCTTTGAATCATTCCGGCAGGCAGCGTTGAGGTAGCAACACTGATGGTATATTCTCCGGCCGGCAGTTCTTCAAATAGATAGTTCCCGTTTGAATCCGTCGTTGCAGAATCGGTGTAATCTATGATTCCATCGCCATTTAAGTCTAAACTGAGATTAACCCCAACCCCATTGATGCCGCCTTCATTACTTTCCTGCGAGCCGTTGTTATTGGCATCAAAGAAGATTGTATCGCCAATGGAGCCGGTGCCATTGTAGCCGAAATCCTGCAGATCATTGTTTTGGCCAGCTGACAAGGCAACAAAGGAGGTATTATCATTGCCTCCATCAGGATCTGCGGTCTGACTCATCCCGGCCGGCAGGGTTGCCGGATTAACCGTGATAGTATAGTCGCCCGCCAGGAGATTATCGAAAAGATAATTGCCGTTGATATCGGTCGTTGTGGTTACGGTATCTGGCGTTCCATCTCCGTCAACATCGCCGCCTAAGGTCACGGTGACTCCCGAGATACCGGGTTCATCTCCCGTCTGTGAGCTATTACCGTCAGCATCAAAGTAAATGGTGTCGCCGATGGAACCGGTGGGTGCACCGCTGTCCTGGTAGCCGAAATCCTGATCCAGGTTCGTTCCTCCGGCAGGAAGATTGACCGTGGATGTAGAATCCGGGTTGGAGTCAGGGTCTCCGGTCAGGAAATATTGGTCCAGCGCAGTAGAGCCGGTGTCCACGGCAATGGTATAGGTCCCTGCGGGAAGGTTGTCAAAGCTGTAGTTACCGTTTCCGTCTGTTGTGGCGGTTCCGGTGTAATC
>CAZOWJ010000043.1:28559-29810 GCA_964583415.1 uncultured Desulfocapsaceae bacterium
GCACCGGTATAACCAAAATCGACGTTATTGTTGTTTTCTCCATCGGCAAGCGAAAGAGAAGCGGCTCCTGGTGTTGCCACCAGACCGTCGAGGTCAAAGGTCTGCTCCATACCGGCAGGTGTGGAATCAACCGTTACCGTATAATCACCGGGCAGCAAGTCTCCAAAGGTATAGTTCCCGTTTTCATCAGTTGTTGTGGTAAAAGAAATATCACTAACGTCGTCACCGGTGATATCGCCGGTAAGCGTAAGCTGCACACCGCCAAGTCCCTGTTCACCTGCATCCAGCACGCCATCAGCGTCCGCGTCATACCAGACCGTATCACCAATGGAGCCGGTACCGCTGTTGAAATAACCGAAATCCACATCTTCTCGACCTTCAGCAACACCAAGAACGATTCCGCTGATAACATGCTCAGTGTCAATTCCATCGAGGTCATAGGTTGCCTCTGTGTCATCCGGCAGGTTGACCGGATCCACGGTGACCGTGTAGTTGTCAAAGGCAGGCAGGTTTTCAAACGAATAGTATCCATTTTCGTCGGTCACATCCGTCCAGGTGAAGTCCGGTGTTCCGTCACCGTCAGTGTCAGCGGTCAGGGTAACCAGGATATCGGTTATGCCGGTATCGCCTGGGGTTTCGCTGCTGGATTGATCGGTGTCAAAGAACACGGTGTCGCCGATACTGCTGGTTGTGATAACGGTAAAAACAGCATTGTCAGTATCCAGGTCACCATCTACCGGTGAAGTTCCAGTGTCATCATACTGTCGATCATGAGGATCAACGCCATCCTGACTGGACCAGTCGGCATCAACAGTGTTTTCATGGGGAGGAGCAAGAAATACCGCTCCCAATACGGTTACCGTATATTCGATCTCGACATATTCTCCAACTGGGATATCCCAGTCGCCGGCAATAGAAACCGTACCGTCGCCGTTGTCGGTCATGGTCGGATCAGCTACAGCTCCAAAACTGCTGACGGTACTGGATAAAGCGTCAAACTGAGTACCCGGAGCCAGTGTATCTAGTGCATTAACTTCGTAGGCAGTGGAATCACCACTATTAGTGAAACGTGCTGTATAGGTAAGTGTTTCATTCCATTGAGCATCCGTTCCCGCGTCGTCAGAGTCTACAACAATCTTTTCAGTGGTGATCTGCGGTTCGCTTACCGTAAATCCATCCTCCACCGGATCAGGAGTGACGGGAATGCCCTGGGCATTGTCATATGCTATGGATGCGGTGTTGCCGAGGGTT
>CAZOWJ010000044.1:0-29417 GCA_964583415.1 uncultured Desulfocapsaceae bacterium
AAGTACCTGCCAAAAACCTACAACGAAGGAGATCGGACTTTTTACGACGCCATCATTCTTTGCATAAACAGGAAAAGATCACTGTCCTGAAACGATTTCTCCTGAACCTAGAACCCTGTCCCCTTGATAAAGTACAGCATATTGACCGGGCGCCACAGCTCGTTGAGGTTGATCAAAAGAGAGTTTGAATGAATCGTTTGAGATAGATGTAAAACGCGCTGCTGACCCGGCGTGGGAGTATCTGATTCGCACCGTATACGTCCTGTTATCTTCTGGTATCTCCCTGTTTAGCCAGTGAGCAGAACGAGCGATCAGGGTAGGCGAGAAAAGATCTTTTTCCTTGCCAACGACAAGAACATTATCAGTGTGATGTATTGAACACACATACCAGGGCGTGAGATCAGGAATGCCAAGGCCGCGTCGCTGCCCGATGGTATATCGATATAAACCCTTGTGCTGGCCAAGCAGCGCCCCTTCTGTAGATTTTATGGAACCTGGGATAACCGATGGATTATGGTAGCTCTGGAGAAATGAACCGATTTTTTTACCTTTAAGAAAACAGATATCCTGACTTTCTCTTCCTCTGAAATCATGGTAGCCTCTATTTTCCACAAAACGATAGATATCATCTTTTGACATTTCGCCGAGCGGAAACAGGACCTGTGAAAGCTGCTGCTGCGTCAATCTTGAGAGAAAATAGGACTGGTCTTTTTTTACATCCACACCGGTGTGTAGAACGTATTCACCTGCAATCTCGAGTATGCGGGCATAATGACCTGTTGCCACACGATCCATACCTGCTGATAAAATGGCATCCATGAAGAGACCGAATTTTATTTCCCGGTTACAGATCATGCAGGGATTAGGGGTTTTCCCCTCAAAATAGCTGCCTGAAAAATAGTCCAGTACCAGTCTCTTGAATTGTTTTTTGAGATCAATAATCTGCAGTGGTATATCAATCGTTTCAGCAAGGTGCTGAAGTCGGATTTTTTGTTCCTGAAAGTCAGGTTGATCAAGATCCATAAAAAAACCTTGGACCCTGTATTTATCTTTCAGTAACAAAGCGCTGGCAGTTGAATCGACACCACCACTCATCGCTACACCGATCGGTTGACGTGACATGAGAAAATCTTGCAACAAGACTGATTATTATTTAAGAAAGGATCACATGAATGGTATCCACTTCCATTTTCACTATACAAAGTACGCCTGAAATTAATCAGATCAAGCACAATAATGCACCATGGACCAAAAACAAAGCAGTAAATCATTGCCGCCATTGCTTCCCGAACTTCTTGCTCCCGCCGGCAGTTTTGAGAAACTTGTAACAGCGATTCACTATGGGGCTGATGCAGTATATCTTGGTGGTTCCAAGTACGGGCTCCGGGCAAAAGCCGGAAATTTCTCCAACGATTCCATTCGTGATGCTGTTATCTATGCACACAAGCGCAAGGTTAAGCTCTATGTGACGATTAATATTATTGCCCATGATGATGATTTTGAAGGCCTCGAAGACTATTTTCACCTCCTGCATTCTGCCCGGGTAGACGGTGTTATTATTTCCGATCCGGGGATTTTAGTTCTGGCCAGAAAGACAGTCCCCACTCTGCCGATACATTTATCGACCCAGGCCAACGTCACTAACCGGGCAACGGCATCGTTCTGGAGCAGTCAGGGCGTTTCAAGATTAAATCTGGCAAGAGAACTATCTCTTGTAGAAATTCTCACAATCAGGGAGAAGGTAGCTGCCGAGCTTGAAGTTTTTGTTCATGGGGCACTCTGTATCTCCTATTCCGGCAGGTGTATGCTCTCAAACTACATGACAGGCCGGGATGCGAACCAGGGAAACTGTGCTCATCCGTGTCGCTATAGTTATTCACTGGTTGAAGAAAAGCGACCGGGAGAATATTTCCCTATTGAAGAGGATCGTCGAGGCACCTATATTTTTAACTCAAAAGATCTGTGCCTGCTCAGGAGACTCCCTGAATTGGTGGCTGCCGGCATAGATTCGATTAAAATCGAAGGAAGAATGAAGTCAATTTTCTATGTTGGCGGTGTTGTCCGGATTTACCGAGCAGCACTTGATTATCTTGCAAACCTTGATGTTGCCGCCTGGGATCAGCCGGATAACATTATGATTCCCGACAATATGCTGGAGGAAATTGCCCGCACAGGGACTCGTGGTCTCACGGAAAACTTTTTTGATGAGCGGCCGGGTGGGTCTGAAATGTTATACCATTCATCACGATTTGATCAGGATTATGAACCGGTAGCAGTGATCAGGGAACTGGACGGGTATCCACTGGTGGAGGCACGAAATGTGCTGCTCAGTGGTGAGCGTATTGAATACATGGAGCGGTCTGCTGCTGCGAGCGAATTCATTGTTGAAAAAATGCGAGATGAAAGAGGCCATGATGTACAGCGGGCAAATCCAGGGAACAGGGTCCTGCTTGTTTTAAAAGGAGAAGGGCGGAAACTGGAAAAAAACGGAATATTCAGGCGCAGAAAAACGGCGAAAAACCACTCTTCTACGCCTATAAAATTATGATGGCTGGTTGGATTATTTCTTGCCCATTATTTCTTTTTGCCAAAATGTCGGTCCCGTCTTGTGGACAGCATCACCGTTTGAGTCAACGGCGACGGTGACCGGCATGTCTTCAACTTCAAATTCATAGATTGCCTCCATTCCCAAATCCTCAAAGGCAACGGTACGGGATTTCTTTATGGCCTTGGAGACGAGATAGGCTGCACCGCCTACTGCCATCAGGTAGACTGCCTGATACTTTTTGATCAATGCGATTGTTTCGTCGCCGCGCTCTGCTTTACCAATCATACCGATGAGCCCTGTTTTACCAAGCATCATATCGGTGTATTTGTCCATTCTGGTCGAGGTGGTGGGGCCTGCAGGTCCGACTACTTCATCACCAACCGGATCGACCGGGCCGACGTAGTAGATAAAACGGCCATTAAAATCGACGCCATCCGGTATTCCTTTGCCTTCGTCCAGAGAAATCTTGATACGGTTGTGAGCGGCATCCCGGCCGGTAAGAATCTTGCCGTTGAGCAACAGGGTGTCTCCGGCCTTCCATGAACTGATTTCTTCCTTTGTTATAGTATCAAGGTTGACTCGTTTAACATTTTCACCCGCTTCCATCGAGATCTCCGGCCACGCTTCTATATTCGGCGGTACCAGGTTGGCTGGACCACTGCCGTCAAGGCTAAAATGAATATGGCGGGTCGCGGCACAATTGGGGATCATCGCAACCGGAAGAGAGGCAGCGTGGGTTGGAAAATCAAGAATCTTGACATCGAGCACGGTGGTAAGTCCTCCGAGTCCCTGAGCACCGATTCCGAGATTATTTACCGCTTCAAAAATTTCCAGTCGTAATTCTTCCACCCAGTCAGCAGGTCCGCGTTCGATTAACTCATGAATGTCTACAGGGTCCATCAGGGACTCTTTTGCAAGACACATTGCCTTATCGATGGTTCCGCCGATTCCAATACCAAGCATACCAGGCGGGCACCAGCCAGCCCCCATTTTGGGGACGGTCTTTTTCACCCAGTCAACAATTGAGTCGGCAGGATTGAGCATCGCCATTTTACTTTTATTTTCAGAGCCACCACCCTTGGCGGCAATATTTACCCCCACCGTGTCGCCCCGCACCATCTCAACGTGGACAACTGCCGGACCATTTGTGTTGGTGTTTTTGCGCTCACCTGCAGGAGGCGCAACGATCGACTTGCGAAGCGGGTTGTCCTTATTGGTGTATGCCCTTGTCACCCCTTCATCAACCATTTCCTGGATTGTCCCATCACTGTCAAAGCTGGCATTCATCCCTAATTTAACAAAAACGGTAATAATGCCGGTATCCTGGCAGATAGGACGTTTGCCAATGGCACACATGCGTGAATTAATCAGGATCTGGCCGATAGCATCCTTTGCCGCCTGATTTTCTTCTTTCTGGTAGGCTCGATGCATCGCCTCCACGAAATCGAGTGGGTGATAGTAGCTGATATATTGCAAACTCTCTTCTATGGAGCTTATGAAGTCCTCAGATTTGATAATTGCCATGGTAGTCCTCTTTATGTGGTTTTTATTGTTAATCTTCTTTTATAGTTCTTCCGGAAAACGCGAACCTGAAACAGGAACGCGCATATTGGCTGCCCCCCGTTTGATGCCGCCGAGCAGCAGAGCTGGTGGCGGAATAAGGCGCCAAACCTGTCTGAGCGTCAGCGAGTTTTTGGCGTCCCGCCACTGGCGAGCAGCACAGGGGAGCCCGCAGGGCCGGCATCGTCGGGTGTCTTTTTCTTGATACTTCTTTTGGACAAGCAAAAGAAGTATGCCAGGCGGCGAGCAAAGGCAATTTGATGGACAACTGAATAATGATTTTAACATTGAGATACTCGTTTACCGGAAGAGCCTCTTTGATTTTGAATTCAGCGTATTCGGTGACAGTCATGATGATAGCCGGAAGGGGCGGTGGTATTGGGCATTAGAACACCTTTTTTACCAAGGATAGTTCCCGGGCTTGTTACAGCGTTACAACCGGTCTGGGCATTGTCGCCGAGAATAGCACCAAACTTTCTCATACCGCTATCCTGCAGTTTGCCGTCAATAAATATGGTGACATTACCTGCAATGAATCTGAGATTGGCACATTTGGTTCCAGCACCAAGATTGGCATTATTTCCTAAAATTGAATCACCCAGGTAGGCGAAGTGGCCGGCTTTTGCATCGTCAAGGAAAATTGAATGCTTGACTTCGGTGGTATGGCCGACAACACACCGATCACCAATAAGACAATAACCGCGCATATACGCACCTTGCCGGATCTCTGTACAATTACCGATAACGGCAGGTTCTTTTATGGTTGCACCGCCTTCAATCAGGCTTGCCCCACCGATTGTAATCTTGGTTCCAATCAGTATCGCTCCTGCCATGATCAAAGAAGCACCGTCCAGCCGGGAGCCGTTTCGTGATATGGCAAGATTGCCTTTACAGGTGTCGCCATAGATAATTTCACACGCGTCTGCAGCAATAAGACTGTTGTCGTACAACACAACAGGTTTTTGCAAAGGAACTCCGTTGGCTATTGGCTTGAGTATCTCAGATTGGTACTGATAAACGTCCATATAGCTTTTCAGATTGTTTAGAGCCGACCAGACAGGTTCGGAATCAGAAAATATGGTACTGTGACGGTAGGCCGTTGTGTCAAATAGTGAACTGGCAAGCAGCATATGAAATCCTGAATGTAAAGATGATTATAATGTTTATTTTCGCTCCAGAATAACCAATATGGTTGAATTATAGTAATTGATCAAGAAATTTTCAGAACGGGGCGCAGATCCATCAGAAGTGTCTTGACTTAGAGAAGCTCAATGTTTAGGTTCTTCACGGTTTTTTTGACTATTGATACCGGGGTCTGCAGAATAACAGAAAAGCATCGGTATATAAATGAAATTTAACGATAAATGATCAACCATAAGGTGGTTGTGGAGGGATAAGTGGAATTTAATGATTCACTGAGCTTAGGCATGGACGATTTTTCCAGCAACGAAGATGTGGAAATACCGGACCAGTTGCCGATGATGGCGGTCAGGGATGTCGTCATTTTTAATTATATGATTATTCCCCTGTTTGTCGGACGACCAGGTTCCATAGAGGCTGTTAATGAGGCCTTGAACTCAAATAAATTACTGATGCTCGTGACCCAGCGTGATGCCACAAAGGACAACCCATCGACCAAGGACTTATATGATGTCGGTATGGTTTGTATGATCATGCGTACGCTGAAACTGCCAGACGGTCGACTGAAAGTTCTTGTGCAGGCCATGTCAAAGGCGCAGGTTACTAAATACCATCGAACTGAACCATCTTACCAGGTGTCTGTTGAGGTTGTTGAGGATGAAGAGGGCGGTGAAATCACCGTGGAAGTTGAGGCGCTGATGCGCACGGTCCGTGACCAGACAGAAAAGATTATGTCGCTGAGAGGGATACTCTCTGCAGACCTGATGATGATTATCAACAATATTGAGGACCCGGGAAGGCTTGCTGATCTGGTCGGCTCTAATCTGAGGCTTAAGATTTTGGAATCACAGTCGATTCTAGAAGAGGTGAATCCGGTAAAACGGCTTCGTCTGGTCAGCACCTTGTTGGGCAAGGAGTTGGAAGTTTCAACAGTTCAGGCCAAAATTCAGAATGAAGCAAAAGAAGAGATGTCCAAGTCTCAGCGCGAATATATTCTGCGTGAACAGCTTCACGCCTTACAGAAGGAACTCGGGGATACCGATGAGCGCACGCAGGAAATAGAAGAGCTTGAGAAGAAAATCAAGAAAACCAAGATGCCCAAGAAGATTCGCAAAGAGGCCAAAAAACAGGTGAGCCGGATGGAGATGATGCATCCTGATTCCTCTGAAGCAACTATCATCAGGACCTATGTCGACTGGATTCTTGATGTTCCATGGAAAAAAGGTACCAAAGACCGACTGGAGTTGAGGGCTGCAAAACAGGTACTCGATGAAGATCATTATGGCCTCGAGCGGGTTAAAGAGCGAATTCTTGAGTATCTGGCAGTTCGCAAGCTGAATCAGTCAACCAAGGGGCCGATCCTCTGTTTTGTTGGACCTCCAGGTGTCGGCAAAACGTCTCTGGGGCAGTCCATTGCCCGCGCCATGGGCCGAAAATTCCATCGTATTTCACTTGGTGGAATGCGAGATGAGGCAGAAGTACGAGGTCACCGACGAACCTACATCGGTGCCATGCCGGGGCGCATTATTCAGGGTCTGAAGACAGTGAAATCAAACAATCCAGTCTTCATGATGGACGAGATTGATAAAGTCGGAGCGGATTATCGTGGAGATCCATCCTCCGCTCTTCTTGAAGTTCTTGACCCCGAGCAGAACTTTGAATTTTCAGATCACTATCTCAATCTGCCCTTTGATCTTTCCAAGGTGATGTTTATCACCACTGCCAATATGAGTGATACCATACCAGGTCCTCTCCTGGACCGGATGGAAGTGATCCGCCTTTCAGGATATACCCTGGAGGAAAAGCTTGCCATTGCCAATCGTTATCTGATTCCTCGTCAGATTAAAGAAAACGGTTTGAAGTCATCCAAGATCAGGATGGGAGATGCAACGATCAATCTCATTATAACCCATTATACCAGGGAAGCTGGGCTGAGAAATCTTGAGCGTGAAATAGGCAAGGTGTGTCGCAAGGTTGCGCGAAAAATTGCCGAGGGTGGGAGAGGCCCGTATACCGTTTCAGCCAGGAACCTTCATAAGTACCTCGGACCTCCGAAAGTGATACCGGAGTCTGAGCAGGAAACGCTTGACCAGCCTGGATTAGTTACCGGGTTGGCCTGGACTGAGGTCGGTGGGGAAATACTGCAGATCGAAGTTAACCTGATGCCCGGAAAAGGCAAACTGATAATGACCGGCCAGCTCGGAGATGTAATGAAGGAGTCAGCCCAGGCGGCTCTAACTTATTGCCGGAGCCGTTCAGGCGATCTCAAGGTTGCTGAAGATTACTTTGATAAAACCGATATCCACATCCACGTTCCGGCTGGTGCCATACCCAAGGATGGACCTTCTGCAGGTATAACTATGGCTACTGCTCTCTATTCGGCAATCTCCGGACAGAAGATCAAGCAAGGGCTGGCAATGACTGGGGAAGTAACGCTTCGGGGCAGGGTTCTGCCCATAGGCGGTCTCAAAGAAAAAGCACTGGCTGCATTGCGCGCTCACATTACAGAGGTGATTATTCCAGACCAGAACAAGAAGGATCTGACTGAAATCCCAAAAAATATCAGGCAGCAAATGAGCTTTCATGCCGTTAAGGATATGGATGAGGTGATTGCCGTTGCTTTTGGAAAAAAAATAAAATCCGGCAACCTAAAAAGGTGATGAGAAATCAGTGACCGGCACTTCAGAAGAAAAGCCTGAAAAGCGCAGCCACATGCTGAGAATTGTTCTGTGGACAACCCTCAGCATGTTTTGCATCTCTGTCCTTTTGGCAGCATGGATTTTTAATTATGGTTGGAGCCCGGGACCCACGGTTGAAAGCCCGTCCGTTTCTGTCTTTATTGCCCGCGGTACTTCGAGCAAGAATATTTCAAGTCTGCTTGCAGAAAAAGAGCTGATTTACGATGATGTCAGGTTTTTAATACTGGTCAGATTAATGGGAAGGTCCGCTAAACTTCAAGCAGGGGAGTTCAGTCTTCGGACTGGCCAGAACCCGGTTGATCTGATCACTGAGCTATCTGAAGCCCGCCCGTTGGAGCATAATGTCACCATTCCAGAAGGTTTAAGTATTACTGAGATAGCAGACATCTTTTCAGCCGGAGGGTGGGTTGATAAAACCAGTTTTATCGCTAAGGCCCACGATATCAATTTCATTGAAGATCTTGGCCTGGAGGGGATTGACAGTCTGGAAGGATATCTTTTTCCTGATACCTATCGCCTGGTGAAACCCGCCAGGGGAGAGGCACACATAATGAGAATGCTCGTCACACGGGCGCTATCGGTCTGGCAGGGGCTCGCTGGTGAAAATAAAAGTAACTTGAGCAGGCAGCAGGTATTTACACTGGCGTCAATGATCGAGAAAGAGAGCGGCGCTGGTGAGGAGCGTCCGGTTATTGCTTCGGTTTTTTTTAACAGGCTGGAAAAGAAGATGAAACTTCAATCTGATCCCACCGTCATTTACGGATTAAGCAGCTTCAACGGCAAACTGACCCGCTCAGACCTGAAAACGGCAACTCCATACAATACCTATACGATCCCGGCACTTCCAACAGGGCCGATTTGCAATCCCGGTGAGCAGGCCTTAAGGGCAGTCCTGTTTCCTTCCAAAACAGATTTCCTCTATTTTGTTTCTAAAAATGATGGAACCCATTACTTTTCTAAATCATTACGAGAGCATAACCGTGCTGTAAGAAAATACCAGAGAAACGGCAAAGCCAGTCAATGAAATGATGGAAAATTTAGGTAGTTCTGCTATGTTCTAGTAGTAATGGAATTGTTGTATTCGGGGTTTCAATAGTGGAGACTGATTGTGAAGGTAGCATTAGCTCAGATCAATCCGGTAATAGGTGATTTTACCGGAAATTGTAAAAAAATCGTAAAATATTCCCAAAAAGCCGCAAAACGTGGCTGCCGTCTGGTTATTTTTCCGGAACTTGCTGTTTCAGGCTATCCACCTCTTGATTTACTGGAGAGAAAATCCTTTGTCCATGACCATCAAGCGGCAATAGATGCTCTGCTATCCCGGCTTCCGCAAATTGATGTGATGTTCGGCTGTTTTGAATCTCGAACGAGCGGATCAGGCAAACCGTTATACAATAGTGCGCTGGTTTGCCGGTCTGGTGTAGTCATTCACAGAACCAGAAAACGGTTACTGCCGGCCTATGACGTTTTTGATGAAAACCGTTATTTCGAACCGGGTACCGTTCCGGAGCTCTATGAACTGGATGGCAAAAAATTCGCCATAACCGTCTGTGAGGATATCTGGCACCATACCGTAGGGGAATACGGCGTTGAACCGGTTTCTGAGATTTTTCAATATGCTTCTCGCTTGAATTCACATGTGGACATTTTAGTCAATATCTCAGCGTCTCCCTATCACCGTGGTAAAACAAAAATCCGAGGTGATATTTTCTCATCTCTCTGTGTCGAATTTGAAACGCCGTTCCTCTATGTCAATCAGGTTGGCGGCCAGGATTCCCTGCTCTTTGACGGGCATAGTCTCGCTCTTGACAGAACCGGTACGGTGATCGGACGGGCTGACCAGTTTAAAGAAGACTTGATTGTTGTCGATGTCGACGACTGGCACGGTGATATTCGTCAATATGATGAGTCAAATGAAATCAGGCCAATCCATGATGCGCTGGTAATGGGAACAAGGGATTATGTGCATAAGAGTGGTTTTACCTCTGCCGTACTCGGATTATCAGGCGGCATCGATTCAGCCTTAACGGCCGCCATCGCGGTCGAGGCCCTTGGTGCGGAGAATGTGCTTGGTGTGGCGCTGCCGTCTCCATACAGTTCTGCTGATTCACTTGAAGATGCACGTGAGCTGGCAACAAGCCTGGGCTGTAAATTTGAAACGATTCCTATTGGTGGCCTCTTTGATTGTTACCGTCAGACCCTGTATGAATTATTTAGCGGATTTGAGGAGGATGTTACCGAACAGAATATCCAGGCTCGTATCCGCGGCAACCTGTTGATGGCTCTTTCAAATAAATTTGATCACCTGCTGTTGACGACCGGCAACAAGAGTGAGCTGGCAGTTGGTTATTGTACACTCTACGGAGACATGAGCGGGGGGCTTGCGGTCATTTCCGATGTGCCCAAGCAGCTGGTCTATGAGCTTGCCCGGTTTATTAATCGTCGCGGTGAGATTGTTCCGCTGCGAACAATTAGCAAACCACCAACCGCTGAATTACGTCCTGATCAGTGCGATCAGGATGATCTGCCTCCATATGATTTACTTGATCAGATCCTGGAACTTTACCTCGAAGAGGGATATGGGCTTCAGCAGATTGTTGCCAGAGGATATGATTCCGATGTTGTTGAGGATGTCGTCAGGAGAATCAGGGTCAACGAGTTTAAGCGAAAGCAGTCACCGATGGGGTTAAAAGTTACCAGCAAGGCCTTTGGCTTTGGCAGGCGGTTGCCAAATGTTCAAAATTACAGGGGCTGATTGCGACGCTTATGATCCAGTTTCCTGCAACTAAAAAACACCTTCTTTCTGTTGTCGTTATTGCTGTGCTGACCACCGCCTTTATCTATCTTGTCTACGATGAAATGGGGACCAAACGACCGGAAGAGATATTTATAACCACCTCGGGCAGGGTGGATATGTGTTTGTTCTGTCATACCAAGGAAAAACTCGACCCGGCTCACGATGCAAAGGTCATCGGCTGTGCCCCCTGTCATCTTGGCGATCCTCTGGCCATAGATAAAGACAAAGCCCATCTCGGAGTAATCAACAATCCCGGCGACCTGAGGGTGGCCGAAAAAACCTGCGGGGTCGAAGGCTGTCATCCAACAGACATAAAAAAGGTAAACAACTCCCTGATGGCAACCAATCGCGGCATCCTGGGAACGCTGCTCTATTATTGGGGTGAGAGCAACTCTCAGGATACTGAGCTGACGGTTAAGGATTTGATTGACTCAGACCAGACATCTCTTGCTATCGACTATTATCGAAAGTTGTGTGCGACCTGCCACTTATGGAAGCAGAAAAATGATCTTGAGGGGGTTGCCGCCTTCTTCAACGAAAAAGGCGGTGGATGTTCCGCCTGTCATTATGTTATGCCTCCTGGACATGAACGACAGGCTGTTACGGAGTCAGATGATGAAATTATATCGGAGGACAAGGACTATATTCACCCGCTGATTACCAATAAGGTGCCCGATGTTAATTGTATTCGATGCCATAACAGGTCGGGACGAATCGGGCTTGCCTATACCGGTGTCTTTGAATCAGAAGGGTACGGTACTCCGTATGAAAAAGGACGATTGACGGCAAAAAAACTTCCCGGTAACCGTTTCTATCTTGATCTTGCCGATGATATTCATCATCGCAAGGGCATGAGTTGCATTGATTGTCACACCCGGAATGAAATCATGGGGGACGGCACGAGTTACGCCCATTATGAGGATCAAGTCGAAATTTCCTGTGTCGTTTGTCACCAGCAGAAACCGGGTACCACAAGAAAAAACAATGAGCTCAGCAATGTAGATCTCCTGGATGGCACCTATAAACTGCGTGGGAAAAACGATACTGTGCTGCGGGATCTGAACCAACCGAAGTCAGGAGTCTGTGATTTTGCCGGTCACCAGCGGGTAACCTGCGAATCGTGTCATTCCACATGGGTTCCTCAATGCTACGGATGTCACGCCAAGCGGGACGAGTCACAGACGCATCTGGACAAGCTGAGTCTCCAGGAGACGCCGGGCCGGTGGGAGGAGGGGCGCTCCTATATCCGCTATCAGCAGCCGATGCTTGCTGTCTGGGGTGAAGAAATTGTCATTGTCACTCCTGGTTGCCAGGATATCGTTACGGTGGTTGACGGGGAGGGAGAGCTTGAAAAGAGTTTTGATCGTTTCACCATGGCGGCGATAAACCCGCACACCACTCAGAAAGAAGGACGAAGTTGTGTGGATTGCCACCGTTCCACCAAGACAGTGGGCCTTGGGGAAGGGAACCTTTTCGTCAGAGATGGCCGGGTACAGTTTGCACCACTTGATAAAGGCGTAGAGACTGCAGCAGGGCAGACCGTTGGTTTTGATGCCTTTGTAACCCTTGCCGGACAGCCATTGCAGTATGGTTCACGTGCAGACCTGAGGCCGTTTAACGGTGATGAGTTGCGAAAAATTCTGCAGATTGGCTCCTGTGTCGGTTGTCATGATTCCTATCTCGATCCAGCCTGGAAAAACTACAATGCACAGACGGTCTGTAAAAGAGAAGGAGCTGATGACTATTTCGCAGGCGCCCAGTGGCCGCAGCCACAACGAGAAGAAAAACAGGCGATTACAGAGGATTAACTATCTCAAGAGTAGAAGGAAACATACAGGGACTTAAAAAGAATCAACTCAAGTCCCTTGAGCGGCTCGGCTCCAAACGAGTAGCAAGAGAATCTGTAATTGGTGCCGAGATGGCCAGAGCCCTCTGCCAGCTGTCATTCGAGTTGAATCGCCAGATCGGTCTGTTAATTCATCGTTCAGGAAAAGTCGAAACGATTATTGTCGGAGATCATAACAGGCTGCTGATCCCACAGCTCTCTCACCTGCGCTCCTCCGGGGGAAGGCTCAGGGGCGTCCGGCTGGTGCACACCCACCCCGGTGGAGAGGATATTTCTGACGACGATTTGATGGATCTGCTGTTTCTCCGTCTCGATCTTCTGTCAGTATTGAAGATTACCGCCGAGGGTTTACCTGAGGGCATATATTCGGTTCATCTTTTGCCGGCTGCCGTTAATGGAAAGAGCTGGGCTTTTCTTGATCCTGTCCATCCGGCACAGCAGCAGGACTCTTTTACAGAGATGATTGCAGCGCTGGAGGAGGAATTCAGCCGCAGCCGGGACAAGGCTGGCGAGGGACAGCTTGAGGACAGGGCCATCCTGGTAAGCGTTACAACTGATTCACGCCAGAAGGCAAATGCTTCAATGTATGAGCTGGCGGAGTTGGCACGCTCGGATGAGGTGCTGGTCCTTGACAAGGTAATGCAGCGACGGAAAAAAATTAATCCTCGGTTTATTCTCGGCAAGGGCCGTCTCCTCGAGATAATTATTCAGGCTTTACAGTTAGATGCCAATCTGCTGATCTTTAACCAGGAGTTGAATCCGTCTCAGGTCAGATCGATTACCGATTTCACTGACCTGCGGGTAATTGACCGAACCCAGCTCATTCTTGATATCTTCGCTCACCGGGCCCAAAGCCGGGAAGGTAAGCTCCAGGTTGAGATGGCTCAGTTGAAATACATGCTTCCGCGGTTGTCTTCCAGAGATGATGCCCTGTCTCGTTTGACCGGGGGAATCGGAGCACGAGGCCCCGGTGAGACGAAACTTGAAATTGACAGACGGCGGATAAATGATCGGCTGGCCCGCCTGGGCAAAGAGCTCAAGGCAATCGCTAAAGAACGATTTCGGCGAAGGGCAAAACGAAGAAAGAAGGAACTGCCGGTTATATCTCTTGTTGGTTATACCAATGCCGGTAAATCAACACTGCTCAATACATTAACAAACAGCAATATAACGGCCGAAGATAAATTGTTTGCGACCCTTGACCCGACGAGCCGCCGATTAAGGTTCCCTGAGGAGATAGAAGTGATCATTACCGACACCGTCGGTTTTATCAATAATCTTCCGGCGGATCTTCTGCAGGCGTTTAAAGCAACCCTTGAGGAACTTCAAGAAGCGGACCTGCTCGTTCACGTCATCGATCTTTCCAGTCAGGATTATCAATACCATATCGAAGTGGTGGACAAGCTGCTGGCTGAACTCCACCTTGGAACAATTCCCTGCCTGAAGGTCTATAACAAGTCTGACCTGCTTGATCCTGAGGTGATCGAAGGATTAATGGACAGGAGCAATGGCATTACTATCAGCGCCCTCGATGCGAATACGCTTGGCCCTTTTCTTCAAAGAGCGCAGCAGATGATGCGAAAAGTGATTGGAAGAGAAAATCAGGGCTGGAGGTAGAAGCCAAGATCTTTTTCAAACGGTTGGTGGCTGATGAACTGGCAGCCGATAAAATTGTCAGTGACCGATCTAATTTCGACCTCTTTGGTGAGCCTGCTGCTCTTATGGTTATCGAGGACAAAATCGATGAGTGCTTTTTGACCGATCTGAATGCTATGCATTCCTGATACGGTGAAGCCAATCCCGCCTCGAGATACGTTGTGTATCGAAGCGCTGCCGCCCCCACCCCCTTCAGATGTAATCCTGTAGATCCCTTTTAATTCTGTTGGCTTACGATAGTGCTTTCTGAACTCCAGGTGGGCCAGGAAAGAGGTTTCGCAGGTGCATCTCACCTTTATCGTGTGATTTCTACGGCAGTAGCGGTCGACGGCGATACGTTTTGTCTTCCGGCAATTCGGACAACTGATGGTTGCAGTCCCATTTGAAACAAATATTTTCTCAGATTTTACCGTTCGTTTCTCTAAAATCGCTTCCGGAATCATAAAAGCCCCTATAATAACTGTCTGTTCAATGCTGTTGCCATTTGGAGACACACTCCCTTAATAATAACCAATCCAATGAGAAAATGCCAGAGAAGTTATGCCTATAAAGACAATTTTTTGAAGAGGGGAAACGTAAAGAGGAATCTGATCAAGTGCGGCCGGGCAAGGTTCGAGGGGACTGATTTTTTTTTCACGTTTTTTGTGAAAATCAATCTGTCCCCGATCTTGGAGGCAGAAAAATAAATTAAGCAACCTCACTTTATTGAATAAATTAAGTTACGTGCGCTATGCCCAGTTTTGATGATAATCAGAAAGAGAAATAACCAATTCAGCGGTCAATCGTAGATAATAGTATTGTATCGCTCAAGGATTTTCTCGGTGCGGGAATCAAGCTGGTCTGCAACCTCATGGATAGAATAAGTTTTTCCACATTTGGTACAGCGCATGTGCACAGAGCCGCAACCCCGTAAAACTTCCAGAGGGCCAAAACATTGTTTACATTTCATCTTCCAAGAGCTCCTCTCTGGTAAAAAGAGCCTTGAGTGGATAGCCTTTGTCAGCTAGGATTTCTGTGCCGCCCTGCTGCCGCTCCACGACGGTAACAACCAGGCCAACGGTAAATCCTGCCGCCTCGACTCGATCAATGACTTTCAGAAGTGTGCCGCCGGTCGTTACCACGTCTTCGACAAGGGCAACCCGGCATCCCTGTTCCATGTTCTTTAAACCCTCTATATAGTTCCCGGTTCCGTGCCCTTTTGCTTCTTTACGAACAATGAAGGCGGGGATCGGGGATTTTTCAAGAAAGCTTACAATGGAGACTGCAGTAACCAGTGGATCGGCGCCCAGGGTCATTCCGCCAACAGCCTGGATGGGAAGAGGTTCATCCTTGATCAGCTCAAAAAGGAGTTTACCGCACAGATAGGCACCCTCGGCACTGAGCGTGGTCTGTTTGCCATCAATATAAAAATCAGAAGTTTTACCGGAGGTCAGGGTGAAGGTCCCGTGCCGATATGATTTTTCCAGTAAAATCTCTTTTAAACGCGCTCTGTTATCCATGATTTGAATCCGTTGATCTAGAAAAGATATGTTGTTCCCATACTGTTTGCAGCAAAGCCGAACAATCCTAACTGTTTTATCAAAATGATAAAAGAAAAAACTCGCCAAACTAAAATCACTAATGTTATCCTATACCATTGTCACGTCTACATCTACCTTATGAATAAAGACAAATAGTAAACTTAATTATAGAGGGGTGAAACATGTGCGGTATTGTTGGTTATGCAGGCAGGAGAAGAGTGGTTTCTGTACTTCTGGAAGGTCTGAAACGGCTTGAATACAGGGGCTATGATTCTGCGGGGATTGTTTATCATATAGACGATGCTCTCACCAAATATCGGTGTGAGGGGAAACTCTCCAACCTGGAGGCAATTGTTGATGAGGCGATAATTGCCGATGCGCATATCGGACTTGGACATACCAGGTGGGCAACCCATGGTGCTCCAACCACTGAAAATGCTCATCCTCATTCTGATTGTACCGGAAGGCTGGTAGTTGTTCACAACGGAATCATTGAGAATTACCATTCACTTCGAGATGAACTCAGGGAACAGGGACACCACTTTACCTCTGAAACAGACACGGAAGTTCTGGCCCATCTTATCGAGCAGTATCTGCAATCGGATCTGGTCGAGGCTGTACGGGCTGCCCTCAAAAAAGTAGAGGGCAGCTATGCCCTTGGCGTGATGTCTGCAGATTATCCCGGGATGCTTATTGCCGCACGAAATCAAAGCCCGCTCGTGCTTGGCGTCGATGAGGATGGGGGGTCATTTCTGGCCTCAGACATCCCGGCATTATTGCCATATACCAAGCAGGTTATCTTTCTTGAAGATGGAGAAATGGCAATCCTGACGGACGGTGAACAGAAGGTGATTTCTCTGGTATCAGGTGAGCCGATCACCAAAGAAATCAGCATGATCGACTGGAATGCAGCGATGGCTGAAAAAGCCGGCTACAAACATTTCATGCTGAAAGAGATCTATGAACAGCCCTTGGCGATCACCAACACGGTAAGCGGCAGAATCAATCTTGAAACCGGTGAGGTTGTGCTGCCGGAGATCAATCTTTCTGATGCAGATTTCAATGGTATTGATCGCATTTTCATCGTCGCCTGCGGCACCTCCTGGCATGCTGCCCTGGTGGCAAAATACTGGATAGAAAAATATGCACGCATTCCTGTTGAAGTAGACATCGCCTCCGAATTCAGGTATCGGAGTCTAATTGTCAACGAGCGTGTCCTGACGATTGCAATTTCCCAGTCGGGTGAGACCGCTGACACGCTTGCCGGAATCAGAAAAGCTGCCAAATTGGGATCGCGAGTGATCACCATCTGCAATGTCGTCGGTTCGACAATGACCCGTGAAGCCGATGGCACACTCTATACCCACGCCGGTCCGGAGATCGGTGTGGCTTCCACCAAGGCATTTACATCGCAGCTTGCCGCACTCTTTCTCTTTACCCTGTACCTTACTCAGGTGAAGAATAGTCTTTCTCCGGCGGAAAGAAAACAGCTCGGAGTGGAATTGATCGGACTGGCCAAAACAATAGAGTCTGAACTGCCCAGACTTCGTGAGCAAATAACCGAAATGATAGAGTCTTTTTATGACTGCCGCGACTTTCTCTTTGTCGGTCGCGGTGTGAATTTTCCCATTGCCCTGGAAGGAGCACTGAAGCTCAAAGAAATATCATACATTCATGCAGAAGGATATGCTGCCGGTGAATTGAAACATGGCCCGATTGCCTTAATTGATAAGGATATGCCTGTTTTTGCGGTGACACCACGGGATCACGTCTACCAGAAAACCATTTCCAACGTGGAGGAGATCAAGGCACGTCAGGGACGACTTATCCTTCTCGGTACTGCAGGCGATGCTCACCTGAAAAGTTTGACGGATGATGTTATCTACCTGCCCGAAGTACATGAGGATCTGAATCCAATTTTATATACCATTCCTGCACAACTACTGTCCTATGAAATTGCCACACGACTGGGATGTGATGTCGATCAGCCCCGAAACCTCGCCAAAAGTGTAACGGTTGAGTAATGGTAACACTTGGCATTGATGTTTTGCTTGAAGGCTCTCTGCCCTGGGATACCGGACAGCGGGTCGGACTCCTCTGTAATCAGGCATCCGTTAACCATAACCTTGTTCATAGCCGGGTCCTGTTAAAGCAGCGGCTCGGGGATGATCTGAGCTGCCTCTTCTCCCCTCAACATGGTTTTTATGCAGAAAAACAGGACAACATGATCGAATCTGATCATATTGTTGATGACCTGACGGGAGTGCCCGTCTTCAGCCTCTATGGCGAGACCAGGCAGCCAACCAGAGAGATGTTTGACCATCTGGATGTGCTGCTCGTTGATATCGTTGATGTGGGCACGCGTGTCTATACCTTTCTTTATACCCTGGCTTACTGCATGGAGGCAGCGGCAGGTTACGGCAAGAAAGTGGTTGTCCTGGACCGGCCAAACCCGATAGGCGGCGATGTCATTGAGGGGAATATCCTCAATATGGAATATTCATCCTTTGTTGGGCGCTATCCACTGCCAATGAGACACGGCCTTACCTTCGGAGAGCTTGCTCAATATATAAATCAGGAATATAGTATCAACGCCGACCTTGTTGTTGTGCCCATGAATGGCTGGAAGCGATCAATGTACCAGCGGCATACCGGGGTGCCGTGGGTTTTCCCATCCCCCAATATGCCAACTCCGGAGACAGCAATGGTCTATCCCGGTCAAGTTCTCTGGGAGGGGACAGCTGTATCGGAGGGAAGAGGAACCACCATGCCGTTTGAGCTTGTCGGAGCACCATACTGGGTGCATCAGCCGATAGTGACGAAGCTGGGGGAAACTGAGCTGCCCGGCTGTTACTTCAGGCCAGTCGTCTTTGAACCCACATCGGGAAAACAGGCCGGAAGGCAGTGTACAGGGTTTCATCTGCATGTCACTGATCCTGGGACGTTTAAACCATATAGAACAAGCCTGGCACTGCTGCAGGCTGTTTATCTACTCTTCCCGGAGGCGTTTACCTACAAGCAGCCGCCCTACGAGTACGAACATGAAAAGCTGCCAATGGACTTGATTCTGGGCGACCGCAAGATTCGTGCAAGGCTTGAGCAGGGTATAGCTGTGGAACAGCTTGAGTACGAATGGTCTGCAGAGCTTGATCTGTTTGATCAGCGAAGACAAATTTATTTCATGTACTAAAACCTCACAGTAGTGGACCCTATGGATAAAGAATTTTTTCTCAAAGATCTGGCGAACCTGGTTAATGGAGACCTTGTCGGTAACGGCAAGATGGTTATCAGAGGCTTTGGTCCGCTTGATTCTGCCGGACCCGAGGATCTGTCTTTTCTTGCCAAGGCTGCAAACCATGAGCAGATTGAAAAAACAGCGGCCGGGGCAATCGTTGTGCCGCTGGAGATCAGCGAATCTGAGAAAGCGCTTATCAGGGTGAAAAAACCGTACCTGGCATCTGCCATAATTCAAAACCATATGTTGCAGGTACCCTTTCAGTCAAAAGGCATCCATCAGTCTGCAATTGTTGGGACGGGGTGTAGTGTTCCACCGCAGGTTTCGATTGCGGCTCATGCAGTCCTTGGTAAAGATGTCGTCCTGGGAGAGCGGGTTACGATAGAACCCTGCGTGGTAATTGGCGATAATGTGACCATCGGGGACGACTGCCTGATAAAGGCAAATGTCTCAATTGCGGGAGGCTGCGAACTTGGCGCACGGGTAACCATTCACTCCGGTACAGTAATCGGCAGTGATGGTTATGGGTATGCCGTTGATGAAAAGGGGCAGCATATAAAACGGCCCCAGACCGGTATTGTCAGAATCGGGGATGATGTCGAAATTGGTGCGAACTGCTGTGTCGATCGGGCAACCTTTGGTGTGACCTGGATAAAATCAGGCACGAAGATTGACAATCTGGTGCAGGTTGCACACAATGTGGTAGTTGGTGAAAACTGTTTACTTGTGGCACAGGTCGGGATCGCCGGTTCAGTGACGCTTGGACGGAACGTGGTTTTCGGTGGCGGTGCAGGAGCTGCAGGACACCAGAGCATCGGTGATGGTACAATGGTGGCAGGCAGGAGTGCTGTCCACGGTGATAAACCTGCCGGCTCGATGCTTGCAGGAACCCCTGCAATCTCTGGCAAGACATGGTTCAAGGCTGCATCGTTATTTGGTAAGATACCGGAAATCGTTCGTGATATGCGGAGAATGAAAAAAGAGCTTAATCTACTCAAAGAGCAGCAAAAAGATAAGGATTGAGGAGTATTGACATGGAAGATATGGCTGAAATTAAAAATATAGATGTTCTGGGTATCATGCGTCTGCTGCCCCACCGGTATCCATTTGTCCTGGTTGACCGGATCACCTCGCTGGTGCCAAGAAAAAGTGTTATCGGCATAAAAAATGTGACGATGAATGAACAATTCTTTCAGGGACACTTTCCAGGTCGACCGGTAATGCCCGGGGTGCTGATTCTTGAAGGTATGGCCCAGGCCGGCGGTTGCATGGCATACCATTCATTTCCAGAGATGATTGATAACAAGTTGCTTTATTTTGCCGGTATCGACAAAGCACGTTTCAGGAGACCGGTGGTACCCGGTGATCAGCTCATTTATAAAATGGAACTGACAAAACACAAAGGCTCATTCATGGTGATGGAAGGAGGGGCATTTGTTGATGACCAGCTGGTAACCGAAGCAGTACTCATGGCCAGTTTTGGATAAAACAACTGATTCTCCTGCCAGGATGCAGGTGAGAATTTCAAATAATTAATTTCTACTATAATAGACTATGACTATTCATCCAACGGCAGTAATCGATTCATCTGCCGAACTTGATTCTACTGTGAAAATTGGTCCGTATGCCGTTATCGGCGCCGATGTTAAGATGGGTGCCGGGACCATAGTGGAAGCCCATGCCGTCGTCAGCGGACCTTCAACCATTGGTGAGAGAAATCTTATCGGCAGTTTTGCAACTGTCGGTGGAGCACCCCAAGATCTCAGTTACAAAGGAGAACCGACAGAGTTGATTCTTGGTAACGATAATCAGATCAGGGAATATGCCTCGATACACCGCGGCACTCCCAGGGGTAAGCAAAGAACAGTGATTGGCAGCAATAATCTTCTCATGGCCTATATCCACATCGCCCATGATTGCGTGATCGGAGATAATGTTATTATGGCCAATGTTGCCACGCTTGCCGGCCATGTAGAGGTCGGAAATAATGCTTCAATCGGCGGCCTCGTGGCCGTTCACCAATTCTGTCGTATCGGTACGTTCTCCTATATTGGTGGAATATCAGGGCTCGGCCTCGATGTTCCTCCCTATGTGATTGTTGCTGGAACCCGGAACAGGACCAGGGTCTCTGGTATTAACAAAGTGGGTCTGCGTCGAAATGGATTTAGTAGACAGACCATCAGCATGCTCGATTCAACCTTCAGGATTATCTACCGGTCACCGAACCTGCTTCTCAAAGATGCACTGGTGCAGGCCCGCCAGGAATTTCCTGGTTGCCGTGAAGTTGATCAGATGATTGAGTTTTTTGACACTTCGAAACGAGGTGTTGTCAGGCGTACGAGTGAAGACTAAGCCTGATGAAGAGACAATCTGAGCAGGAACGAATTGGCATAATCGCAGGAGGCGGTCAGTTTCCATTATTATTCATTGATGCGGCTCATCGTGCCGGCCGCCGGGTGCATGTCGTGGCGCATCGAAGTGAGACAGACGAGAACGTTGCCCGGGCAGCAGACGAGGTCTGCTGGGTGAAACTTGGCCAGCTCGGCAAGATTTTAAAGTTTTTCAAGAATAACGGCGTGTCAGAGACAGTCTTTTTAGGCAGCATCACCAAAACACAGATTTTCAGGGATATACTCCCCGACCTGAAGGGCTTGTCACTCTGGAATAAAATCGATATAAAACAAGATGATGCCATATTAAGAGCGGTGGCGGCAGCACTTGAACAGGAAGGAATTTCTGTACTGGAGTCGACCCTGTATCTCGAACATCTGTTATTCCCCAAAGGTGTACTGACGCGAAAGAAACCAAATAAAAACCAGCGGCGTGATATTGAATTTGGTTGGAAGAATGCCCGGGCAATCGGCAGTCTTGATATCGGTCAATGCGTTGTTGTGCGTGAGAGTGCGGTTATGGCTGTGGAGGCAATCGAGGGAACTGATGCTGCCATTCGTCGTGGCGGTTCGCTGGCAAAAGAGCAGGCCGTGGTTGTAAAGCTGAGAAAGCCGAACCAGGATTTTCGTTTTGATCTCCCCGCCACCGGACTCGGTACCATCGAAACCATGCAGGAGGTGAGCTGCGCTGCTCTGGCGGTTGAAGCCGGCCAATCATTGCTGTTTGATCGCCAGGAGATGGTTGCGGCCGCTGAAAAAGCCGGAATTGTCGTCGTTGGCATCGAAGAGCTGGCAGACGGTACACTCGACTATTAGCATCATTGTCTAGATCAACAACATTCCGAAGTATTTCCGAACATTTGTCTGAAAAGGTCTCCCTTGTTGGCTGATTGTAGGTGATTATATGCAGGCCATGATACTTGCTGCAGGTTTTGGCACACGGCTTAAACCCTATAGCCTGATAAAACCAAAGCCGCTTTTTCCTGTTCTTAATCGTCCGCTTTTGTGGGCCACCATTAATCGCCTCAAATCATCGGGGTTCAATCGAATTACGGTAAATTGCCATCATCTCCGTGATCAGATTATAGCCGAAATCGATGGTCTTGATGGAGTGATCATACAGGATGAGGGCGTCATACTGGGTACCGGCGGTGGCTTGCGCCAGGCGCTTGATCATCTCACTGATGAACCGCTGCTGGTAACAAACGGTGATATTTATCATGGTGTCGATTTTGGGGAAATATATAGGCACCATCTGAAAACAGATGCAGATGTGACCATGGTTCTGCATGATTATCCACGCTTTAATACCGTTTCAGTCGTGGAAAATTGTATAAGCGCATTTCAGCCGGGCCCGCAGGACGGCTGTCTTGCCTATACCGGTGTTCAGGTGGTCAATCCAGGACTTCTTGTGGAAATAAAATCGGGGGTATATTCCTGCATCATTGATCATTATCGGCAGATACTGATGAGCGGCAAGGTGATTAACAGTGTTGTCGCAGATGATATTTACTGGAGCGATATGGGAACTCCCCGGGATTACCTTGCTCTGCACGAAGCACTTCTTTTGGGGAAGATACCGATTTGGCCCGAATTCGGCGTCCAGCCTGGGAATGGAATACTTATCGAAGACCACTGTATTATGGGCCAGGGTGTTACCTTTGAAGGCTGGAGTTGCGTCGGTGACGCAGATCTTGGTGATCATGTGCACCTGAGTCGATCAGTGGTCTGGGATAAGGCACGAGTGCCGTCTCACACCCGGATAAATAACAGGATCGTGAGTTCCGAATGGCCAGGGTAACTCGAAGACACACGCTCGTTTATAGCTTAAGATGACCTGGCAGGTCAGAAAAATGCTATCACCTGTAGGATGAAATAATGAAAGATGCTGCAAATATTGAACAGAGAATAGAGCGTCTTCTTGAAAAAACGGCAACGCATCATCTGCTCCCAGACGGGAAACAGTCGAAAACCATATTTAAACCCTTAAGTGGGGATGGATCTTCTCGGAAATTTATTCGGGTAACCAGTGGTGTAGAGCCAGTCTGTATTGCTGTGTTGCCGCCATCACGCAGCGAACGGCATATGGCTGAATTTCGAGCTGCGTCAGAAATTGGCAGACATCTGCATTACGCCGGTCTGCCAGTTCCAAAGATCCTGGCTGTTGATGAAACGGTCGGACTGATCCTCTTTGAGGATTTTGGTGACACCAGGCTGCATGATATACTGGCAGCCGATCGCCAGCAGGCCCTGGAGTTATACCGACAGGTGGTCAAAGACCTGGCTCACCTGCAGGTAGGAGGAGCCCGGGGATTTGATCCGAACTGGTGCTATGATACCGCTGTCTATGATACCGGCGTCATGCTCAATCGTGAGTCCGGATATTTTCTGACAGCCTTCTGGCAGGATACCATTCATGGCGGGCAGGTTGAAGGCCTTGCTGAAGAATTTAAAGCTATTGCTGCCGAGGTGATGAGCTGTTCAGAACCACTCTTTTTACACCGTGATTTTCAGTCGAGGAATATAATGGTCAGCCGCGACCGCATTGGCATAATCGATTTCCAGGCAGGCCGCTTGGGTCCTCCAGGTTATGATCTTGCATCTCTACTGATAGACCCGTACGCTGCACTGTCTGAGAGGGAACAGCAGGATCTTTTTTCTCTATACTTGAGCGAGATGAAGGTCTATCCCGATGTCAGTATCGAAAAGATTAGTCGCTCTTTTCCGTTCCTCGCTGTGCAGAGAAACCTTCAAATTATCGGTGCTTTTGCCTTTCTGTCAGGCAAAATGCAGAAGCCTTTTTTCAAGCCATATATTTTACCCTCTCTGCGTATACTCCAAAAAAGGCTTCGAGAAAGAGTATTTCAGCCTTATGGTATACTCCAAGAGACTGTTTCAGCAGCGATAACCATGTACGCTCAACATGTCCGGTGATGACAATCACACTCCTTTAGAGTATAGAGAAGCACACAAAGGAGAATAGACAACCTATGCAAAATCAAGCAACCTCAATAGTGGCGCTCATTGGCCGTCCGAATGTTGGTAAATCAACGCTCTTCAACAGGATAACCAGATCAAGGAAAGCAATTGTTGATCGGACACCCGGTGTTACCAGGGATCGCCAATACGACCGGGTAAACTGGCGAGGACAGTCATTTATCCTGGTGGATACCGGAGGCATCGACTCAGACCCGCAGGATGTCATGGTCGACAATATCCGTGATCAGGCGCTGGCCGCGCTGGATGAGGCCGATATCATCCTGTTCCTGCTGGATGGCAAGAGCGGTTTGATGCCGCTTGATTATGAGGTTGTTGATCTTCTTCGCCGGACCAATAAAAAAGTATTCTACGTGGTCAACAAGATTGATGGACCGGAACTGGAACACGAGCGGCTGGGCCCTTTTTATGAATTGGGGATCGACCAGTTTTGGCCGCTTTCTGCTGAACACAGTTATGGTTTTTACAGCCTGATGGATGCCTTGTGCTCCAGTCTGCCCGAGGACCCGACCCCGGCAAATTTGCCTGAAAATACGGTTCGTATGGCCTTTTTCGGCCGTCCGAACGTTGGCAAATCTTCCATGATTAATAAAATTCTTGGTGAGGAGCGCATGGTCGTCTCCGAAATCCCAGGTACCACCAGAGATTCGGTGGATACCTTGTTGAGCCATAAAGATAGAAATTACCTGCTGATTGATACTGCCGGTATCAGGCGTAAAGGCAAAACCCGTGAAAAACTGGAGAAATTCAGCATCCTCAAAGCCCTGGCAGCCCTTAGCCGCTGTGACATTGCTGTCGTTCTTCTCGATGCCTCGGAAGGAATAACCGAGCAGGATGCAACGGTGATAGGGTATACCCAGGACGCCGGTAGAGGATTGGTGCTGTTGGTTAATAAGTGGGACCTTGTGGCCGACGACAAGAAAAGACAGACCCAGATAATGGAAGAAATCGGCAGGGCCGTGCCTTTCGTAGGATTTGCACCGTTACTGACGGTTTCAGCCAAGACAGGCTACGGTCTCAAACGAATTTTCCCGTCTGTTGGTTCGGTGTATCGTCAATACACGGCCAAAATTCCGACATCATCACTGAACCGACTGCTTTCTGACGCCGTGGAAACCCATACGCCGCCGATCTATAAAAACAAGCGGCTGAAATTCTACTACACATCACAATTAAGCACTAAACCGCCAACCTTTGTCATCATGACAAACAGTTACAAAGGCGTACATTTTTCCTATAAACGATATCTGATAAACCGTTTCCGGGAGGGGCTCGGCCTCGACAGGATACCCCTGAGAATTATTTTCAAGGACAAGAAAGATCAGCGGGAACGAAAGAAACGCTGAACGATTGTCAGATGCCCTGCTATTACTCCCTTCAGGAATAGCGCAGCTTCAGGATTGTAATGCCCTGTTAAATGCAGCCTTGAAGCCGTCAGCAGATCTGCTGATTACGTCATCGTCCACACAAAATGCAAGCCTGATGTAGCCAGGTGCGCCAAATCCTCTTCCCGGTACGGCCAGTATTTTTTCTTCCTGCAGGTAAGAACAGAACAGGACGTCATCAGCTATTGGTGCTTTTGGAAAGACATAAAAGGCACCTTTTGGGGGGATGAACTCGAACCCGGCAGCGGATAAAATTGAACAGAAGGTATTGCTTCGACGGCGGTATATGGAGTCATCAATCGATACATCCTGGAGCTCGGCCACTACACGCTGCATGAAAGCCGGTGCATTGACAAAACCGAGTATTCGTGTGGCGAGTGTCATGGCATCGATGACTGCTGCTTTGTCATCTGCCTCCGGGTGGAGAGCCAGGTAGCCAATTCGTTCTCCCGGCAGAGACAGGTCTTTAGAAAAAGAGGAGATTACGATACTGTTGCGAACATGCTGAAAAATTGGCGGGACCTGGTAATTATCAAAAACAATTTTCCGATACGGTTCGTCAGAAATCAGGTAGATCGTGGTTCCAAAGATGTTGCCGGCATTTTCCAGGAGCCTGCCGAGCGCAATGATCGATTCTTTACTGTAAATCTGGCCTGTGGGGTTGTTGGGTGAATTAATGATAACTGCCCGTGTTTTATCACTGATAGCCTCTTCAATTGCCTCAAGATCGAGATTGAACTGGGCGTCGGTCTGTACGACTTTGCCGACACCGCCGTGATTGTCCACATAGAAGCTGTATTCAACAAAATAGGGGGCGAGCAGGATAACCTCATCACCGGGGTTGAGGATGGCTTTCATGGTGACATTCAGTGCACCGGCAGCACCGCAGGTCATCAGCATGTCTCCGTGGTCAACGGTGATACCCTGCTCTGAGGACATTCGAGCCGCCACAGCCTGTCGTACCCAGGGCAGGCCGCCATTGGGCATATATGAGTGCTGTCCGGGCTTGGTGTCCTGAGCGGTTTCAATAAGTATTTCCCTGAATTGGGGTGGGGGCGGCACATCAGGGTTTCCCAGGCTGAAATCAAAGACCTTGTCCTGACCATATTTCGCTTTCATCCGGGCCCCTTCCTCAAACATTTTTCGAATCCAGGACGACTTTTCACTAAAATTTTTCATCTTTTCAGAAACTGCCATGCTCATATCTCCAAATATACTATTCTTTTAGATGTTGATGAGTGGATCTATCGATTAACATACTGACTATGCAAATTTTTTCTTGAAAAATTCGTAAGCCTGGTTGAGATCTTTCATCTTTTCTTCAGCAACAACTTTAAACTCATCTCCAAGGTGACTCACCTTGTCCGGGTGATATTTCATACTCAGCTGGCGATAGGCCTTTTTAATCGAACTCATGTCAGCCCCGTCATCCAGTCCAAGGAGCGCATAATAGCGACCCGCTGATTCATAAGATTCATTCGCACTCCGCTGACTCTGGTAGCGAAATTTTGCCTCGATAGTGCGATGATCATATTCAGATATCTCTAGAAACGTTGCTATCTTCCGTGCTGATGCCAGTTCGTTTTCAGGGACAGGATCTTTGGTATAGACGATCTGGTAGACTAACTCCAGCAGGATAAGACGTGGCTCGTAGGCGAAGGTTGAACGAAATTCCTCCAATAACGACTCAAGGGTTTCCGTTGAGCTGGTCGCCTCTTTGATCAGGTTTTTAACCCAATTCATCTGGGTCTGGTTATATCGCAGGTTCAGTTGGAAAAATCGTTGGATGGTCTGAACTTCATCACGCGACACATGTCCATCCAGCTGGGAAATTTTTACCAGAATATTAACGAGAAGCCAGACAAAACGGTTGTGACTCTCTGTCTGTGAGGATTCATAGGTCGAAACCTGCCGCTGCATCCAATAACTGAATCCCCAGAACAGTGCCACAAAAAGCAGAACGCCTGCCAGTCCTGAAAAGATCAGGAAGCCCGTCAAGTTTATAAGGGCTGGCGCGCCTCCGGAGACGAAGACAATCAATAAAATGATGAGAAGGCATCCTCCGCATCCTGGCGGCTGCTGTTGTCGATATTTCATATGGTAATCACATAAATGAGCTGTTAACGGTTCAAGGTCTTCAGCGCTTATTCAAAGAGCGCTTCGATAAATTCATCTGCGTCAAAGTCACGCAGATCGTCTAACTGTTCACCAACGCCGATAAAACGGATAGGTGTCTTTAACTCTTTTGCGATGTTGGCGACAATACCGCCCTTGGCAGTACCGTCTAATTTGGTTAAGGCGATTCCTGTTACCCCGACTGCTTCGTCAAAGAGAACTGCCTGGGAAATTCCATTTTGTCCGGTTGTCGCATCAATGACCAGCAGGACCTCATGAGGGGCTCCCTCGAGTTTCTTGTTCATGACCCGCTTGATCTTCTTGAGCTCTTCCATGAGATTTGCTTTGGTGTGAAGCCGGCCTGCTGTATCAACCAGTACAACATCATAGTCCTTGCTGAGGGCTACTGCCATGGCATCAAAGACAACCGCGGAGGGGTCGGCACCTTCATGCTGGGCGACGACCCTGACATTGTTTCGCTCTCCCCAGATTTTCAGCTGCGATACTGCAGCGGCCCTGAAGGTGTCAGCGGCAACCAGCAGTACGGACTGTCCTGAATTCTGGAATTTTCTGGCTATCTTTCCTATGGTGGTGGTCTTACCGACCCCGTTGACTCCGATCACCATGATGACAAAGGGGCCCGTTTCGGGTAATACCAGCTCACCGGGCTGGTCATGATCGATGATAATAGATTTTATCTTGTCCTTGAGGATGGTTTTCAGTGCCTGCGGGTCGGACAAAACATCCCTTTTTACTTGTCTTCGGGCTGATTCAAGGAGTTCCTGTGTTGTTGATATTCCCAGATCAGCAGTTACCAGTATCTCTTCGAGATCATCAAAAAGATCACCGTCTATCTGTTTTTTACCGAGAAATAATTCATCGAGTCTATGGGTAAAGGATTCTCTGGTTTTAGACAGTTGATGGGAGAGTTTCTTGAAAAGAGACGCTGATTTTTCCGGTGTCGCTGTGTCCTGCTCTGGCGTTTCTTCTACTTCTTTTAAATCTATAGATTCTGACTGCTTTTCAGCGCTTGTGGCGCTCGGTTTTTCGACCTCGGGCGGGGGGCATTCAATCTCTTTAACAGTTGCAGTATCAGCAGTCTGTTGGACATCTTCCTCGGCTAAAATGTCTGTCAACTCTTCTGTCAGGCTTTCAGGTGATCCCTGATCCTCTATCTCAACACTATTATCTGCTTCCGGATCAACCTTGCCAACCGGGTCGGCAGCCGGTTTGTTCTTCAGTTTCTTTTTAAACCAACCAAGCATCTTTATACGTCCTCTTTATCTTGCCCGGAGACTGTCATTTATAAATAGAGCAGACCGGGTTGCTGAGCCTTGGCAAACGGTTTTGTGGGTGATTCTGCTCCCCGCTGCCAAACAAGATATAGTACGGACTATCAGCCAATAACGCAACAAAAAGAGCTCGTTGGAAAAATTGCAATGCAGATAGCTGAAAAAATAGTATTGATTATGAATTGATGAACTCGTAAAAAGGTCATTCGAAGCTCCAGATGGCTAAGTCAAAAAGTT
>CAZOWJ010000045.1:0-29164 GCA_964583415.1 uncultured Desulfocapsaceae bacterium
CTATGTATAACCCACCCCATCCAGGAGAATTTATAAAGGATGTTTATCTGAAACCTTTAAAAGTTACTCTTCGTAAAGTAGCTTTGCAACTCAAGGTGTCTCCTTCTACCTTTTCTAGACTTCTAAAAGGTCAAAGTAGAATCAGTCCTGAAATGGCTCTACGTTTATCGAAATGCCTTGGTCGTAGCCCAGAAAGCTGTTTGTTAATGCAAGACAACTTTGATCTTTGGCAGGCAAGGTAGAAAATTAACTTGGCTGAAATAGAACCTCTGATGGTTCCAACATAATTTTATTTTTTTTCAACTGTAATTTGATTTACTTAATAGGTCTCGAAAACTTGTAATAATTTCTAGTTTTCGTCAATATCTAATTGTTATTATGATCAAAATAGACATTCACGCAGCCCTGTTGTATTGCTAAAGAGAGGCCACAATGAAGAGTTATCGTAAAGAATTATGGTTTGAAGTGCCAAGCAGAAGAGGCTTCATTAACATTACTCACCAAGTCGAACAATGTCTTGCCGAGAGTCAGATATTGGAGGGGATCGTACTGGTTAATGCTATGCACATAACCGCTTCAGTTTTTATCAATGATGATGAGCCAGGTTTACATCACGACTATGATGTCTGGCTTGAAAAGCTTGCACCACATGAACCGGTGAATCAATATCGCCATAATGGATATGAAGATAATGCGGACGCTCATATGAAGCGGCAGATCATGGGACGGGAAGTGGTTGTTGCCATTACAGCAGGAAGGCTTGATTTTGGAACGTGGGAGCAGATTTTCTATGGTGAATTTGATGGTCGAAGAAAGAAACGTGTATTGGTAAAAATAATCGGTGAATAAGAAAAGGTGTATTGTCTTATAAAAGACAACACACCTTAGCGTTGATTTGCTCGAGCCTGGTTTGTTATGCTGCAGCAGGATGAGGCCTGAAGAAAGGCATAATATAATTACCGGCTGATCTGGTACTGGCCATGAATTTATCCACTACTGCATGAGATCCGTTTCTGCCTAACTCAATTAACTCCCAGCAATCAGGAGAATCAGCAATTGCCTCCATAAATCCGAGGTGCTGGGTATGTCCTGATTTGTATGCTGTTATATGTCCAATCAATGGGCACCCGAGAAGCGTCAGGTCACCAACAATATCAAGCACCTTATGACGAATAAATTCATCCTGGTAACGCAGTCCGTCTTCGTTAAGAATGGATTTACGATTCCAGTGAATGGCAATCACATTTTCAAGGGTTCCACCCAGAGCCAGGCCGTTTGCCCATAGCTCCTCTACCTGCTCAACATATCCAAAGGTCCGTGCTCTGGCGATTTCCCGACTGAAACGCTCCTGATTAATATCAATGCTGTATTTTTGAGTCTTGATCAGCGTGTCATCAAAATTAATTTCACCGGTAATTTTAAAACCATTGTAAGGGTGAGCTGTTATCTTACTGTCACCGTCACGGTAGGTTATCGGTTTGGTTATTTTCAGGACTTTACGAAGTCCGTCTTGTTTTTCTTTTCCAGCGTTCTTGAGTATTTTGATAAACGGGTCGGCACTGCCATCCATTATCGGAACTTCACCAGAATCGAGTTCAATGTCTGCATTATCGATACCGTTACTTCCTAAGGCAGCAAGAAGATGCTCAGTCGTTGATATTTTGAAGCTGTCAGAACCGATAGTGGTAGCCAGTCGGGTATCGACTACTTTGTCCATATGGGCTCTTATGTAACTATTATCGCCCAGATCAGTCCTGAAAAACCTGATACCATTATTGACCGGTGCCGGTTTAATAGTCAGATTGGCTGTCCTGCCTGAATGGAGCCCAACGCCGCAGCAACTGGCAGACTCTCTCAGGGTGTACTGATGTGGTTCAATTTTATATTTCATATATAAGCTATTTTTTTATTAAAGTAATTAGTACAATATTTTGTCTGGGTGTACAATATTTTATACTTTGGGCGAATCTTTGCAATTATCGTACCACCCAAAATTATACCAATTTTGAATATTTTAAAATTGTTAATTAGAACATAACAACAGTGCTATATAAGATTTACGTTATAATCTAGATTGCTTTCCAGTGATGTGTCGCAAAAAACACACACTGGCATAAAAGACATATTTTCATGCACCAAATCAGTTTAAATAATTCGATCATTTAACCAACCTTTCTTTAATGAAATTGTTAAAATTTTGATTCTGGTTGAACTCGGCAGGCAACGTGAAGACAGCGAGTTTATGCCTCAATAGATTTTTTATTTTAGAGATATCCTTTTCTGTCGTCAAAAAACCTGGTGCGTTTTGAATATGTGCATCGGTGACGAGCTGGTCCAGATCTTTATCAGTGTAATAATGATGATCATCGAATGTTTTGAATCCAGATATCATAATGCCGTTTTCGAGAAGTAGCTGAGAGAATCTTTGCGGATTGGCAATTCCGCAGAAACAATAAAGGTTTTCAGGCAGTTCACTGACAGGTATAGTTTTTCTCTGGAGATCTTCCTTGACGCTTACATAGTGAAAAGCACGGTTATAGGAACCCGTGAACTGGAACAGTTCTTTATTCGGGAATCTCTTTAATAGTGTCTCAGCACATTTTTCTGATCGCCTTATATTTGACCGGGTAACTCCTGTAAGACCAAAAGCACTACAACGGTTGAGGGCTGATACAGGTTCGCGTAATTCGCCACCGGGAAATACACGGCTGTTCCCGGCAAAAACATCTACATCAAACAATACAAGATCAATTGTCCTGAATAATCTCAGGTGCTGAAAGCCATCGTCGAGGATAATAATATCACATTTATAGGATTGAATTACCTCCTGGCATGGTAGAAGTCGTTTTTTCCCAGTCGCAACAACAACGCCTGAAAGTTCATTGGCGAGAAGCCAGGGTTCATCACCGCACTGCTCAGCTTCCATTAATATACTGGTACCGTCTGACACGATGTTGAAATCAGCGTCTGATTTTCCTCGGTATCCTCTACTGACAACAGCGGGTTTGTATCCCTGGGCAACGAGATGCTTAGCAAGATACATAACAAGCGGGGTCTTGCCGGTGCCTCCCATGGTCAAATTACCGACCGAGACTACAGGAACCGACAATCTGTGTGTCTTGAAAATTCTTTTCCTATAAAGAAATGACCTGAATACCATCAATTGTGAATAAAAAGGACTGAAGGGCAAGCCGATGGTAAAAAATGTCTTTTTTATCGCTGGGTTCATTGATTTAATTGACAGGTGATGAAATGTGCAAACACTATCCAAGTAATGATTTTAGGTAAAAGTTAATGTAAACAGTTCGTTTCACATTTTGGTAAAGCGTTTTTTTATTGTGTAGTACTTGCTTGTTGGTTATTGGTAGGCTAAAGATATGTTTTTCGTTTTTGCAAAATCAAACGTAAAAGACTAATATCATTTTTAGTTAAATTCAGCCCGATTTTTTTTACAGATTGAGAGGGGACGGCTGGAGTAAAATGAAAAGACCTTACAAATTCTAGGAGGAATTCATGAAAGTAATGTTGAACAGGAAATTGATTGCAGTAGCAACTGGACTCATGATGGTAGCGGCGATACCTGCTGCCGGCTTAGCGGCTGACACCATTAAGATTGGTGTCGCAGGTCCTCACAGTGGCGACCTGGCGTCCTATGGTCTGCCAAGTGTTAACGCAGCAAAGATTGTTGCTGATAAAATTAACGCAGCAGGTGGCATTGGCGGCAAGATGATTGAGCTTCTTGTCGAGGATACCGTCTGTAAGCCCGAAGTAGCTACAAACACAGCTACAAAGCTTGTATCAGATGGCGCCGTGATGGTTCTTGGCGGTATCTGTTCAGGTGCAACCAAAGCGGCACTTCCAATCTATAACGATGCCGGCATCCTCGTGATATCACCATCGGCAACCAACCCGGCTCTTACCCAGAGCGGTGATTATCCTAACTTCTTCAGAACAATTGCACCAGACGATGCGCAGGCTCAGCTCGATGTTGATTTTGCCATTAACAAACTCGGTTATACCAAAATTGCCGTCATTCATGATAAAGGTGACTATGGTAAGGGTTTCGCTGAATTCGCCAAGTTATATCTTGAAGAATCAGGAAAAGCTGAAGTTGTTCTTTTTGAAGGTGTAACCCCTGGTGCCGTTGATTATTCCGCAATTGTTCAGAAAATCAAAAAATCCGGCGCTGATGCTGTAATGTTTGGCGGTTACCATCCTGAAGCTTCAAAAATCATTTCCATGATGAAAAAGAAACGATTGGACATGACCTTCATCTCCGATGATGGCGTTAAAGATCAGACCTTCATTAAGGTAGCTGGTAAAAATGCTGAGGGTGCATATGCATCCGGTCCTCAGGATACCTCCAGTAATCCGCTTTCCAAGCAGGCTGTAAAGGAGCACAAAGATCAATTCACTGCTGATCCTGGCGCCTTCTATGAGAATGCCTATTCCGCAATGCTGGCAATGACTGCAGCTGCAGAGAAAGCCGGGTCAACTGATCTTGCTGCACTCAAGAAAGTACTCCAGGCTGAAAAAACTGATACTCCTATTGGGGCGATTTCCTTCGATGAAAGAGGTGACGCTATTGGTGTTGGATTCTCTGTTTATCAGGTAAAAGACGGAGTCTTTGTCGAATTGAAATAACCCTTTTTCTGAGGGTCATATTTACCTGGGATGTACGAAAAACTGTATATTCCAGGTAATTTATTTGTGGCATATTATGGATTATTTTATTGAATTATTATTCAGCGGCTTAACCCGAGGTGCCATTTATGCGCTGATCGCTCTTGGCTACACCATGGTTTACGGTATTATCGGGCTCATTAATTTTGCCCATGGTGAAATCTATATGATCGGGGCATTTACCTCTTTTATTGTGGCAACCATCCTGTCTATTCTTGGTTTCCCTGCTCTTGCTATTATTGTCCTTGCCGGACTGGCCGCTATAATATGGTCAGCATCCTATGGCTATACCATTGAAAAGGTTGCCTACAAGCCGCTGAGACACGCTCCCAGGCTTTCTCCGCTTATCAGCGCCATTGGTATGTCAATCTTCCTGCAAAATTATGTTCTTCTTGCACAAACCTCAGATTTTCTGCCGTTTCCTGAACTTATTCCTGATTTTCCCTTTATGGAACCGGTTGCTCACATCGTTGGATCGACTGATCTTGTAATTTTGATGACAACAACGATTGTCATGATCTTACTGACACTCTTGATTAAATACACCAAAATCGGCAAGGCCATGAGAGCAACAGCTCAGGACAGGACGATGGCCATGTTGGTAGGCATCAATGTCAATCGCATCATTTCCGTAACCTTTATTATCGGCTCCTCGCTTGCTGCCATTGGCGGATTACTTATTGCTTCACATATCGGTCAGATAAATTTTTATATTGGGTTTATTGCAGGTATTAAAGCATTTACAGCCGCAGTGCTCGGAGGTATTGGCTCTATCCCGGGGGCAGTTTTGGGAAGCGTTGTTCTCGGACTGACAGAAAGTTTTGCCACCGGCTACGTATCAAGTGACTACGAGGATGTTTTTGCCTTCTCTCTTCTCGTATTGATTTTGATTTTCAGGCCGTCAGGACTTCTCGGTAAAGTAGATACCCAGAAAGTGTGATTAAACATGTTTACTATTAAAGAAATAAAACGTTCTTTTCTCATCTCCCTGTGGTTCGTTTTCCTGACCTTCCCAATCATGGTTGTTCGCGTCGACTCTATTGAAAAGACTGTTGACTGGAGATGGGAAAACATCATATACGTAGCCATCGGCAGTTTCTTTTTGTCAATGATATTTCGCTATTTTCTGCACAGAAGAGAAATGCAGTCAGGTGATGAAGCTGAAAAAGAAGATAATGGCGGACAATCGTTCCTCCATGGTTTGATGGCAAACCCGGTATACAGAATGTCTATCGGATCAGCTCTGATGATATTTGCGATTGCCTTTCCGTTTCTGTTTTCCACCTATCAGACCAACATAATGATCACGGCATTAATGTATGTTGTACTGGGTCTTGGTCTCAACATTGTTGTTGGTCTCGCCGGTCTTCTGGATCTTGGATATGTTGCTTTTTATGCTGTAGGAGCCTACACCTATGCGCTGCTAAATTATCACTTTGGACTCGGCTTCTGGGTTGTTTTGCCGATTGGCGGATTGATGGCTGCACTTTTTGGTATTCTTCTTGGTATCCCGGTATTGCGGCTGAGGGGAGATTATCTCGCCATTGTCACCCTTGGGTTTGGTGAAATAATCAGGTTGATTCTTGAAAACTGGAGCAGCTTTTCCCAGGGCCCCAGTGGTGTTGCAAACATTGCCAGGCCAGGTCTGTTCGGGATTGAACTTTCTCTGAATATGGCCATTAACTATACCTACTATATTATGGTACTCTTTGTCATAATCACTATTTTCTTTGTGAACCGGCTGCAGGATTCAAGACTGGGCAGGGCATGGATTGCCCTGAGAGAAGATGAGATCGCCTGCCAGGCCATGGGCATCGACAAGATGAAAACCAAACTGGTGGCTTTTTCCCTTGGTGCATTCTGGGCCGGCATAATCGGTGTCGTCTTTGCCGCCAAAACCACTTTTATCAATCCCGCAAGTTTTACCTTCCTTGAGTCGGCAATTATTCTTTCAATTGTCGTACTGGGAGGTATGGGGTCGATCATTGGTGTTGTTATTGGCGCTCTGGTTCTCATTCTTATGCCTGAATACCTCAGGGCCTTATCAGAGTACAGGATGCTCGCTTTTGGAGCAATTCTTGTCTGTATGATGGTCTTCAGACCACAGGGTATCATTTCCAGTGTCAGAAGAACTTACAAGTACACTCCGCAGGACAGTAAAGAGGTATGATGAGCCGCCCAATTCTTGAAGTAACTGGCCTTACCATGGACTTTGGCGGCATCAGGGCATTAAATCAACTTGATCTTGATGTTCATTCCGGAGAAATTGCAGCGTTGATTGGCCCGAACGGGGCCGGAAAAACCACCTTTTTTAATTGCGTTACCGGAATCTATCTGCCAACAAAAGGTGAAGTAATCCTTCATAAACCGCAATCAGGTGAACAGATTCGACTGAACGGGTTGAAACCTAACAAGTGTACCGAACAGGGACTTGCGCGAACATTTCAAAACATTAGACTGTTTTCACAAATGACTGTTCTTGAAAATGTCATGATCGGCAGACATTGCCGAACGAAAGCATTTATTCTTGGAGCATTGCTGAGAACAAGAGCAACACTCCAGGAAGAAAAGGAAATCATAGAAAAGAGTCATGAAATTTTAGAGAAAGTCGGATTGGCGCAATATGTAAATCAGTTTGCAAAAAATCTACCGTACGGCGCCCAGAGACGACTCGAGATCGCCCGCGCACTGGCCACCGAGCCCGTACTGCTGCTCCTGGATGAACCAGCTGCAGGAATGAACCCACAGGAGACAATAGAGCTGGTAACACTAATTCAGGAGATCGCTGCGGAAGGACAGGCCATCCTCCTTATTGAACATGACATGAAACTCGTTATGTCATTGTCTGACAGAATATTTGTGATGGATTACGGAAAGAAAATCGCTCAGGGAAGCCCGGAAGAGGTTCGAAGCAATCCTGATGTAATCAAAGCCTATCTGGGTGAGTGAGTAATGCTAAAACTAGAGAATGTTCATTCAGGCTACGGAAATATCCTTGCTGTAAAAGGTATCAGTCTTGAAATCAATGAGGGAGAGATTATTACCCTGATTGGCGCCAATGGTGCTGGTAAAAGCACAACACTGATGACAATTTCAGGTGTTGTGCGCTGCCGATCTGGAAAAATTCATTACGATAACCAGGAAATACAAGATCTCGAGAGTGATACTATTGTTAAAATGGGTGTTTGCCAGGTTCCTGAGGGCAGACACATTTTCCCGCTGTTGACGGTCCGTGAAAACCTCGATATGGGTGCCTTCCTGAGAAATGACCACAGCAAGATTAAAGAGGATCTCGAGTATGTGTTTGAGTTATTTCCAATTCTGGCGGAAAGAAGAAACCAGGATGGCGGAACCCTGAGTGGAGGTGAGCAACAGATGCTCGCCATGTCACGGTCATTAATGGCACGCCCTCAACTGCTGCTTCTCGATGAGCCGTCAATGGGACTTGCTCCTTTGATTATCAAACAGATATTCGAAATTATCAAAAAGATAAACCAGGAAAGCAACACCACCATTTTTCTTGTTGAGCAGAATGCCAATCAGGCCTTACAGATCGCTGATCGTGGTTATGTTCTTGAAAACGGGAAAATAACACTGTCCGGTTCCGCTAAAAGCCTTATGGCCAACGAAGAGATACAAAAAGCCTATCTCGGCATTTAGGTGAACCATTTTTCATTCCAATTAGCTGTTTTCTGTATTCAGTTGTGACCGTGAAAACAGATAGAGATTATCTATGACTAAAATTATAAAAACCGGTGTTATCGGAGTCGGTTACCTTGGTCGTTTTCATGCCCAGAAATATGCTGCAATAGATGGTGTTGAACTCGTAGGTGTTGCAGATATTGACAAATCACAAGCAGATACGGTTGCTCTTGAATGCAATTGTTCAGCTTATGAGGATTATCTTCAACTGCTCGATCAGGTTGATGCCGTTTCAGTTGCGGTTCCAACGAGTAAGCATCATGAAATTGCCAAGCGATGCTTTGAAGAAAACATTGATGTTCTGCTTGAAAAACCGATGACGGTGACGCTTTCAGAGGCAGATGAACTGATATCGATCGCAGCAGATCGGAACCTCGTCTTTCAGGTAGGTCACCTTGAGCGCTTTAATCCTGCCGTTGTCGCCATGAAACCTTATTTGACCACGCCGGTTTTTATCGAAAGCAATCGAATCTCCACCTTCAAACGAAGGGGGGTTGATGTTGATGTCGTGCTTGACCTTATGATCCATGACATTGATATTGTCCTGACTATTATAAATTCACCGTTAAAAACCATACACACGGTCGGTGCGCCGGTGGCAACCGACACAACAGATATTGCCAATGCACGATTGATTTTTGAAAATGGCGCCACAGCAAACATTACTGTGTCCAGGATATCTATGACAAATGTCCGGAAGATGAAAATATTTCAGCCTGGATCATATATAAATGTTGATTTTGCCAATAAAAAAATTATGACAATCCAACTTAGCGATGAACTGCTTGAAAGCGGTATGCCCAAGCAGAAGATTGCGGTTGAGTCATTTGCAGGGCAGGATGCATTGTTTGATGAAATTGTCCACTTTGTCGATCATGTCAGGGCACGCACAAAACCTGACGTTTCAGGTGTCGAAGGGAGAAATGCACTTGAAGTCGTCCTCAGGGTCATTGAGCAGATCAATGAACACCAGAATCTTGAACTGTACCAGCAGATAAAAACTGCCTCAGGAAAATGAATCGAGAAGTGATGATCGTAGCCGGTGAAGCATCCGGAGATCTTCATGGTGCACACCTCATTAGGTCCCTTCAGAGATTGAACCCGGAACTTTCATTTTACGGGATGGGAGGATCTGAAATAGCCCGGACAGGAGCTGAAATCCTGTTTGAAGCCTCCAAAATTTCAGTCGTTGGCTTTTTCGAGGTTATTTCGCACCTGAAAGATATCATCTCCGCCCAGCGGATACTTAGAAAACGGCTGACAGAGTCAAAACCAGCACTGCTGATCCTGATTGATTTTCCCGATTTCAACCTGCTACTCGCCAGAAAGGCAAAAAAACTCGGGATCCCCATTTTCTATTATATAAGCCCGCAGGTCTGGGCCTGGCGATCAGGCAGAGTCAGAACAATCAAACGACTCGTTGACAAAATTGGCGTAATTTTACCGTTTGAGGAATCTTATTTTCGATCAAGGGGTGTTGATGCAACCTACGTTGGCCACCCTCTGCTAGACTCAGTCAGAACATCTCAGACAAGAGATCAATATTGTTCCAGTCAGAACATACCTGGTAACGCCAAGCTTATCGGCATTCTGCCCGGCAGCAGGGTAAAAGAAGTAGCCAGGCTGCTGCCGGTCTTCCTTGAAGCTGCATTGAAACTGCAGGAAAAGTGCAGTGACAAACTTTGGTTTATTGTCCCATGTGCAACGACGCTTAAAAACGATGATCTGCTGGATAATGGAATAAATGACTATCAGGACCGGCTTAACCTGAAGATTGTTTCAGAGGACCGTTACAATATGATGGCAGCGTGTGATGTCGTTATTGCTGCATCCGGCACTGTCACGCTTGAGTTACTTCTCCTCAATACACCAATGGTTGTTGCCTATAAAGTTTCCCCGCGAACCTACAGACTCGGGAAACTGCTTGTTAAGGTTAAATATTTTTCACTGGTAAACCTCATTGGCGAAAAAACGATCGTCCCTGAACTCCTTCAGGATGAAGCTAACCCCGACCGCATTAGCGAAGAGTTGTTAAAACTGATGTATGATGAAAAAGAGAGACAAAAGATTGAAACCGGATTTCAGAAGGTAAAACAAAAACTTGGAAGTGTGGGTGCATCAGAGCGTGCGGCTCAACTGGCATTAAGGCTGATGCCCCACTAACGAGCAACCATGGACGAACATCTTCAGGATCCTGTTCCTATTGATATCAATGGTGTTATTGATCTGCACCACTTCTCACCGAAAGACCTTAAATACCTGATCCCTGATTATCTGGTTGAATGTGCCAAAAAAAACATTTATGAGGTCAAGATAATCCACGGCAAGGGCAAGGGAGTATTGCGGCGTACCGTCCATTCACTACTAAACAAGAATCCTGACGTTCTATCCTATCGACTGGCCCCGGAACAGGGTGGTTCCTGGGGCGCTACTATTGTACAGTTAAGGCAGGCACCATTACGGTAATCGTCAATCTGTAAATGGAAGTAATGTTGGCGGCAACAAAAAAATGACCTGCTTATTGCTACAAGGTTCCATAAATTTGAGCTGATAGGCGCAGAGCTGCATCTCAACTGACGTACTTCGTCCATTCCTGCCATACCTGCGATCGCCGACGAGCGGGTGATTGATTGCCGCAAGGTGTCTTCTTATCTGGTGATATCTCCCTGTTTTAAGGACAATAAAAAGATCTGTGATATCTGTATCCTGGCGATAGGGTCCATTGGTAACGATTGTCAGTGAATCTTTGTCATCAAGTTTCTGGTTTATTTCAAAGGTATCACCCTCCGGGGATAATTCTCCTTCAACTTGCGCCCAGTATCTCTTCTCGACCATCTTTTCTCGGAATTGTTCTGACAAGGCAGCACTGCTTCTTTTGTTATGGGCAAGAATGATAATCCCCCGTGCCTCTTTGTCCAGACGGTGAATGAGGTGGATTCGATTATGGAGATGTAAGGCTTGTTCTGCGATGCGCAGGAGAGAAAGGTGATCTCCATACTTTGTCCCCTGGGATACCACTCCAGGAGGCTTATACCAGACACTGTAGTTGATATGGTTGAAGAGATTGAGTGGTTTTTCAACTGATTTTCTGAGCAGTGCATTGTCGTAATAAAGAGAGACACGATCATCCGGAAGAAGGGTAAATGATGCCTTTCGTATTCTTCTGGTTTTCTTTTTTGGCCGATTCAGCCAGACCGCACCACAGGTCATGGCCCTTTTCAGCTCTGTTTGGGACAACTCACAGGATGATCGCAATGCATCAATAACGGGCTGGTTTTCTTTTATATCGATATGGGTGTTGAATCGGTTTGACCGTAACGGTGAAACTCTGTCTTGTGAACTCTGGGCCATGAAAACGTCTTACGCAGAGAGTAAGCTAAAGGGTACCGTCCACTTCTGCAGATGGAAGCACGCTTTTTACATCAAAAATCACTGAACGCTGTTTAACAAGTTTTCTAAAATCGTGGACCTTCATTTCCTTGAACTGTTTATGGGCGACGGCCAGAACGAGTGCATCATAGGAAGAGTCCTCAAGACTCCTCTTGAGATTCAGACCATACTCCAGTTCTGCCTCTGCGCTGTTTGCCCAGGGGTCATAAACATCAACGTCAATACCGTAGTCAAAGAATTCAGAGATAATATCGACCACTTTGGTATTACGCAGGTCGGGGCAGTTCTCTTTAAAGGTCAAGCCCATTACCAGGATTTTTGCACGAGATACCTCGATATGTTTTTGCAGCATCAGCTTGATAACCCGGGAGGCGATATATTTACCCATATTGTCATTGAGACGCCTGCCGGCAAGAATCATATTGGGGTGATAGCCAACTTCCTGGGCTTTATGGGTAAGATAGTACGGGTCAACTCCAATACAATGACCACCGACAAGACCGGGAGTAAAAGGCAGGAAATTCCATTTCGTAGCTGCGGCCTGTAATACTTCCGAGGTGTTGATCTCCAGTTTATTAAAAATGAGTGAGAGTTCGTTAATTAAGGCAATGTTAACATCTCTTTGTGTATTTTCGATAACTTTTGCCGCCTCAGCAACTTTAATTGAACTGGCCGGAAAGGTGCCTGCGGATATGATGGATTTATAGAGATCGTCGACCCTTCTGGCAATTTCAGGTGTTGATCCAGAGGTAACCTTGACGATATCAGTGATCCTGTGCTCCTTATCCCCCGGATTTATGCGCTCGGGGCTATAACCGCAGAAAAAATCTTTATTAAAAATCAGGCCTGAAACCTGTTCGAGGATAGGCACGCATACTTCTTCTGTTGCTCCCGGATACACGGTTGACTCATAAACAACAATGTCACCTTCAGCAAGATATTTACCGACCATTGAAGATGCTGATTTCAATGGCGATAGATCAGGGCGCTTTGATTGATCGATTGGGGTCGGTACCGCGATGATATAGTGGTTACAGTTTTTTAAAGATTCGATGTCGTCTGAAAATGTCAGGAGCACTGCCTCACGAAGCTCATCGGTTTCTACTTCCCTGGTCGTATCAATTCCTGAACAGAGTTCTTTAATTCTATGCTTTTTAAGGTCAAATCCAAGTGTAGTAAACTTTTTCCCAAATTCTACAGCGAGAGGAAGTCCAACATAACCGAGACCTATAACGGCAATACGTGTGTTTTGGGGTACACTCATAATTATTTTCCTTGTGTTTGAATTACCATGTATAAACAATACTATATCAGGGAAATTGAAAAATAAAGAGAATATGAACAAATTCAGGAATTAACAGGGCAAGAGCAGCCTGTTAATTCCTGAAAAGAGACAACGCTCCCGCTTCCCCCAGGATGGTATATACCCTTCCACATGGTTATGAGTTGTGCTTGCCGACCAGAGGTGCTAGGTACCGTTGAAGCTGGCAGATTACTTTGCTTCAGGTTCAGGACCGTAATAGGTCAAACCTGAATTGTCTGTTTCATAGACGGTAACGGAAAACAATCGGTAACGTTGGTGATTTAGTGGTTTCTGGAGTTGCTCATATATAAAACGGGCAATATTTTCAGAAGAGGGGTTAATATTTGAGAACTCTTCCATGTCGTTGAGGTTCTTATGATCGATATGATCCATAACCTGGTTAACATGGGTTTTTAGAAGTTTGAAATCTATTCCCATTCCGATAGGATCAAGTTCGTGGGCCCTGACAGTGACGGTGACACGCCAGTTATGTCCGTGCGGATGTTCGCAGCTACCTGGATAATCGCGAAGATAATGGCCGCTTGAAAAGTGCGTTTTAACAAAAATATCGTACATTGAGTGTTCCTGGTTTTAAAGGTTACGTTACGGTTTCAGAGACTTTTAACCCTGTGGGATGTTTTCATCAATACAAAATGATAATTCTATTTATAAAATTTTTTCTTACTTCTTCAACAGAATAAGGAAATTAAACGACATCCGGTTTATACTGTTATGAGTCTCTACAATAATATTTTCCCCACAACATTCAAGGACTGACTAGGTATGGCAGTTATCGCACCATTAAGAGGCGTCAGGTATGATCCGGAAGTTGCCGGTTCACTGGAAGATATTGATACACCCCCATACGATGTTATCAGCAAGAATGAGGAAGCGTCCTATTCCTCAAGAAGTTGTTTCGGGTTTTATCCTCCCGGTGAAGATCGGGGCTTCCTGGTGAAATTAAAAGATCCTCATTAACGAGTGAAAATTTGTCAGAAACAGTTGAGCACAGGGCTGTGACCTTAAATTCTCTGTTTGATGGACGTCTCATTTGCTATCAATATGAGAATGGCTATCGGTTTTCCATTGATTCGGTGTTGGTCAGCCATTTCATTGCCCCCAGGAAAAATGAAAAAGTACTGGACCTGGGTTCCGGTAGCGGAGTCATTGGCCTTATCCTACTGCATCGAAATGCTGAAAAACCAATCAGGGTTACCGGGATTGAAAAGCAGACAGATTTGGTCACAATCTGCAGAAAAAATATAGTTACAAATCACTTGGAAAAAAAATTTGAAATTATTGAAGGGGATGTCAGCAATATAAATCACTTGATTCAAGCGGAATCTTTTTCACTGGTAATTTCTAATCCGCCTTTTTATGTAAAGCATTCAGGGAGATTGAGTAAAAACACCGAATCAATGACCGCCAGGCATCAGGATGAGGCCACTTTAAACAGGTTTGTTCGTGCAGCAGCATATTGTCTTAAAAATCGAGGCAGAATTGTAATCATCTACCCTGCAGGCTCATTGACACAGCTCCTTCTTGAAATGAAAAAGATAAATATCGAACCGAAAAGGATACGATTCGTCTATCCATATCCAGAATATAGGTTCGGGGCAAAACTTGTCCTTGTCGAAGGAATAAAAAATGGTGGAGACGGAGCAAGAATTGAACCACCACTCTATATTCACCAATTCAAAAATGGCCCGCACTCGGAAGAGATTATGAGAATGTACCTCTTCTAGAAACGATTTAAACCTCACTGTTATTATTATGCTCGCAAAGGTTCATAGCTCTGCAGTTCTCGGTATTGAAGGAGTTCCTGTCACCGTTGAGGTGGATATCGCCAATGGTTTACCTACATTTACAACAGTAGGACTTCCTGACGGCTCTGTCCGAGAAAGTAAGGACAGGGTGAGGGCTGCGATCAAAAACAGCGGCTACCAGTTTCCAGGAAAAAGGGTTACCGTCAATCTTGCACCGGCTGATTTGAGAAAAGAAGGCTCCGCTTTTGATCTACCGATTGCACTTGGTTTACTGATTGGCACTGACGTCATTGATCAGCAGAGTATGGAAAAATACATGGTTGCCGGTGAACTCTCTCTTGATGGTTCGGTGCGTTCAGTTCCCGGGATATTGTCAATGGCCCTTGTCGCTGAAGAAAAGGGGTTTGAGGGTATCATTGTTCCTGCAGCGGATGCCAGGGAGGCATCACTGGCAAGAAAAATAAAAGTAATCCCTGTTTCTCATTTGAGTGAAATCGTTGACTGCCTGAACGGATTGTCGCCTATTTTGTCTTACTCATTTAAAGAAGACAAATTAGAACGTTTGGAGTACCCGATTGGATTTGAGGATATAAAAGGGCAGGAGGCAGCCAAAAGAGCATTGGAAATCGCAGCTGCCGGAATGCATAATGTCTTGTTGAAAGGTCCTCCGGGAACGGGTAAGACAATGCTTGCCAGAAGTGTACCTTCCATACTGCCGGAGCTCACCTTTGACGAAAAAGTCGAAACAACCAAAATCTATAATATTACTGGAGATTATAATAGTAAGCGCGTAAAGCTGGTCGGTGAAAGACCATTTCGCATGCCACATCATACTATCTCAGATGCAGGATTGATAGGTGGTGGATCGATACCACGTCCCGGAGAAGTTTCTTTGGCCCATAACGGTGTTCTTTTCCTCGATGAATTACCTGAATTCCGGAAAAACGTTCTTGAGGTCCTGAGACAACCTTTGGAAGATGGTGCTGTCACCATTTCCCGTGCTCAGAAAAGTCTCACATTTCCTGCTCAGTTCATGCTGGTTGCCGCAATGAATCCGTGTCCATGTGGTTATAACGGCAGCTTTAAAAATGAGTGCCATTGCAACGAACTGCAGATTCGACGTTATCAAGGCAGGATTTCAGGTCCGTTGCTGGACAGGATAGATATGCACCTGGAAGTCGCAGAAGTTGAGTTCCATGATCTGCAGTCGAATAAACCGCATGAGAAATCCTCAGATATACGGAAAAGAGTAAATCAGGCCAGAAAAAAGCAGGGGGTAAGATTCAGGGAAAAAGCATCGATCAACGCCAACGGACACATGGACACAAAGGATATTGAAAAATATTGTCAGATTTGCCAGGACTCAAGACGATTGCTGGAAAAAAGTGTCAATCGTCTTGGATTATCTGCTCGTGGCTATCATCGTATATTGAAACTATCCAGAACCATAGCCGACCTGGATGACCGTGATGAAATAACTCTGTCACACGTTGCAGAAGCGATTAGCTATAGACGAGGTGATATTTGAATATAATAGGCATTGTGAATCCCAGCGAGCTCCGGGTTGAATCATGAGACAATCATTTATTGTAATATTTATATTCTGTATTTTTCTTTTTGTTATCGGATATTTCCCGGTAGATTTTTCAAATAGGCTCCAGCCTGAGCTGTTCATCGACCATGAGGTTGTTGTTGTTAATAAAAATTTTAATTTCCTGGAAAGAGTACATAACTTCCAGGAGACACCACTTGCTGAAACACTTCTCAATATAGATTATTCACTCATCTCAACGGTACTTAATATTCCTGATTTTGACCCTGATGAAATCAAAGAGTGGCAGGAAAGGTTTCAATCACTGATTGGTCATCCCCTTGTGGTGGAGCTCTTTGGAAGCGAGTTCACCATCGCTTTATTTCCCTATGAAAACAAAGTTCATTCTGAAGAGGAAAATGATCTTCTAAAAAGTATACTTATCATTGCCCGTCCCCGACATCATGCGCGCATCCTAGAAATATTTTCTGATCTTATAGACACCAAAGATTCAGTTACTGAGGCGCGCTATGGGGGTTATATCATAAAGAGGATACCATTAGAAAACGACCAGACTGTTGCCGTCACGAGAGTAAAGGATTTGCTCCTGATGAGTCTTGATGAACGCACTCTCAGGAAAAGCCTTGATGTTTATGATCAAAAAATTTCTCTGATTTCTGAAGTCAAGGATTACCGTCGGGCAACGAAAAAGTTCGAAAATTGCTCATCTTTGACCTACGTGAATGTAAGCAACACCATAGAAAGGATAAATGATTTCATAACGAACACAGACGCTGATAATCTGTTACCCGGTATTTCTGAACGGCTTAAAAAATTTAACGGTTATAAACATCTGATCTGGAGCACATGGGATAATAAAGAATTTTTATCCCAGAAAGCCATAATCAGTTTTAACAGGGACGAAATTTTACCAGAATATCAGGAACTTTTCAGGATTAAGCCCAGCAAGTCCGATATCTATAAGCGTATTAATGCAGATACTATATGGTATTACTGGACAAACATTCTCAAACCGAAGGCCTTGCTGACCTTATATAACCATGGAATTGACGAGTCTGAGGATGGTGGCAATAGCAGATTTATTCAGGAAATAGCGGAGACCGCCGGTCTATCGGCCGAGGAGCTTTTCTCCCTTGTGGGAAACGACTTTCTGATAGCCATAAAAAACAGTCCGGAAGAGCAATTTATACCGATACCTCATCTTCTCTTGGCTTTAAAAACCAGCAACCCTGATAAATTATTAACGGTTATCGAGACTATTACGGATTATTACGATATCCCGTTGACAAAGCAGTCGGTTAACGGGCTTAACCTTTTTCTCTGGGGAGGTGTCATTCCGACTGGTGACCTCCAGCCAGCATTCTGCATATCAGATAATTATCTTATCCTATCCAGTAACCGGCAGCAGATTAAAGAGTTTATTCTTGCGGGTAAAGGATATCGTTCACTGGCGTCAAACCCAGATTTCCGGCAGGTAGAAAACGGGTTGACTGATAAGAACAATTCCATAAACTATATTGACTCCAGGAAGCTCACCTTGTTGATCAAAGAGGTGTTCAGCTGGATAGGTACAATGATCGCCATACAGGACAGAGAGGCCGCTCAACGCTCCAAAATTCTTATTGACAAGTTAATCAACCCCCTGCTTGATGGTTTGGCAATGTATTCGACAATTGGCATGAGAAGTTATACTGAAGAAGATCGTATAATTATTGAATCAAAGGTGATGAAAAATTACGGGAACAAATAGAGATGGAAAAATTGCTGGAGGAGCTCAAAGCAGTTATACCCCTAAAACCTGATACTGCGATTGGTGACATCGTTTTGATTGTCGGGCAGAATCCCCAGATGATTATTTACGGAATTGTTAGCTCAATAGACAGAGATTCCAGCAAGAAAGATGAATGGTGGAATATCGGCATTACTTTTCTTACTGTGCCGCTGCAGAAGGTCGTATGGACCCTCAGGACTGAACAGATGACCGGTAAAGAAATATTCACAATGGGAGGAGAGAAACGTTTTTTTCAGGCTGTTGAGCTTGAATCGACACCGGCCAAACTTCCATCTAATGAAAAAGATACCCATAGCAAAAAAAAATCTACGCTTAAACGGGTAAAATAGAGTGGACAGCAAAATGAAAACCCGTTGGTCAGAGCTTGATGTGATCAGGCAAATATCAAGCTCTGCAGAAATTCCATACCCCGGGCTTGTCAAGGGTATTGGTGATGATTGCGCGATAATCGACCCCAGCCACGAAGAACAGTTAATTGTAACGACCGATATGCTGGTGGAGGATGTTCATTTCAACCCCTTATGGCATCCGCCCTATGAGCTGGGGAGGAAATCAATCGCTGTAAATATCAGTGATATCGCAGCAATGGGAGGAAAACCGAAATACGTTTTTATTTCACTGTGCCTGCCGGACTCCACAGACAAAGTATGGCTGCAGGATTGGTTAGGTGGTGTTGGGTCAATGATACGGGAGCATGATTGCTGCCTGGCTGGTGGTGACACTGTTCGAGGTAGAAATATTACAATAAATGTAACAGTGATCGGTACTGTCAGTCGAGACCAGGCACTCCTGAGAAACTCAGCGGATATTGGCCAGTCAATTTTTGTGAGTGGCCAGCTGGGATCAGCTGCTGCCGGTTTACTTCTTTTCCAGCAAACGGCTGCCAAAGATTTAAGAGAACAACCGTTCACTGCCCCATTCAAAAAATGGCATCTCAATCCTGACCCTGATTTACGATGTGGGATGCTTCTCTCTGAAAGCGGCCTGGTGACATCAATGCAGGACATATCTGATGGTATAGCTACCGATCTCGCTCATATCTGTGCTGCAAGCGGAATAGGCGCAATTATTGAAGAATCTCTGCTCCCGCATCATCCGGATCTTCCTCGTGTGGCTGAAACTTTAGGGTGCAATTTAACAGAGCTTCTGGTAGCCGGTGGAGAAGATTACCACCTTGTTTTCACTGTCGATAGAGAAAGAGACGAGGAACTCCATGAATTAATGAAACTTCATGGCCTTGAGGTCTATCGTATAGGTGCGACCATTGAGGGAACGGGTGTATTCCTTCGTTCAGGGGCAGAGATGAAAGAAATCACCTATGGCGGTTTTGAGCATTAAAGACCTTGTCCCACTCTCCTTAATCATCATTCTCAAGCCTAAGCAAAATTTCCTTTTGAACTGTTTTCAACTGTCGGTACGATATGTGGTTGGCCATATCCAGCATACGTTTTGATGCTTTTACCTGATCTGTGTCTTTATATTTATCTGAAAGATATATAATTTCTTTTATACCTGCCTGAATAATTACTTTGGTGCATTCATTACAGGGAAAAAGACCGACGTAGATCCTGCAGTTTCTCAGATCTTTAGAAATGGCATTGAGTACCGCATTTAATTCAGCATGGCACACATACGGGTATTTTGTGGAGAGAAAATCCCCCTTTCGATCCCATGGCAGTTCATCATCTGAGCAGCCAAGCGGAAAACCATTGTAGCCGACACCGACAATTTTATTCTGTTCATTGGCCACACAGGCGCCTACCTGGGTGTTTGGGTCTTTACTCCTCTCTGCAGACAGTAACGCTATGGCCATGAAATATTCGTCCCAGGAAAGGTAATCCAATCGTTTTGAACTTTTGGTTTCCATTTCTTACCCGTTTAAGTAGGGGATCCAGTAATTAATCTCTTTTGTCAATTCACCGTTTTCAGTTATTGTTTTCATAAAGAGATTTAAACGTTCTTTTAAATTGGCGTCATTTTTACGAACAGCCCAGGACAGATATTCTTCTGTGGCCATAACTAAAATGGGAACAAGCTTTTCAGATTGGTATACGGCAGCATAATAACATACCATTGGCGCATCATATACGAGTACATCTATATTTTTATTGATAAGCGCTGCAACGCCTTCCTGCGAAGTCTTAAAATTTATCTCATTTACCTTGGCGATTGCTTCGGTGACAAAAAAATCTCCGGTTGTGTCTGAAACAGTACCGACTCTGTAGTTTCTGTTCATCACATCGGTAATACCGTTTGAGAACTTGTTTAGATCTTCCATTCGAACGAGCATTATCTGTCCGGAGCGCAGATACGGTGTTATGAAATCTACCAGATATTTCCGTTGTGGGGTTATGGTCATACCGGACATAATAATATCCGTTTTACCCTCATTAAGGTAATCAATCTGCTTTATCCATGGAACTTCTACAAAGACGATTTTTCTATTAAGAAAAAGCCCTAGTTTTTGGGCAAAAGCCGCTTCCAGGCCAGTAATCGTACCATTCTGCTTGAATATTATCGGGGGAGCATTGGTCGAGACACCAACCCGAAGTGTGTCTGCATCTGCTCCAGGAGCGGCGGCACCCACACCTTCTGAGACGGTTCGGCAGCTACTGATTGAGACAGCAAAAAACAGAGAAAAAAGAAAACTGTACCAAAGTTTTGATAAATTCTTACCCATACTATGAGTCCCTCTTTTTTTTATGAGATTTTCGTCGCTGACGCCAGGTGTTTTTGCCGGTAACGATATTAATAAAATTTTTGATCGTCTCGAAATATAGTGAACCGCCGATAGAGATTATTGAGTTGTGATCGGCACCCGGAACGATATGAAACTGTTTTGTTTTTGCGCCGCTTTCAGCCTGCAGTTTTTCGGCCTCTGCTACCGGAATGATCTGGTCTCGTGCTCCGTGGAAGATCAAGGTCGGATTGGTAATTTTCCTTATTTTAGCGAGATTGTTAAAACAATCTTCTTCTGTTATATCATGGTTTGAGACGTCATAACCAAGTCGTTTAGCCAACGGTAAGGTGTCTGCAAAAGCACTGTCCAGGATAAGCCCTTTGAATTCCTCCGGGTAACGGCTGACAAGGTCAATTGCACAGGCCGAACCGAGGGATCTGCCCATCGCAAAGAGGGTACCGGTATAGCCATTTTCTTTCAGGTATTCCTGCAGGTATCCTGTAATCTTGCTATTGTCATGGAAGAGGGCAGAAACAGATGGTGAGCCACTGCTGCCTCCATAACCGCGATAAGTTGCAAAGAAAATATTGATTCCTTCCCGGGTATATTCACGTGCGATTGTATCGTAATCCGAAACAATTTCCCCATTTCCATGGAAGAAGAGGATAACAGGGGCGTCATTGTCACAGGTGTGAAATCTGCATGCGAGTGTTGTTCCATCTTCTGAAACATCAATTAAAAAATCTTTGCCCAATGGAGGTGAACCATGTCCGTCATCTTGTCTTGGAAAGAATATGGTGCTCAATATTTCGGGTCTGTCGAGTTTTGAAGGTTCAATATGTTCGGTTTTCATTATTATAAGGAGCGTGGAGTTTTTTAAATAGTGGCCGCAACAGCTTCAGATAACGCTGAAAATTATACTAAAGACGTTACCGAGACAGTGCAAGTCAAAACTTCGAAGATTTTGCATTGTTCCAATGACAGGGTATCCAGTATAAAACGACAAAACCCGTTGCTTCATCAGCGAACGGGTTTTGTATCTCTGGGGTGAGTGAGGGGACTTGAACCCCCGGCCTTCTGGGCCACAACCAGACGCTCTAACCAACTGAGCTACACCCACCACTCTTGTCTTTCTGGAAGCGCTTTATATAATAGTTCGAAACGAGTTTTGCAATACCAAAGTATCACACCTCGTTTTTACAATGCATACAGAGTGCTGCCTGGGCTTTAATAATTTCCATGCAGAACGGGCATTCTTTTTTATAGTTGGCTTTTAAAAGCTGTTTTATGGCCACATTACAATCAGACTCGAGACTTGTGTCTCTGAACGTATGATTTCTGATCGGGTCAACACATTGCAGATCATTTAACTCGACGAGTTTGGCTATTGCTCTTTTTCTTCCACCGACTGCTGCCGCCTCATCAAGGATAAGAACCAGCAGGGGCGTCAGGTTTTTCTCGTCAATGCAAGTGTCAAGAGCTTTTAGAGCGTCTTTCTCTTTGTGATATCTGACATTCTGGGCTTCGGCAGCTTCGGGGTCAATGACACTTCCCTTAAAGGCATCGGAATTGCCAACCATCATTACATTTGATTCAGTACTGTTGGGCAGCTGCATGTAACGATATGAAGAATGATGACCATACTTAGCCTCTATTTGATCCCATCCTTTGAGAAAGAGTGAACAATAGTCATTGAGACAGATATAGAGGACTTCTGAACCCCAGCCAAGTCCATCGCCGATATGGACAGGAGGAGCTTCACAACATGATAGTTTCTGATTGCAATGGGGACAATCAGGTATGTTTTCAAAATAGGGCCTGTAATCGGTAATCATAATACTCCTTATAGTGGTTCAGTGAGTTAATTTTAACATTGTTACTATTATAATGGAAAAAGAGCTGTCAATAGCACGGTGACAAAACACTCAGTCGGCATTAAAACCAACATCACTGAGGACAGCATCGACTGCCTGCGCCTGGTTCATTTTTGATTTCAGAAAAGAGTGGGGCATGAATGCTCTGTTCTCCTCGATAATTGAACAAAGCTGGTCAATTTTTCGTTTCTCGGCCATGGAGAACAAGCCTTCAAGGTTCTCAATAAAACTCGTTACTATTTTTTTACCTTCACCACTTGTGGACATAATTTCAGCATAGGTTCTTGGATTCTGGTTATGAACCCGAGCCATTGACAAAACACCATAGAGCGATGTCAGGGTTGAATGGCTGCCGAGATCACTGTAATCAATGTTGTGCTCCTTCAGGGTTTTTGCAAGAGCAACTGAAATTATCGTTGGAAGTTTCTGGCAGACGCCCATCAACAGATCATGTTTCCCAGCATTATCAAGATAGATTTCTGCCCCATGTTTATAGAGAAAAGACTCAAATTCACTACAGAGGCTGCCGCTTCGTTTTGTCCTGACGATTGCAGCGTTTTTGTCCTTCATGGTCACTGTCTGGGGGCCCCATAGATTGTGTACAAACAAGAGTTCGACGCCCTCTGAGGTCACCTGGAGTGCTGTATTGATGGGAGATTCAGATTCACCGGCCAGTAGAATGAGCGCTTGACCTTCTTCCAGAAGATGTCCGTATTGTCTGATGGTGTTACCTGTGGCCGATATTGGTACACAGATCACCACCACGTCGACCTGTGGAATCATCTCTTCAGGTTTTACTGGTGTAGATCGTCCGGTGATGTGGGTCTTATAGCCTTCATTCTGGAGTCTTTCTGCAAACCATGAACTCATTTTTCCTGAACCGATAAAGCCAATATTCTTTATTTTTTTGACACGCATATCGATCCGTGGAAAAGACCCGAGTATTTTGATGCAGTTCTCCTCCTGGATTACCTTTGATTCAATAAAGCTGAGCGCGTCTGAAAGCATCGGGTCCTGCCGATGACCTTCTACCTCGACATAAATCTGTAATTTCTGGGTCTTGATGTCATTTTCGGAGCGAAGGTCAAGGATATTGATACCGCGGCGGGTGAATTCGTTCAGGGTGTCGACAAGCAGCCCGACTCGATCGGGAAGTGGTCTTGTTATAATGGAGGTCGCATCATAACCCGTCTGAAGATGCGGGTGGTGTCCGATAAGGGCAAATCGAGTCCTGTTATAAGGCGCCAGTTCGCGATCCAGCAGGGCAAGATCAAACCGACGAATAATATCTTCTGTGTCGATAACGACAACATTCCTGCTCCTCTTCGACAGATATTTATTGATGGTGCTGTCAAGATCAACCGCCGATACCAGTGTGGCCTGTGCCATGGATGAGCTGATATACTCTTCGCACTGTTTGAGTACACTGGCCCGGCCCACGATTACATCCACTTCGCTCAGCAGCTGGTCTTCCCAAACGGCACCAAGCGACAAGTGTATTGGCAGTACTATATTGTCTACCCAGAATCCTTTGTCGAGTTTTTCCATCAGACGGAAATATTCCTTAACTTCACCTTCCCGGGTATTGTATACAGGTATCAAGGCATAATCTGCCCGCTTTTTACTGAATTTTAAAAGCACCTCAGAGATATGATTACAGAATATCAGCTCCGACTCGGGAGCATACTGCAAAGCCGCATGGTGACTGTCTGATCCCTCTGGACCAAGGGTCGCGATCGTTGTCATTTTAAAATTGTGGTTAATATGTTTAAAATGGGGTGGAAGTAATCACACTGAACATGATCGTGACAGATCGTTAGTGTCATCTGGTAATAGTCATTTTATGAATCTTTATCTGTAGCAATCGACAATATACTTTCACGAATGATCACGCAACGTATAACTCATTCCACAAATCGCAGAGCCTGCTGCCATGGTTGAACATTTTAACATACAAGAATACCTTGACTCACTGCAGGCATCAAAGAAATTTGGTCCGCAGGTCGTCTGCAGTAAATCATTTCCCCGACGTCCATCAACTTTCTCAAAGCCCCAGAATACTATTCATTCCAGATTGTCAGACGGACTTTCCGAGACGGGTATCGATCAGTTGTACACCCATCAGGCAAAGGCATTCGATGTCATCAAACGGGGTGAAGATGTTTTGGTCGCCACTCCGACAGCTTCCGGGAAAAGTCTCATTTATAATCTTCCGGTATTTGAAGAGTATCTTTGTCAGCCCGAATCCCATTTTCTTTATCTTTTCCCCTTAAAAGCACTTGCCCAGGATCAACACCGTGCCTTAATGGATCTTTATTCAGCGGTTAGCGGGTCAAGGAAAGGCGGTGATACCTTTGGATCGATCTATGATGGCGACACCTCTGCCTACAAAAGAGCCAAAATAAGAAAGAAACATCCGACAGTCTTGATTACAAATCCCGACATGGTCCATCTCTCGCTTCTCCCTCACCATGATACCTGGGCTAATTTTTTTAAAAAGCTCAAGTATATTGTCATTGATGAAGTGCATACCTACCGGGGAGTTTTTGGTGCTCACATATCATGGGTTATTAAACGATTAATAAGGGTAGCTGCCTATTATGGCTCATACCCGTCTTTTATAATGCTTTCAGCTACCATTGGTAATCCGGGGGAACTCGGTGAACGACTGACAGGGAGAAAAACGGTAATTATTCAGAAAACCGGCGCGCCAACAAATAGAAAACATTTTCTCTTTATTAATCCCTGGGATAGTTCAATTTACACGGCAAGCCAGTTGCTGGAGGCGGCAATAAAAAGAAAACTGCGAACCATCGTCTATACAAAATCCCGAAAAATAACTGAGCTTATAACCATATGGACTCAACCCAAGCTTGGATCCCTTGGTGCAAAGCTCAGTTCTTATCGTGCCGGTTTTTTACCCGAGGAAAGAAGAACAATTGAAAATGACCTTTCAAGCGGAAAACTCCTTGGTGTTATCTCGACGTCAGCACTAGAACTTGGTATCGATATTGGTGATCTTGATCTCTGTATTCTTGTGGGATATCCGGGCTCTATAATGGCCACCTGGCAACGGGGTGGCCGGGTGGGCAGAGGTGGTAGAGATTCGGCTGTCATTATGATTGGAGGAGAAGATGCCCTTGACCAGCATTTCATGAACAATCCAGAAGATTTTTTCTCAAGAGAACCGGAAAATGCAGCCCTGAACCCTTTTAACTCAAGAATTATGCAACAGCATCTCCATTGTGCCGCCGCTGAAATCCCTCTTGCTGCAGCTGAGCCGCTCGTCAAAGGATCGAAGCATATCAGAGATGAAATTGACCACCTCACTTCCGAGGCGACACTTTACCAGGAAAGTTCAGGAACATATTGGATAGCAAGCAGGAAGAGGCCACAGCGATTAGTGGAGCTCAGAGGGGGAGGGACTCAACTGGTCATTATCATGGAGGACAGTGGAGAGGTAATCGGGGAAATTGACAGCGGCAGGGCGCTGAAAGAAGCACACTGCGGTGCCGTTTATCTTCACAGAACCAGGACGCTGCTGGTAAAATCACTTGACTTTGCAGGCAAGGAAGTTCTTGTAACACCATTTAAAGGACATTATCACACCAGACCAATTGTTAAAAAACATACCGAAATTCAAGAGATAGTTGACTCAAAAATAGTCGCTGGTGTGAGGGTTTCATTTGGAAAACTGAAGGTCACAGAAGAGGTTACTGGATTCCAGAAAATTAATAACCACACCCAGAAAACAATCTCGAGAGAGCAGCTGGACTTACCGGAGCAGATCATTGAGACTGAGGGACTATGGCTTGATTTGCAGGAAAAACATAGATCAGCGATGGTTGATAAAGAGTTGCATTTTATGGGGGCCATTCATGCAATTGAACATGCGATGATAGCCATGTTTCCGTTATTGATACTCTGTGACAGAAACGATATCGGCGGCATATCATGCCCCTTCCATGAACAAACCGCTTGCCCGTCCATTTTCGTATATGACGGATATAGCGGGGGCGCCGGTCTCTCTTTTGAGGCATTTGGGATGATCGTTAATTTACTGAAACAGGTAGAAAGAACCATACGAAGCTGCTCCTGTGAAAACGGCTGTCCTTCCTGTGTTCACTCTCCCAAGTGCGGCTCAGGCAATCGACCGATAGACAAGGGTGCAGCGCTTTATTTAATTCAGCTTATTCTGGAACCTCGTGTAACAGATCTCAATTCCAGTTTTCCTGTTCAGAAAATTGCACTTGATTCAGGTAAAGAACATAATTTACCAATTGCCGGTTCAGACCTCACTGTCTCTTTAGCAGCTGGTTTGGAAACCTTGCCAGCTCGATATGGGGTTTTTGATCTGGAGACCAAGCTTTCTGCAGAAGAGGTCGGGGGGTGGAACCGGGCTGACAGGATGGGTATGTCTGTGGGAGTTATCTATGACTCAGAACTGAACGGATATACCACCTACCTGGAAGATGATGTTTCCGAAATGATAGAACATTTGTGCAGTCTTGATCTTGTCGTTGGTTTTAACAATAAACGCTTTGACAATCAGGTCCTGTCAGCCTATACAGAGGTTGATCTTTATGGTCTCCCCACCGTTGATATACTGGAAGAGGTTTACACCAGGCTGAGCTATCGATTAAGTCTCGACAGACTGGCAGAACACACTCTGGGAACGTCTAAAACATCGGACGGCTTACAGGCATTAAAATGGTTTAAGGAAGGGAAGATCGCCCAAATTGTAGAATATTGCAAAAAAGATGTGGAGCTCACCAAGAATTTGTTTCTCCATGAACTGGAGCACGGATTTCTGCTGTTTAAGAACAAGGCAGGCTCAATTGTTCGCCTGCCTCTTAGATTGGACAAGGTCGTACTCGCCAGAACAACAGGTTAAAACGCCTCGATTACGGCCAGAGAAGGGGTTTATATATCCAACCGATAAGACCGCTGGAGTGTTTCAACTTTAACCACTTTCCTCGACTTTCAAGTTTGGTAAGAACGACACCTCTGTCGACATTTGCAATAATTGAACTTGTCGTCGATGGTTCTGATCGCATATTTACACTCTTTGTACCGTTCACAATAACGGTATTGCCATCTACCACAAGTGACTTGTGGATCCAGCCTTTATCCTGCTCATAATCAGTTACTCTCAGCCAGTCCCCCTTGGTATCAATTACTTGCAGAGGGTAGCCCTGAAAAAGTTCCATGCTCACCTGATTGCCTGTACCCGGACCGGTTCTGACATTTATATTGTCTCCTTTGACACTGACATAGCTGGCTGCACTGGCCAGAGAGACCGTAAAAAACAAAATTCCACCTGTTATGATGGCCTTATGAACTTTTGAGCTAAAATGAGAAGCGAACATAATTGTAAATCCCTGATGCTGTTTAATTTAGAGTGTCTGTTTAAATTGTGATTTTACTATTATCATCATCGACCGATTTCGTCAATTGTCATATCACATTGCACGAAAAGCTCAACGACGGTTGAGAACAGTCCATGGTACAACGGGCGCCAATCGGCAGGGTAATATTTTTATGAGTGTGACCGGCGGGGAAATTACCCCAGATGGGTATATCAGCGTCTGGAACGAGCTCAAGGAGGCGCTTCCATACAAATTCGTGAGCCCTGTCCTGCTCACGCTGGTCTGCTTCCTGATCGTTTGAAAAATCACCGAGAATGATGCCTTTCACCCCGTTGAATTTTCCGCTCAGGTGAAATTGGGTGAGTAAGCGGTCAAGTCTGTAGAGCGGTTCATTGACGTCTTCGATGAATAAAATTGTACCGTTATAACTATTATCCAACGTTGTACCGAGAAGGGTCACCAGGCTGCTTAAATTGCCGCCCATCAATGTCCCAGACACCGATGGTGCTGTGCGGATAATTTCCACGCGTTCATTTAGCTGCGAATGCCAATTTCCAAGGAGGCAGTGGTAAAGTCTGTCGATGCTGTTTTTATCACTGGATGCAAGAGAAGAAATGACCGGGCCGTGCAGGCAGATCTGTTGTGCATGGAAAGCAATATGGTTGAGCAGAATAGTGATATCGGAAAAGCCAATAAAAAGTTTGGGATTTTTCCTTATAACGTCCATGTTCAGGTGATTGAGTATTCTCAATGATCCGTAACCACCCCTCAGTGCAAAAATTGCTTTTACGTCTGGATGACACCATGCAGCCATCAGCTCCTCTGCTCTCATTTCATCGTGGTCAGAGAGAAATCCTTCACCGGGCCATTTTTTCTCCTGATGAAAAATAGTAAACCCCATTTCCCTGAGAATGGAACAGCCATTATGATATCGTTTCGGATCCTGGATATTGCCGGCCGGCGCGACGACAGCGATTGTGTCCCCAGTTACCAGTGATGGAGGAATGGTATTCATGCCTTCAGCTGTTTAATTTGTTAAAAATATAGAAAAGC
>CAZOWJ010000046.1:0-28582 GCA_964583415.1 uncultured Desulfocapsaceae bacterium
ATTTACTATAAGAAAATGTAATATGTTTTGGTCACAATTTTGGACACAATTGAAGTGACAACGGTTTCGGCTTTAACAATGATAAGGAATTTTCACCAAGGTCTCCAATTCCAGGAAAGAAAAACCCAGAAAGCCTATCCATTGTTTTAATCTTCGGTCGTCTGTTAGTTCGTTTCATTAGGCTAGCTGTTTGTCGAAGGGCCAGATTTTGTTCAGCTAGATTGGAAATTACACTGAATTTCGACCAAATAAACATAACAAAATTTCCAAACGTTTTGATCATGAAATCAGCTTGACAGATGTGTAGTATTTGTCAATGATTTCAGAATGTACGGATTTTTTGCCAGGGACAGGGGTATGATGGAGTGATCATCCTGATAATCTTGCCAGAAATATATAAGATCCAAATGATAGGCTCCTGCTACGTGTTATGAAGAGCTGTCGTCCAAATAGGTTTGATGGTACTCTCTTTGATCTTAAAAATGGTTTGGAGGGGTGAAATTTGGTAAAGAGAAGGGTATACACAAAAAAAGTTGCAAAAAGAAGGAGGCAAAGGGAGGAGGAAACGACTAGATTATCAAATAAAACCGGCTGGACGGTCGAGTTGTTAGAGATGCCTTATCACCTCACCAATTATAAAAGAAATACTCATCTTTAGATAATAGCAATTAATCAATTGATATAATTGCAAAACATTTGCCCTTATGCTTTTTCATGGTTTTTGATTTATTGGATTTTACTTTTATATTCCACCTGGTATCTGGCATGATACTTTTATGACAGCGATAGATTTACCCAAAAAAGCTCGGCTGCTCGTCGTTGATGACGAAGCAGGAGCACGGGAATCCCTTGAAGCCATTCTTGAAGATGAATATCAAGTAGTCTGCGTTGAAGACGGGCACAAGGCCCTAGCAGCCATTCAAAAGGAGGAGTTCGATCTCGTTCTGCTTGATCTTTCAATGCCCAAAATGGGAGGCATCGAAGCCCTTGAACAGATAAAGCGCCACGATAGATTTTTGGATGTGATTATTGTATCAGCCATTGATCGGGCTTTGGAAGCGACGGCCGCTAGCCAAAAAGGGGCTTATGATTATATTACCAAACCCTTCGACCCGGATACTATTCTGGCCAGGGTGGACCGTGCCTTGCAAAAACGGTATCTTGAGCAGGAGGTTTCCTTTTTACGCTCTGAAATGGCCCATCGCTCTAAGCAGGCGCAAATCATTAGTCAGTCTAAATATATGCAGGAGATTTTCCTAACCATCAAGAAGGTGGCCAGTACCTCCAGCAGTATACTGATTAACGGAGAAAGCGGCACCGGTAAAGAGTTAATTGCCCGTGCTATTCATACCGCCAGCGAACGCGATCAGAAACCCTTTGTAGCCCTCAATTGTGCCTCAATTCCTTCGGAGTTAATTGAAAGTGAATTGTTCGGCCACGAAAAAGGTGCATTTACCGGCGCTCATCACCGTACTCCCGGTAAATTTGAATTTGCCAATGGCGGCACCTTGCTATTGGACGAGATTTCCTCGCTGAAGAGCGAATTTCAGGCCCAACTTTTAAGAGTACTGCAAGAGCGGGAATTTACCCGGGTGGGGGGGCATCGTGTAATAAAAGTGGATGTGCGCATCATTGCTGCCACCAATACCCGACTGGAGGAGATGGTCCGCAAAGGGACGTTCCGCGAAGATCTCTATTTCCGGTTGAATGTGATACCCATTAACGTGCCTCCTTTGCGTCAGCGCCAGGGAGACGTGCCTCTTTTGGTACACTATTTCCTGGCCAAGCTTAATCGCCAGCTGAACAAGAATATTAAAGCCATAACACCGGAGGCCATGGCTGTACTGGAATCATACCCTTGGCCGGGAAACATCCGTGAATTGGAAAATCTTATTGAGCGCATGGTGGTATTGGGTTCGGACAATACCCGAATAGACCAGGGGGATCTTCCCTCTGACGTTCTTTATCACGAAGAGACCGTCCAGAACTTGCCGGGGCTGGATGGCAATAATACTGGGCTGCTCCAAGCCCGCCACTCTTTCGAGCTTGCTTACATTACGCAGGCTCTTCGAAAATGCAAGTGGAACCAGACAGAAGCAGCGCAACTGCTGAAAATCCATCGAAACACGCTCATCCAGAAAATGAAGGCCCTCAATATCCGTAATAGTGAGTAGCTCGCTGACTTGAATCCGAGAATTGTAGTGTCCCACCCTACTATTGGTGTGGACTTTAGCGGGAATGGCTAGCCGATCTGACAATATCTATTGTAGTCCAGGACTGGATATTGTCAGATCGGAAATCTTCTCATGAATAGGTAAATGGATGGTGAACTGGGTGCCTTGCTCCTTTTTACTTTGTGCATCAATCTGGCCACCATGTTCGGTAATGACTTTATGGGTTATTGGCAAACCCAAACCGGTGCCACTATCTTTGGTGGTAAAGAATGGGTTGAAGATTTCTTTTAATACCTTGGGTGGTATGCCTTGACCCGTATCTTCAAAGATTATGGTGACTCTGCCGAGTGCTTGGGTGTTTTGTCGTTGCCCATCGTCAGGTATCTCTTCGGAAAACGTTCTAATTGTCAACTGACCGCCAGAGGGCATGGCCTGGATGGCATTACGCGCCAAATTATGAAATGCTTTGATCAGCTGATTGGCGTCGGCCTGCATAGGTGGCAGCTGGTCTTGTAATTCTGGGAGGTATTCAATATTACGATGCTGTAAATCACCTTCGATCATATCAATAGTTTGTCTCAATAACCTGTTAATATCGGTGGCGGCAAAATCATACTTGGGAATCCGGGATAATTCCAGTAACTCCTCAACTAATAGATTAATTCGTTCGGTTTCCCGGGGTACCGTGCGGTTGAATTTTTCCAGAAAGCCGGGTTTATCGACCTTGCGGGGAAGCAGTTGGACAAAGGTCTTGATGGCCGATAGCGGGTTGCGGATCTCGTGAGCCATACCGGCAGCCAATGTCCCCAAGGCTGCTAATCGTTCCGACTGCCGGATGCGAGCTTCCAGTTTTTTCAATTCTGTAATGTCGTGAAGATTTAAAATAATCTCAAGGGGGTATCCTTTGGCATCATGCAGAATACTGGAGCCCACGAGGATTGTGTGGATATCCGTGTCCTTGCTGATTTCAATCTCTTGGTGAGTCACTGCGGTTGGTTGGTGAAGCATGTTTCGGACCAGCAAATCCAGCTGGGATGACTCTCCCAGGATGGAGGCAATCGTTTTTCCTCTTGTGGTATTGAAGGGCGAAATTCCCAAGAGAGTCTTGGCCGCGGGATTAATGGTTACCACGGTACCTGTCATATCGACCGACAAGAGACCGTCAGCCATGGTGCTCATCAACTTTTCGGTGTAGTTCTGGAGTCGTTGAATCTCCGTAAGCTGTTGTTCCTGTCGTTCCTGGTGGGCCAGGACTTCACTGGTCATCGTAGCAAAATTGGCTGCCAGAACTTCGATTTCGTCACCTGTTTTTACTTCAATTTTTTGTTTGAAATTTCCCTGGGCCACATCCATGGTAGCCCGCACCAGGTCGCCCAGGGGCCGGGTCACCCGCTGGGCGCCTAAAATAGATATGATGGTTCCGATGCTTAAGGCTACTATACCAATGGCTAAAATTATCCAGATCGTCTGGCGTATTTGCCGATACATAGGTACCAGGGAGAGACCGACCCGTACAGTTCCCCAACGGTCCACCGAATTTGGTAAAAAAACAGGCATGGCCACATCCAAAGCGGGAAGCGTGCCAGATCCCATTTCAATCTGTTGAACCAGGGGATCAGTGGCCGCAACCGCTCGTTGGCTGATCTCATCGGTAAGATTCTGACCCTGAAGATCTGGCCTCTTACTATAGCCTGCCACACGCTGCTCTTTGTCATGCACAACCACATAGAGAATATTTGGGTCTTGAGCCGCCCGGTTGGCAAATTGTTCAAGAGTTATATAGTCGTAATTGAGCAGTGCATTGGTGGAGGTAGCCACCAGGCTTTGACCAATGGCTTTTCCGCGCTGTTCGAGCTGGTGTCGAATGGTGCGGCTTTGAAACCACACTAGGGTAAGTATCAGAACCCCCAGCAGCAGGATGAGCATGCCGGAATTTGCCAAAACCACTCGATATCGGAGAGGAATGAAGCGGGGTTTGTGGAGCAGTCGAAGTTGGAGCGGCCATTTTTGCATGGTTATAAAGTTAAAATATCTGCAAACTACGGTGTTGACGCATCCCTTTTTAACCAGACACGATGAAGTGACATATAATCAGCTCCTAATGCACTGGGTTGAGCACCTTTAACAAAAGGCTTGTAAACTCGATCAACGCTCAGATAAATTAATGGAATCATGGGAGTTGATTCCATAATCAGCGCTTCGATTTCACGGTACATCTCGGTTCGTTTACTCGGATTGCTTTCTCCCCGGGCCGACAAAAGTAATTGATCTACATTTTCATTATTGAATCCCATAAAGTTAGCTGAAGATCCTGAAGCGAACAATGGATATAAAAAACTGTCTGGATCCGGCATATCGGCAAACCATGCATAGCGGTAAATCTGGACTGCATCCGAGTTGATATAAGCTTCAAACTCTGACCAGTCGGTGATATATTTTATTTCCAAATCGATCCCCAGTTGAGCCCATGCATCATGGACAAAACTCAATTCAGCCTGGGCAAAGGTAGATTTAGAACCGGAAACAATCTCAATCGAAAGCGCATTATTCTTTTTCTCTTCTAACGTGCTGTTAAGACTCTTTTGAGCAGCGGCGAGAGCATCATCCTGGATTTTGTTTTCTTGGCTAACACCAGGCATACCAGGTGGCAGAATTCTTCCGGCCGGTTCAAACTGACCATTATAAACATGATTGATTAATTTTTCACGATCAATGGCTGTGGAAAGTGTTCTTCGAAATTCAGGGTTATCAAGCGGAGGTTGGTCCACCCTGAGACCGTAAAACATTAGACTTAAGGCTGGGCGGTGGAACCACTGGAGATCATCTTGCTCGGACAATTCTTGTCGGGTAGTACCTAAAACAAGCATCTCATCGAGTTTTCCGCTTCGAAAATCAGCTAAAATGTGGTCAATCTCTACACCTGGATAAATCGTATAATCCACCCCGTCCAGGAAAGCCGTCCCACCGAAATATTCCGAAAAACGCGCTAACTGAATCCGCTTATCGGTCTCCCATGAGACAAATCGAAAGGGCCCGCTCCCTATGGGATTTCGACCAAATTCGTCTCCTAATCGGATCACTTCAGCTTTTGGTACGATTTTGGCTTGGTACATGCCCAGGGCCGTAAGGAATGGCGCATGTGGCTCTTCCAATCGTACGAGCACGACACGCTCATCTACTGCTTGAAGCCCCTCTACGGTTTCACTCTGGTGGTCTCTATATGCTTTTGCACCACTTATTTTGAGTAGGTGGGGTAACGTTGCTGGAGAGGGGTCAATGCGCAACAGACGGCTGAGGGAAAAAACCACATCCTCTGCCGTGACCGGGTCGCCATTATGAAAACGGGCTTTTTCCTGAAGAACGAATCGGTAGTTTTTACCGTTTTCTTCCACCTGCCAGGTTTCGGCCAAGGCGGGGAGTACCTGTAGGTAGGGGTCGAAACGGACCAGGCCGTCAAAGATTTGCTGAACCACTGCTGTGCCATATTGATCTTGTACATAGGCGGGGTCAAGGGTGGCTGGATTGTTCAGTAAAGGGGCGTGGTAGATGCCCCCCCGAGTGACTTGTTCTTCGGTTGGGCTAGTTCCATTTGTTTTTCCTGTCTTTTTTTCCGGCTGGTCACAGGAACTGATAGACAATGTAACAAAGAAGCCAACGCAAATGAGCATCAGGCACGATAATCGGTATAGTCCCACTCAACCACCTCCATCGGTCATGAATAGAAAACGAAAAATATCACATATTAATTGGTATTGTAATAGCTTTATGTGATTGATGACAAAAAGTAGTCGCTGGGTTTGCGTTGAAACAAAAAAAAACACGAATCATTTGATTCGTGTTTTGCCCTCTCACCCGTCCATATCAAAAATCTAGGGGATGAGGAGGTATGTCAATCTATTCCGGGATTGATTATAATCCGGCCCCGCCACGTGCCAAAACGGGTAAGGCATAGCTGGCAACCACAACACTTACGACAAAAATCTGAATCATTACCTTTTTCATACTGATTTTCCTCCTGCTTAATTTTGATCGAGAGGGTTGATGTTTGTACGCATTCCCTATTCGAATGTAAAATTGGGATCTCTCGTATTAGAATCTAAATAAAGCAAGGTTCATGCCAGGTGATTTTCCCCGTTCAGGATAGAACTAAAATATTGAAAATATTGATGAAATTTTAGAGCTATCAAAAAGTGTAACGAATCATTGATTTGCACACAGTAGTATGATCCAAGGTAGATTTATTGATATAACCACCTGGGGTAAAAGGGAAAAACCATGAATGCACACAATTATGTGCGATGCACACAATTATGTGCAGAAAGTTTGGGCTGATCTATCGATTGGATTGCGGAATTGGGGCTGAATCAGTGATGAGATACCCGGCTTTATGAAATTTTCGAAAATGGATACGCACACCTTAACCACAAAATTTCCCACAAATCTGTTCAGTTGAGCACCCGATTGTGCTTTGCATGGCAAGCTTTAAAAGAGTGTTGGCATCATTTTTGCTATCCTAACGAATATCGCACAAACCACGGGGCTTCGCAGCTACGAGATAGCGGTGCAAGATTACCCTAACACAAACACCATTATTATATGGAGTATGAAATGGAGATGATAAACAAGGAATCGATATTTGTCGTAGATGATGACCAGGGCATTCTGGATTCATTTGATGCCATGTTGGGGGATGATTACTCCCTGTACATGGTGGACAACGGGGTGGACGCATTGGAGTTTTTAGACCGGCATCAACCTTGTCTGATGTTCCTGGATTTGAAAATGCCTCGGATGAATGGGTTGGAATTGTTGGAAAATATTGCAGCTAGGAACTTATCTACTATTGTCGTGGTTGTTACTGCATTACCACAAGATCAATACGAAGAATTGGCCCGTCAGTATGGTGTTTACAAATACCTGCGAAAACCCCTTGACGTGGATGAGGTAGAAGATATCGCCGCCGTTGTGCTGCATTGATTTTCCAACAAAGGAATCGGATACCCATGCAATACAATATATTATTCATTGATGATGAATCCGGTGTGCTCGAGGCCCTGGAGTGGACCTTCGCTGATGAACCCTATGGGTGCCTGACCTGTAAAACACCTGTGGAAGCATTGAGATTGATGGAGGAAATTGATTTTGCTGTTGTCGTTTCAGATCAGCGCATGCCAGAAATGGATGGCACTGAATTACTTGAGAAGATCAAACATCAGTGGCCGGCAACCATCCGCATTCTTATGACCGCTTACCAGGAAATGGATATCGTCCTTGATGCGATCAACAAGGGACATGTTTACAATCTTATATTTAAACCCTGGGATGAGACGGAGTTGAAGCGGGCAATCAAAACCGCAGTTGACGATTATAAATTGAGAAAAGCCAGCGATGGTTCCGAACAGTTGAAGAGCGAAACCAATCAACTTGTTCAGTTAAATCATCGTATGGAGATGAAAAATCAGTATCTGATGGAAAGGTTGCAGCAAGCCCAGAAGATGGAAGCACTTGGCAACCTGTCAAGCGGCATTGCCCATGATTTCAACAATATTCTCCTTATTATCAATGGTTGTCTGGACCTGGTGATGGTTGACAGTTCTCTCATACCCAGCGTCTATACCAAACTTGTCCAAGCACTGCAGGCTTCAAACCGAGCAAAGGATCTTGTGTCACAGATACTCTCCTTCAGCAGTGCTAACGAGAGCAGTGGCAAACCGATCAAACTCGGCCCTTTGGTTAGAGAAGTATTGGCATTTATTCAAGCTGCTTTGCCATCCAACATCGAGATTCGTCAGAATATAGCCATCCACTCAGAAAAGGTTCAGTTAGACCCTACGAAAGTCTATCAGATACTTATGAATCTATGTATGAATGCCGCCTATGCCATGAATGGCAACAAAGGCATCGTTCACATTAGTTTAACCCGAACCCGAAGTGACCAGCCGGAACAGGCTGGTCGTGTGAAATTGCTCCCTGGCGATTACTTTTGCCTGACGGTTAGTGATAACGGATACGGTATCGATGAGGTCAGCCTGGGACAGATTTTTGATCCTTACTTTACAACCAAGCAGAAAAATGGAGGGACCGGGCTGGGGTTGGCTCTGATTAATCAAATTGTTCAAGACCATGGAGGGCGCATTTCCGTACAAAGCGAGGTTGGTAAGGGATCTGATTTTCATGTATATCTGCCTCTGGTTGAAGACTCTCAAAGCGTGCTGACCACGAAAATGGTTTAAAGACCCACCAGTTTATAACTACTCTTTCATGTTGAATTTTACAATGTGCATCTAAGCTTTCTTCAGTGTCAAACTCAACGCTGTAATTCAGCTCTGTATCTCAGATTTTGACGGCACTGCGCCAATAGCTCGCAATCAGGCGTTTCTAAGCCCAAGACAGAAGGTTATCAGCTAATGCAAGCGATACAGAAAAGGGATTATCAGCATGTTGTGTGAAACAGTCCGCCTGCAGGCTCTCCTTTTTCGACAAGTTCATTGTATATCGCAATTGCTTTTTTGGTGTCAAGAACATAGGTTTTGATACCCAACTGCTCTAGTTTTTTCAATGTGATTTCTGGGATATGTAATCTTTTCAGGCGGCCCTTTGTGAGCACAACATGACGGCACCCTGCAGCTATGAGTTCGTTTAGTTCAGCCGGCTGAATTCCCTCACTGTGTCCGGTACCGTGTTCTCGCCAATCCCAGGCGTTGCCTCCGCCGGGCCAGAGCTTTACATCCTTGAATTCACCCAGGTTTTCAATTTCTATTTTTCCCCATCCCGAAGACAGGATCTTAGGACTTTTCTTCATCAGTGCTCCGTTTTTTTCTTACGTACAGTGTTTTATCCACTTGTGAGACAGTTTTATCATGGCTGTCCAGAATGTGTGCACCCAGCTTGATAAGATGCTTTCTGCCATCGGCAAAGTGGATCCAATTGATGGTGCCTGTCGACATATGGATGTCACCCAGGGCCAGAATTTTCATTCTGGATCACCCTGGAAAGAAAACAAGAACTGTTTCGCGTCTTGACACCAAAACTTCTATGGTTAACATTTTCGCCGACTTTATAGAAAAAATCAAGATAGCGATCAGTGGATCGTTCATCAGGATTATTATTCAGAAACAAATGAGGAAGAAAGAATGACAGAAACTACGACAACATTTGAATTTCAGGCAGAAACAAAAAAACTTCTTGATATCGTTATCAATTCTCTCTACACAGAGCGTGACGTTTTTGTCAGGGAATTGATTTCAAACGGTGCAGATGCTCTGGAAAAATATCGTTATGAGAGTCTGACTGCGGAGAATCCCTTTGATGAGCATGTGCCGCTTGAGATATCAATCGACCTGAATGAGGATAAAAAACAACTGACAATTACCGATACCGGTATCGGTATGACGCGGGATGAATTGGCCTCCAACCTCGGCACTATCGCTCACTCCGGATCCACCACCTTTCTGGCCGATCTTGCAGAGGCTGCGCGCAAAGATGTGAGCCTGATCGGTCAATTCGGGGTTGGCTTCTACTCTGCTTTTATGGCAGGAGCAACGGTACGTGTGCAGAGCCGGTCCTGGGACGGCAGTGAGGGAAATGAATGGGTCTCCGATGGTACCGGTTCTTATACGATCAGTGAATGTCCGGGACTGCATCGGGGGACAAAAGTCATTATTGAATTAAAAGAAGACGCTCATGATTATGCACAGAAATGGAAAGTTGAAGCGATTATCAAGCAGTACTCTGCGTTTGTGCCCTTCCCCATAAAACTCGATGGCGAGGTCGTTAACACGGTTCAGGCTCTGTGGACCCGCAATCGGTCGGAAATAAAGGAAGAAGAATACACTGAATTTTACAAGTTTATCGGCAACGCAACGGATGATCCGATGTTTCGTCTGCACTTTTCAGCAGATGCACCGCTTGCCATAAATGCACTTCTTTTTGTTCCCCAGGAGAATTTTGAAAGTATGGGGTTTGGCAGAGTCCTCCCGGGAGTTAATCTTTATTGTCAGCGTATTCTCATCGATCAGCACTCTGAAAATATTCTGCCCGAGTGGCTGAGGTTTTTGAAAGGTGTTGTGGACAGCGAAGATTTACCCCTCAATATTTCACGCCAGGCCCTGCAGGACAATGCCCTTGTGGCAAAACTTCGAAAGGTGATAACCAAGCGCTTCCTGAAATTTCTTGATGAAGAGGCGAAAAAGGATGAAGACGCATACCTGCATTTCTGGAAAACATTTGGCATCTACCTCAAGGAAGGGCTGACAAGCGATTATGAATTTCAGAAGGAACTCGGGAAACTGGTGCGCTTTGAATCGTCAAAGTCAAAAAACGGCACCCCGATCAGTCTTGCCGACTATGTACTTCGAATGAGTCCTGAACAGCAGGAGATCTATTACATAAATGGTCCGAACAGGGTGGCCATTGAGGCAGGGCCATATACTGAAATGTTCAGGAAAAATGATGTGGAAATCCTCTACACCGTGGAGCCTATTGATGATTTTGTGCTCAGTCACCTCGGGGAATTTGATGGTAAAAAGCTGGTATCTGCTGATCGGGCCGACCTTTCTTTGAAAGATGCACAATCGCCTGCTGATGGGGACTCAGCAATCAAGAGTGAGACACTTGATGAAAAAACAGTTGAAGCATTGATTTCCTGGATGAAGAAAACACTGGAAAATAAAGTGGCTGATGTCAGTATCTCGAAACGTCTTGTCGATGCTCCGGCGATGATTGTGAATCCTGATGGATATATGACCTCCTCAATGGAGCGGGTAATGGCAGCCAGCAGGTCTGAGAAAGGCATAATGGGTGAGGTCAGTAAGAAGAACCTTGAGATAAACAGTTCCAGCGAACTGATTGGCAAGCTGGCCGGTCTGATGGTCTCTGATGAGTCGTTTGCCGCCGAGGTTGCTCTGCAGATTTATGATAATGCCATGATCCAGGCCGGATTGACGGTCGATCCTCTTGAAATGGTTGAGCGTAATTATCGAATTCTTGGCAAAGTGGTGACCTGATACCTCATGGTTATGCCAAAAATGGCAAAACCTCAGGGAACCGGGGAGTAGCTGACTGGCTCAAATTACGAGGATGACGACAATAGAGTTGAAAAATCATCCTCTTCAGGATATAGCTCTGGTGTGTTTCGATGTCATCAGTACGGTTAAATGAAATCCCTGGCCTTATCGATTCAGCTGTATTGGGGGCAAAGTGACATCGTCATGGGGCATGGTATGAACAGGGATGAATTTCTGCATGACCAAGGGCTATTCCGGAGAATACAATGTCATCAATAAGCAAATTATCTATCTTTCTTGCCACATTGCTGTTGCTTGTCTCCTGTGCTGACAGACCGATCAGACACCTGGCATCAGATGCCAGCCTGATCAAGCCGGGCACAACAACCAGAGAGGATGTCCTGACCTATCTTGGTGATCCCGACGCTCAGCAAATGGCATCTGAGAATACTGAGCGTTGGATTTACTACGAAGAACTGCAGTCTACAATGCAGAGGACCCCCTATTTCGGCGGTTTCTTTAATGCCAGCGGCTTCAGCAGGATAGTGGTAACATTCGAGGGTGATACTGTTGTCGACTGCACGTACAGTTCACATGATTCAGATGAATTTGACTGGGCAGACGATTTTTCCTGGCAAGAGAAACGAGAGTAATGCCTCTTTATACGACGATCCGGGAACGTATGGTGGTCGAACAGCTTGTTCCCCGAGGTATCAAAGACGACAGGGTTCTTGCGGCCATGAGGGAAGTACCGCGTCATTATTTCGTTGATGATGCCTTGCAGTCCCGCGCCTATGGAGACTTTCCACTGCCGATCGCTTCCGGCCAGACTATCAGCCAACCCTATATTGTCGCCTGTATGACGGAGGCTCTGAACCTGAGCGGTCATGAAACGGCCCTTGAGATAGGTACCGGCTCAGGTTATCAGGCGGCAGTACTCTCGAGACTCTGCACAAAAGTCTATACGATCGAGCGCATCCATGCCCTGCTGGCCGGCGCACGAAGAGTCTTCGATCAGCTCAACTATTTCAATATCAGTTCAAAAATGGATGACGGCACCATGGGGTGGCCCGAACATGGACCCTATGATGCAATTATTGTAACAGCCGGCGGCCCTGAAGTGCCTGAACCGTTAGTTGAACAGCTGGCAGACGGTGGAAGGTTAATTATACCGGTTGGCGATCAGCATCTCCAGGATCTTCAGCTGATCGAAAAAATTGATGATGAAATAAAGATTAACCATCTTGAAAAGGTCAGATTTGTGGACCTGGTTGGTGAATATGGCTGGTAGCAATGGCCCCAATCAGGCCCGCGGTCCTGTTAAACGGCTCTATGATCGCTGCATGAAATGGATTGCCGGACCATATGGAGTCTGGGTGCTTTTCGTTATCGCCTTTGTGGAATCATCTTTTTTCCCCATTCCACCGGATGTCTTTTTAATCGCCATGTGTATCGCTGCGCCGACCAAGGCCTTTAAATATGCCGCAGTATGTGCGATTGGCTCTGCAGCCGGGGGGGCTCTCGGGTACGGACTTGGCTTCTGGTTTATGGACTCTGTCGGTCAGCAGATTATCGCCTGGTACGGCCTGGATGATAAATATTATCGGGTGCAGGAACTCTACAGGACCTATGATATCTGGGCTGTCGGTGCCGCCGGCTTTACCCCGCTGCCGTATAAATTATTTACGATTACCGCTGGTGCATTTCAGCTTAATTTCCCCACCTTTGTTGTCGTCTCTCTGCTTTCACGATCAGCTCGTTTTTTCCTCGTTGCAGCGTTTATCTGGAAATTCGGGAAACCGGTGCAGCGCTACATCGACAAGTATTTCAATATCCTTTCCATCGTTTTCTTGGTTTTGCTTGTTGGTGGCTTTCTCCTGATCAAAGTGTTATTGTAGAAGAAAAGATTCTCTATCTGGGATTATCCCGGATTATCATGTGGTCGTTACATCTTCACAGCCTTCGGTTCCGCCCGGTCCCCAATGGAGTATAGAGCATGGTCTATACCAGAGTACTCTGCCCACTTATATATCTGCTGTTGATGGTACCATCTGTTCTTGCCGCTCATGAGGTGCACCTGAAGAATGGTTCCGTTATTAAAACGGATTATGTTCGCCGTGATCAATCTCAGCTCACCTATCACCAATTCGGAGGTGACGTCTCTATACCTCTGTCTGAGGTAGATAAACTCATTTACACCCAGGATCGATCAGAACAAATCACCACTCAAAACAAGGCTGTCAGCCCGGAGAGCAGTCGTGATCTGAAGGCTGTTTTGGAGTCAAAACTGATACCGAAAGGGCCGATCGAAAATGCCAATCTTGCGGTAATTTCCATAATGACCTCATCCGGATCGGGATCGGGGTTTTTTATTAACAGTGACGGTTTAATTGTAACCAATCGGCATGTGATCAGGGGCAGTGACGTTAATAACCAGAGGGCTGAGCGGGTAATGGCAAAGGCCACAAAGCGTCTTGATGAATGGCAGACGAACTTAAAACGTGAAAAATCACATATTGATCAATATGGCAGAAACCTAAAGCAGAACTGGGCATCATTTAAAAAGACGGTCAAGGAGCAGGGCGAGCGGATAACTAAGGATAGTCGTTTAGCGGCCGAAAACTCGTTGAAAGAAAAATCGAAATACCTGGAGGAATGGCGCCGTGATTACAACGGCAGAAAGAATGATTTTCTGGCAAAGAAACGAGAAATAGATAATGAAATAAAAGTGTTCCATCAGCAAAATAAAGAGCTCTCTTCCCAGTCCAGGTTCACAATCACCCTCGCGGACGGAGAAGATAAATCAGCTATTCTCTACCGGGTCAGCGATCAGCGTGATCTGGCACTATTAAAACTTAACGGTTACCGGACACCGTATCTTGAGGTGGCTGATCGTGACTCGATCACCCTTGGCCAGCCCGTCTATGCTATCGGATCACCACTTCAACTCAAAAATTCAGTGACTTCAGGAGTCATTTCTAATTTTCGAGGAGAATATATCCAGACCAATTCAGAAATATATCCGGGCAACTCCGGAGGACCTCTCGTGACAGAGGATGGACGGGTGGTTGGCGTAAACAGTATGAAACTGATCACCGAGAAATTTGAGGGGATCGGTTTTGCCATTAATATCAGTGAAGTTCTTGCTGAATTCCCAGATTATTTCACAAAATAATTAGCCGCACGTAGACTTTTCCCACATGTTTCTTGGGAGTAAAGGTGTTTTGTGATACGATATTGTAATCGAGTGACGTAAGTGCGCCAAACTGGCTGCGACCGTTACCCGTAATGTCCCGTTTATCGCTGTTAAGAAATTGAAATGATCTACGATATTTTGGTGGCGATTGTCAGTTTATCAGGTGGGGAAAATCGATATCGGAGGATAGCACGGTGGAAAACATCCATGAGATCCGTAAAAAGAGACGGACACTCCAGGAAACCATGAATTTTATGGCTGCACTCTCTGCGGGGATTGAGCCGATCCTGGGAAGGGGTGCAAACAGCATGACCATGTCGGCAGGTCGAAATCTTGGACGTAAATTTTCACAGGATGCCAACAAGACAGATGATCTGCTTGCCGCCATAAAGGAAGTTGGCCGGGTACTTGAATATAATCATTGTCTCTGGGGTTTTGAGCCGTTTAAGCCTGCCAGTCAGGATGAGCTGGTTACCGTAAATGAGAATGGTGATCGGCAGATGCTTCTTGTCTTTAGGGATTGCATGATCCGCCAGTCACTTTTCAGGTTTGGACATCCCCAGCAAGGGTCACTCTGTAATATGATGTATGGCTTTTTTGCAGGAGCTCTTGAAAACATTATGGGGAAAACGGCAAAACTGGAAATCAAGCATGCCGGGGAAAACGCCTGCCTTAAACTATTAACCGTAGCAGCATAATAAAAAACGACAAAGAGGATTCACTAATGAGCAGTGGGAAAATACGGTTGAATACTGACTGGCTCTGTGATTGCGGCGGCTGCCATGTGGCACTGGTTGATCTGCATGAGAAAATACTCACTGTTCTCGAATCAGTTGAGATCCTTCATTGCCCGGTCCTGACCGACATAAAGGATTATCCGGAGGCAGACATAGGGATTCTTACCGGTTCCATTCGAACCGAACATGATCTCCATGCTGCAGAAGAAATGCGGCGCACATGTAAAACAATAATTGCCTTTGGTACATGTGCAGTTTATGGAGGTTTACATGGTGCCGGTCTTGCCCATTCCCGTGAGGAGATCATGGACCATGTTTACCGGAAATGTCCGACGACACGAACAGATACCATTCCAGACACAGATGTCAGTGAGCTTGCAAAAATGGTAACACCGATAGATGAAGTCATCGATGTGGATCTCTATTTGCCCGGTTGTCCTCCCCATGCTCATTTTATTTTTGAAAGCCTGCAAACATTAATCGAGAATCGGCAACCGCGCGTTACTCAGGATTCAGTGTGCGGCCGCTGCACCAGACAAATGATCAGGGGCGATGCTGCAGAGATAAAAAACAGCCTGGACGGCGTACCGGATGAAAAGATCTGTTTCCTGAGTCAAGGGTATATCTGTCTGGGGTCTGCAACGCTTGATCGCTGCATGTCGCCCTGTCCAAATCACGGGATCGCCTGTACCGGCTGTGCCGGCCCGACAATGCAGATTCTAGCCGAACCCTATCTGGATATACGTTCGGAGGTGAGTGACAGAATGTCGAGACTCACCGCAATCGAGCCGGAGACGATTCAAACGCATATGGAAAAAACCGCAAAAACTCAATATGCATATGCGATGGCAACAAAGATGATTGGTAATAAACCGACATTTTTGATTAAAAAATGGATTGCAGATGTGGAGGCAGGTTGAGATGGCTAAAACGATAAATATAGATCCTGTTACCAGAATAGAGGGCCATGCCCGTATTCTGCTTGAATGTGATGACAGCGGCAGCGTAGAAGAAGCCTTTTTTATTGTTAACGAGCTCCGGGGTTTTGAGCGTATCCTGGTTGGTATGGAAGCCCACACGATGCCCCAGATTACCGCTCGAATTTGCGGGGTCTGTCCCACGGCCCATCACCTTGCCTCAGCAAAAGCACTTGACAATGCAGCAGGCGTTGAGCCACCTCCTGCAGGAAAACTGATGCGTGAACTCATGTACATGGGACACTTCATTCACTCTCACGCCTTATCTCTTTATATCCTCGCCGGACCGGACCTGGTCTTTGGTCTCAATGGTGAAACAGCAACTCAGAATGTGGTCGGAATGGTAGAGAAAAACCCCGACCTGACCAAGAAAGGCTTGAGAATGCGTTCGCTGGGACAAAAAATAAACGAGGTGGTCGGGGGCCGTGGCATTCATCCTGTTACTGCTATTGCTGGCGGTATTGCCACAAAATTAAATGACGCGCAGTATGCCAGGCTGCAGGAACTCACCCGCGAGGCAGTTGATCTCGCCAGTGAGCTGGTCCCGGTCACCAAAGAACTGCTGTTGAGGTTGCTCGATGAGAACCCGGTCCTGCTGGACAAACTCAATGTTCCAAGCTGGTATCTGGGAACAGTGAAGAACGGTAAACTCAATGTCTATGACGGCAGTCTCCGGGCAATGGATGAGCACGGGGAGATCAGGGCTGAGTTTGCTGCAGCGGCCTATGCTGATTACCTGGTGGAGCGTGCGGTGTCACGTTCCTATGCCAAAGAGGTGTATCTCGATGTCGATAATAGTGAGCACATGTATCGGGTCAGTACACTGGCCCGCATGAATGTTGTCGATGGCATGGAAACAGAGCGTGCCCAGAAAGAATTTGAGGAGTTTCGCAGTCGCTTCGGCCGACCCTGTCATAACGCCGTACTGCAGATGTACTGTAAACTGGTGGAGCTGGTTTATGCCTGCGAAAAAGCAGATGAAATCATGAATAATCCCGAGCTTCGCGGCGAATCCAGGGTTCCCGCACGGTTTAGCGGGGGCCGCGGTGTCGGCCATGTTGAGGCCCCACGCGGGGTTCTGGTTCATGACTATCAGATCGACGAGGGTGGCATTGTTCGCGGCGCCAACATGATTGTTGCAACCCAGCAGAATACGGCTGCGATCAACAAATCCTTAAAGGAAGGCGCGATTAATCTGCTGGACGGTGGTGATGATGAGAAGATGCTCAATAGACTGGAATTTGTCGTTCGCTGCTATGATCCTTGTCTTGCCTGTTCGACTCACGCTATTGGCAAAATGGAGTTTGAGGTGGAAGTGGTCAGGGGTGGGAAGACAATTCGCAGAATAAGGAGGAACTAACGATGCTTGAAATGGAAATCCGGGAGAAGGGTTGCCGCGGTTGCAGGTTCTGCGCAGATATATGCCCGACTGAGGCAATAGCATTCGATGATGCAACACAGAAAGCGATGGTTAAATCAGCCGACGATTGCATCGGCTGCCTGAGTTGTGCATTTATCTGCCCATCCGGGGTAATCAGCCATAAAGGCCATCACGTGGTGAAAAACTTTTATCGAAACCTCGATTTCAGTCGCCGAATGGAGAAATTCTTATGATTGACTGTATTGAACTGGAACAAACCATAGAAGATCATGACAAGGCGTTTATTGAGGTATCGTTTCTGCTGGATATGTTTATTGATACCATCGAAACCTTTGTTGGCAAGTCAACCCCGGCACTGGCGGTTGCCTCGGGTCGGAAGATGGCACAAAATATGCCGATCTACCTTGAAGAACCAAGTGGAGTGACTGCTCTTGAAGAGATGCTCAGGGTTTTTTCAGAGGGTTTCGACATCGCTGGGAAATTTGATGGAAAAGAAGCGACAATCCATATCGATCACTGTCCCATTTATGCAGTTTGCCAGGAGAGAAAGCTGGAAATCAATGGTCCGACCTGTCAGATGTTTCATTACTATATAGCCGGGATTATGGCTGAATTAACAGGTAGTCCGGCCAGGCCGAAAACCATTGAAGCGGGTGAGAAGTGCAGTTTCAAGTTGATGTTCAGCGGACTGAGGGGATAATGCACAGGAGTCTGATTGTCTGTATCGGTAATGATCTGGTTGCCGACGATGCGGTTGGGCACGCACTGTATCACCTTTTAGCGGCAGCAGAACTTGATAATGATGTGCGACTCTGCCTGCTAGGCGTTGGCGGCCTGGCGGTGATTGATGAGCTGGACGGAGAAGATCTGCTGATCGTTGTTGACGCCGTGCAGCTCGGCGCAGCTCCGGGGGCGGTCCATGTGCTCGACTGGGACCAGATTCCAGCCAGTGAGATGCGTCCGGTCAGCGGTCACGGAATTGGGGTCAGAGAGGCGCTTCAGGTATGTCAGCGTCTCTATCCTGAGAAGGCGCCAGCAGAGATTTATCTGGTCGGTGTTGAGGGGGTTTGCTTCAACAAGGTTGGGGCAGGACTGAGCCCGGAGGTGAAAAAGGCATTGCCTTTTGCGGTTGAAGCGATTTCACAACTCACCCATTAAAAAAGCGCTCCGATGACCAGAGTGGCTGCCGGTGGCCTCCTTATGCAGATTATTTTGGAAGTGGAATGACGTATGGGCCTTCGGGTATAATGGCGACATTGTTGCTCCCCTGCTCCTTAAGGCTTGCAATTACGGCATCTTCAATGGAATCGATATGTTCCACGCAGGTCTGTTTTCGTTCAGACTCAGATAAATTGGTTGTGTAAAGCTTAACTGAGCCATGCCTGAGTGGTTTGAGGAGCATTTCAGTCTGCCATTCGTCAATCAAAGCCTCTTCACGGCCATAGAGTGTTGCCATGAAGTCGTCCATACCCTGTTTACAAAGCTGCTTTTGAGCGGAGACAAATTCCGGGCTGCCCATTCCTTCTGAACATTCACTGGCAATAATAAGGGTGCCACCCTTTTCCAGAATACCCAAGGGTCCGACCATTCCCTTAACCGTCTGGTAATAGGTTTTGTCGAGTGGGTAGCCTCCGGCCGAGGTGATAATTGTCCTGAATTTTTGGTCAATTTGAATTTCCGCGTATTTTTTCATGAATGTAACCGCTTCAAGATGGCTTGCTTCTATAGCGCCGAAGGTGACTTTTCCAAGCCGTCGCCTTTCGTCAATCACGGTATTAACCGCATAGATATCACCGATGGTCCTGATAATTTCAAGTTGAGCCTGGTGGAGCGGGTTTCCATCAAGGATGCAATTGTCAGAATTTTTATGTTCAAGGATATGTGCTGTATGGAACTTGAGAATGGTATCCTGGTAGGCGATTCCCGGGGCAACAACCTTCCTGCCGCCAGAGTAGCCTGCCATGAAGTGGGGCTCCACAAGGCCCGTTGCAATTTTCAGATCTGCGTCGATAAAGCGTCTGTCAATACCAATAGGAATGTTGCTCGAGGTATAGCCGAGATCAACATGGGCAGCCCTGTCCCTGGCAAAGTGATTTTCGATTCGAATGGTGTTATAGATTTCATCTGAGCCCACCAGTTCCCGAAGTTCTTCACCTTCATTCGGTCGATGAAGCCCTGTTGCAACCAGAATCAGAATGTTTTCCTTTTTTATTCCCGCTTCAACCAGCATCTGTATCAGAGGTGGAAGGACCAGACCATTGGGCACCGGTCTGGTGATATCACAGATCAGGATACATACTGTTTTCTTATTCTGAGCCAGTTGGGTGAGGGGTGGGCTCCCAATTGGATTTAATAGTGCTTCAGAAATGGATTCTGAACTGTCCGCAAGAACAGGCATCGGGTATTTGATTATAGGTGTTGTCTTGATCTGTTCGGGAAGTGTTATGGTAAGTTCTTTTTTGCCGTAGAGCAGCTGGTGATTCATCAAAAAAATCCTCCCGGCCTTCCATGGAGACTGATCGGTTGTTAAGGTTCAGAGTTTATAAATAAAAAACGTGTCTATTAATTTTTCTCTTCGAGAATCGACGCCACAAGCTTCTCGCCGGTTGATTGAAGGTGAGCCTTAAGGGCATCTTCTGCCACTGGGCCATTGCCTGTCTCAATCGCCTGTAATATTGTTTCGTGCTGTTCGAACACCTTCTCGTATCCCCAGTCAAATTTGGCTTTCTGTTCCATCCAGTGGCGGGTCGGCTGCCTCATTTCCGAGAGGAATTTAATTAATACACTGTTATGGCAAGCTTTTGCGACCGCCATATGAAAATCAAGATCAGGTTCTATCGGTTCTTTCTTATTCTTCAGCGAGGTTTTAAGAGCCAGGTGTTTCTCTTTGATCTCTGCCAGGTCCTCTGCAGTTGCGCGTTTAGCAGCGAGGCGTATAATAACGGTTTCCAGTTCAATCCTGGCTTCAACGAGCTCGCGGACTTTTTCCCGGCCAATACCAAGCAGCCCAAAAGATTTCAGACGACTGTCCGGCGAGAAATTGGCAACATGGGTACCCTGTCCCGGACGAACGGTTAAAAGGCCGACGAGGGAGAGTGCGCCGATTGCTTCTCTGATGGAACTTCTGCCCACATTGAACTGTTTCATCAATTCCGGTTCTGACGGCAGCCGGTCACCCGGATTGAATGTGCCATTACCAATCATGTTCATTAACGTGTCAGCAATTTGATCAGCCAATCGTTTCCGCTCTACCTGGAACCCTTCAATGTGCATTATATCGTCACCCTAAAAGAATAAGTGCTGTTTGGTTTGATTGCCCATGAGTCGTTATTGATTTAAAACGGTGTCTTTACCGTAAGAGAGTTTTTTATTGACACAAACTGAAAAAAGCAATAGTAAAAATCATATCATCTGATGTTATGCTTATCTGATGGTTTTCTGAATGTCAAACAATAAGATTCATCCTGCAATTCATTTCGATCTGCGATTGCAACTACCAGAAAGGAAGAGATATGCCCAAATTTAATGCCAACCTGACCATGTTGTTTACTGAATATGATTTCTATGATCGGTTCGATCGCGCTGCCAAAGCCGGTTTCTCGGCTGTTGAGTATCTGTTTCCATATGAGTGGCCGGTTTCAGAACTTGCAGAGAAGCTTCAGGAGAATAATCTGGAGCAGGTGTTGCACAATCTCCCGGGAGGTAACTGGGCTGACGGTGAGCGAGGAATTGCCTGTCTGCCGGGACGCGAAGGGGAATTTCAAGACGGGGTTGGACGGGCAATCGAGTATGCCAAGGCCCTGGGATGTCCGATACTGAATTGTCTGGTGGGTTTAACTCCCGATAATGTACCTGCTGATGCGGTGAAGGAGGTTTTGATCAATAATCTCCGTTTTGCAGCGAATGCACTTGCCAAAGAAGAGATAACCCTGCTGGTGGAGCCGATAAACTATATTGATATGGCTGGCTTCCATCTGTTCACTTCCAGGGATACCATGGCTCTGCTTGAAGAGGTTGGTCATGACAATATTCTCCTGCAATATGATATCTATCACATGCAGCGAATGGAAGGTGACCTGATCAACACCATCACCAGGCTCATTGACAAGATTGGTCATATACAGCTTGCAGATAATCCCGGCAGGCATGAACCGGGAACTGGTGAGATTAATTTTGAAAATCTGTTCAAGGCCATTGACGAGATCGGCTATAAGGGTTGGATTGGTTGTGAGTATATACCTGCGGGGCATACCGAAGCTGGTCTCGGCTGGTTGAAGCGCTATTAAGATCGAACACGAGGATACGGGTAATGAAAATTGGATTTTTAGGAACAGGTATTATGGGCGGGCCGATGGCTGGACACCTGGTGAGAGTGAGCTTGATCACTCTGCGATGATTTTAGCCCTGGAAAAACTGGCTGAACATAAAATCGGAGACTAACTATTTGATTGTTTTATTGACAAGGTCTAAGGACCGCCGGTTCAATCGAGTGCGGTTATAAATATCAGTTCGCTGCTGGTGGAGAGATCTGAAGCAAATGTATAACCGCCCGCCGTGAATCCGCGGAGCCCATTAAGGTCACTGATGCGCTTTTTTATCAGATAGTCAACATACATCCCTCTTGCACGTTTTGCATGAATGGCGATACTTGTCAGGATATTGTTTTTCTGCTGCTTGAAGGTTATTGTAATCATCGGTCCGAGGAGTTGTTTTTCTTTTATTACCCGTGAGTATTCTTTCGAGGCGCAGTTAACAACGACCTGTTGCTGCATCTTTTCCAACTCACTATTGAGGGATTCAGTTATTGCTGAGCCCCAGAATTCATAAAGATTTTTTCCCCTGTCCGAGAGCAGTCTGGTTCCCATTTCAAGACGGTAGGGCTGCATCAGGTCCAGTGGGCGAAGGAACCCATAGAGACCTGAGAGAATGCGCAGGTGGGCATGGGCAAAAAGAAAATCATCAGGGCTGTATGAATTTATACTCATCGCCGAAAAGGCATCCCCCTGGAAGGTTGTGAGGGCGGTTCCTGCAGTTTCAGCGCTGTGGGGTGCGGTAAAATCATGAATTCGCTGATAGGTGAGACCTGCAAGTTTTTCACTGATCTTCATCAGTTTTGCCAGATCATTTCTGTCAAGCTGTGTCAACAGTCTGATAAGTGCCTTGGTGTTGTCCATAAAAGCGGGTTGAGATTCCTGATTGCCTGGATTAAGGACAACACGCTGGGTTTTGGATGGTGAAATAATGATTATCATAGCAACTGAATTCTGCGATAGTGAGCGAGGTGAAAAAACATGGTTCAGAAGCCGGACTTACCTCAGGATAATTGCTTGTAGAAGCTTCGATGCTCTGTGTAAGTTCTCAGCGGGCAACGCATTTTGATATTTTACTGTTTCTGTGAGATAATGACAGTTTAATAAGCTATTTCAGCAATAGAGCTGTTAATAGTACTTTGTCGGGGGTACAGCGGTGGTATCTGAGAACAGCAGTCCTAGTACAAAACCAGCAGATACTGGTGTAACTGATGTCGAGACGCTGGCTGAACAGATCAAGGATCTGGCCCGTAACGGTTCCTTTCGTGAGGCTGAGTTGCTGCGGGAGCAGCTGATGGAGTCCCATCCAATGGCCCTTGAGAGCATAGTATCCTCGGCGGAGGTAATTGAAGAAGAAAAAACAAAAGGGCTGGACCCGAATCATATTGCCACATGGAGTGATCTCTATGATCAGTTGAGCAAAGAAGAGATCACCTGCCTGTTTTACAGCTTGAAGCAGGTGAAGGTTGAGTCCGGAAAACTTTTATTTGCCCAGGGACGACTGAATAATCGGCTTTTTTTTCTGGAAAGCGGTAAAGTTGCCCTCTACTATAGAAAAGGTGAAAAGAATTATACCGTCAGCCAGCTCACCACAGGCGATATTTTGGGCGAGGATTCATTTTTTGGTATCTCACTCTGCCCGTTCTCAGCAGCCACCCAGTCTGTGGTGAATCTACGCTACCTGAACCGGACGATCGCAGATGAGTGGCGTGACAACCAGTCAGGTCTGTATGGAAAACTTGCCGATTTCTGCCGGCAGCATGGTATCGGTGAAAGAACGGCGGAGCAGAAGAGCAGCGGGCGTCGAGATCACCGACGATATCCGCTGGAGGGGAGTGTCACGGCCTACCTTCTTGATGATCAGCGAAAAAGAACCGCTACCTATTTCAAAGGGGAGCTGTCGGATATGTCACGCTCCGGTGTCTGCTTTTCCATTCGCTGCTCCAGGCAGCAGACGGCACGGTCACTTCTGTCGAAAGATATCGATATCTCAATTTCCTTTGATGACCAGGATGATAAAACGATCGAACAGAGTGGCATGATCGTCAAAATGTCTTCTCGTCTGCACAGCAATTACAGTGTACACCTGAGATTTTCGGAGATTCTCACCATTGATCTCTTTAAGACATTCCCCTGTGACTGGTCAGCTGAAGAAAAGTTTTAAGCGCCGAAATTTCAGATACCATTCATGGGGTGCAGTCAAGGCCGATGATTACCATTGAAAGTTACCTGCTCCTCATAGTGCTATGGATATCCTGGTGCGGACTTCACAGCGTTCTGATTTGTATTCCGGTCACGAACGTTCTTGAAACCTTGCTCGGAGCATATTTTCGATTTTACCGATTGGCCTATAACTTGATTTCAATCGTAACGCTGATTGCTCCGGTGCTTGTCAGTTTATCCCTTCAAAGATCTGAAACGGTTGTTTTTGTCTGGTCGGGCATGTACCAGATGGTTCGAGTTTTCCTGATTGCAGCAGCATTGTTTCTCTTCGTGTCAGGCGGAAAACACTATGACATCAGACATTTTCTGGGAATTTCACAGGTTCGTAGCAGACTGAATAGTCATCTGCTCAATGATGGAACTGTTTTTACCGTCTCCGGCATATCAACGATTGTCAGACACCCATGGTATCTTGGCGGTATCCTGATAATCTGGTCGGCACCGAATTTTTTTTTCCCGTCAACGGTGATAACCGCTGTGATTCTCTCTGGATATTTTCTGGTGGGCACTCTTCTTGAGGAGCGTAAACTGGTTAAACATTTCGGTGAATCGTATAGAGCGTATCAGCGGGAGGTATCGATGCTGTTTCCGGTGAAATGGTTTAGCAGGCTGTTTTATGAGTAATCTCCTGGCGGCAATACAGGCAGGCAGTAGCCCTGTCTTCGCTCCCTTTAATGAAAATCGATGGTTAATTGTTTTTACTGGTTAACCGTTTCCCCGCTGTCCTCGGTCATGTTAAACAGCACAAAACCACCCTGGCGATCTATCTCATGAACAGCCATTGAATGGCTCAACAGGCGGCTGTAGTAGTAGTTTGTGGTAATACCGACCGAGATATCCTGCTGGTCAAAAAGTGTCGGTAACTGCTGGAGATTTCTGTCGCTGTGATAGATGGTGCGGCGATTGGAAGCAAACATCACACTTGGTCGGTCACTGACGTTGTACAAGACAATACGCCCGTCGGCTTGAGTGTGGTCGGCAGCCTCCGTGGCCAGACGTGCAAGCGGTAGATTCATGAGTCGGTCAAATACCGGCATGATGGTTAAAAAAATGGTGGCACTGACAATAAACGACGACAGCAGCAGTGCCTGAAAAATCTGCTCAATGTGTCGCTTATGGACCGATCGAATGATCATGACCGCACTGAAGATAAAGAGCAGTGCCGCCAACCATACCCCATAACCAAGCTCTACAGGCTCTGCCAGTATGGGTGCCTTTCGACTGTTTTCTCCGAGCAGGTCGGGAAGGTAGGATATGATAAATGGTGCGGTGGCCAGTACCAAGCCAAGCAAACCGATCAGGATTGCAGATAACCACCCGGCAGCCAGCCAGATTATCGGATACTTTATTCGTTCTCTGTTGAACAAGGCGGCAGTGATCAATGCCAGGCCGGGAAGCACCGGTAATATGTAGTTGGGGAGCTTGGTTGCGGCGATTGAAAAGAAAATAAAGACTGTTATCGAAAAAATAACGAAAAGGCGCACAAACCTTGAACCCGGGTCCTGACTGGAAAGGACTGGGGCGTGGATTGCTGCCACCGGCAGGTAACTGAACCAGGGGAGAAAGCCGACAGACAGGACGATGAGGTAATAGTAAAAGGGACCGGAATGCCCCTCCATGGCGCTTGAAAATCTGCCCACATGATGTTTCATAAATAAATCTTTCATAAATCCAAATCCCTCGGGATGAAGAAACCCAAGCAGCAGGTACCAGGAGAATCCAACCATAACGAGAATGAACGTACCGGGCAGCAGCCAGTTTTTCCTGAACAGCAGCCCAATTCGGTTGATCGATATCAGGTATATGACAGCCGTCGTTACCGGGAATAATGCACCAACGGCTCCTTTGCTGAGCATCGCACAGCCTGCAGCAAGGCAGCCGATCCAGAAAAGATAAGCCCCGCCCTGGTTCTTTATAGCCCGTTCAACACCATACCAGGAACTGACAAGACAGAGGGTCAGAAACATGGTGAGCAGCATATCGGTCATTGCTACCCGGGAGAGGTAGACAAAGAGAAATGAACTGCCGAGAATGACTGAGCTATTAAATGCAGTCCGGCTGCCAAGTGGAGCCCTGGCACCGAAAAACAGGATCAATATCGTGGCCAGGCCGCAGAGTCCGTTGATGGATCGTGCCCCCAGGGGGTTAATGCCGAAGAGCTTATATCCAAGCATCTGGGCCCAGTAGAGCATCGGTGGTTTCTCAAAAAAATCCTCGCCGTTTAGTGCCGGAATGACCGATTCGCCAGCGAGATACATTTCGCGGGAGACTTCAGCATAAACACCCTCGTCATAGTCTATTACGGTGGTGCTGCCTAAGTTAAAGAACAGCAGCAGCGAAAATACTGTCAGCAGAATAAGTGGGTAGGCGAATTCAATAATTTTTGACATGATAGTACCCTTTTAACGTTGGCGTCTGGTCTTTGTATGGCGGTAATTTCGGTAAATTCTAATAAGTTCATAAGGAACTTTAGGTAGATAGCTCAGCGGAATCTTTGAATCACCGATATCAGACCAGCTGTCAAGCGGCAACTCCAGTATCATGTTGCCGGCCTCCTGACTGCCGAATGTCTGGACGATTCTGGCAATCAGCTCAACATCAAAGAGCCATGGCGAGATAAACGGTTTGGCAAATATCTGTTCTGCAAGTGTACGTTCAATGAGCTTGGCTCCACACTGAGTATCATAAAATGGTAAACCTAATATCATGCTGATGATGGTGGCGATGAGGCGTCCCGGGTAGTGACGATACCAGTGCCTGTTTATCTGGGCTCCCATCCTTTTAACACGGGCTCCGCAGATGATCTTTCTTTGAGGATTCTGCTCAAAGCATTGCCTGAACTGCGGGATTGCAGAAAGCGGTGTGGCCAGATCCGCATCCCAATAACCGATGTATTGACAAGGTCTGCTGAGTGCGTGGAGAACACCCTGCCGAACTGCTTCTGCTTTCCCCTGGTTTTTCTCGAGATGAAGAGAAAAAATCTGTTCGGGAGCCTTGTCCTCAATCGCCTTTATCAAACCAGCGGTGTTATCGGTGGAGCCATCATTGATAAAGAGCAGTTTCACCTCCCGGCAGTCTTCAATAAAGGTTGAAAAGCGATCGGCGTTGAGCCGGTCAGCTTCGTTAAAGCAGGGGATGATGATTATCATCAACAACAGTCCTATAAAATGATTAGCTATAACCGATAAATGAGTGTTCAATTGTACTACTGGATCTGACAATATATAAATCCTTGCTTAATGGCAAGCAGTTGCCACCTCTGCAGGCTCTTTTCAAGCGCCAATTGTCAGATCAGGCAGACTGGACCCATTTTGGCCGACCCCGTACAGGATGCGGAGTTGTCATATCAGCAAGCGGTTTCAACCCGGCTGGCTCTTGCCTGGATCGAGCTGGTTGTCTGTTTTACGGTGGAATACAGAAAGAAGATAGGGGTGTTAGTTTCACTTTGCATTGCAGTTGGAAAAAGAATACGTTACTAATTTCAAACCTTTTTTCACCACTGCCTGAGTACCTTTTAAAAGTGCAGCAAAACATTAACGATACTGGTAACTGCGTGTATCAACTGAGAATGGGGATAATAATATTTTCTGCTGGTGTCCTGGCCATGCTGTTTATCGCACCCCATGACCTGGAATGGATAAGCTATTTTGCAGACCACCAGGTTGACTGGTTTACCGAACTGATGTCAGAATCGCTGTTTGAGCTGGAAAAGCCAGGCAGCGGTGATATCGTCGTGCTCTTTTTCACCGTGTCTCTTCTTCTCTACTGCGCCGCCAGTCTTGTTGATACAGCCTGGCCTCAGGGAAGAGTGCTCTATCGTATTCGGGAGTGGCTGCTGAAACGGGCAGGCTTTGCGGACTATTTGAGGCGTCATCGGCTGCAGCTCGAGTTTCTGGTTGTCTCTTCTTTCTGCTCTTCCACCTTGATGGTAAAAACCCTTAAATGGGTAATGGCTCGCCCTCGTCCAAAAAAAATTCTCAGGGGTACCAGAGACTTTTATGAATGGTATGATGTCGGGCCGTACTTCCTTGATGAAGGTAGCTATCGTGCCAGCTTCCCAAGCGGGCATACTGCCTCGGCAATTACCCTGATCGGGCTTGCCTATGTGCTGATCTATACCAGTTCAACTGCTCGATGGAAGACATGCGGTAAGATTCTCATGGCTGCCGTCCTCTGTTTTGCGATGGCCATGGCAGCAGCGCGGGTAATGACAACAGCCCATTGGCCAACAGACGTAACATTTTCAATATTTGGAGGCTGGCTGATCATCCACTTCCTGTTTTTCTACGGATATCAATTTACACCTGCTGACGGCAGAGATTGTCAAGTGAGAGTTGCACCACCATTCAGAGGTCTTCGCCTCTGCTGGTACCTTTCCTGGATTTGTTTAGCCGTTGTGGCAATGGTGCTTGCTTTCAGACATTATTTTAATGATCGATGGCCGTGGCTCATCCTGGTCTGCGTCCCGGCACTGCCTCTGTTGTTATATTGTCTGAAAAAAATTGTGCAGGAGAAGGATGCTGTCGGCTAGTTCTTAAAACGAGGGAATCTGCATATACTACATTACCGGACAGAACTC
>CAZOWJ010000047.1:0-28333 GCA_964583415.1 uncultured Desulfocapsaceae bacterium
GCTTCCCGGCCGTATGAGTCGTGTATTGAGCTTTCAGCAGTCTTGTAATGCCTAGTGAAATAACGTAAATTAAACCGAAGTTATATGACGTAATCAATCAAGAGCATGAGATTAAATCCGGGATAAGAGAATCATGAGACAGCAGAGCAAAATACAGGTAACTGTGCGAAGCAGGGTAATTGGGGGTGACAAGCCACTGATATGCCTACCGCTGGTAGGGGATACACGCGCGAAAGTTCTCCAGGAGGCCGAAGAGTTGGCCGCGCTGCGACCTGATCTGCTGGAGTGGCGTATTGATGCCTACGACGAAGTTGAAAACAACAAGGACTGTCTGTCTGTTTTGAAAGAGGTACGTGCAGCTATTGGAGAGATTCCCCTGATATTTACCTGCCGAATAGATCTGGAAGGAGGCTTGAAACATATTTCCCGCAAAAACCGACTGGAGTTGTTTACTGCAGTTATGAAATCGGGCGATGTGGACATCGTCGATATAGAGCTTTGTAATGATGAAGAATTTGTCAGGACCCTTAGAGAGCGAGCCAAGCAGAGTAATGTCAGATTGATCCTCTCATACCACAATTTTAAGGAAACACCCAGTGAGCAGTTCATCTATTCTAAACTGGTGGAGGCCCAGACAGCGGGGGCAGATATCTCTAAGCTTGCAGTCATGCCTGGAGATTATAGTGATGTGTTGACGCTTCTGAATGCCACAAATAAGGCCAGGAATGAAACGGTTCAGGGGCCCATGGTGACGATGTCCATGGGGTCGGAAGGTGCCGTTAGCAGATTAGCCGGTGGTCTGTTTGGTTCTGATATTACCTTTGCCATAGGTATGCAGGTCTCAGCACCCGGTCAAATACCGATTAAAGAGCTGAAAACAGCCATGGACCTGCTTTACAGCTAATGATTAGTCGGGTCAAGGTGTCCTGGTTTCACCTTCAAACAGGCACTGTGCTGAACAGGTCAACAAGCGCATCCCGTAGTCACGAAATTAATAGAACCATTTGGTTTTCCGGCTTAACTTATTTCCAGATGTGAAATTAGTTTTTCCCGCATGACTTCTACAGGCGCCTTGTGGCCGGTCCATAATTCGAACTGGGCAACACCCTGGAAGAGAAGCATATGGGTGCCGTTAACCGTTGCGCATCCCGCCTCTTTGGCCTCTCTCAGGAGCCGGGTTTCTGAAGGCGTGTATACGATATCCATGACTGCTGGAATGTTCTCCAGCAACTGTTGGGGCACAAGTGTCTCATCGATATTCGGTGTCATACCAACCGAGGTGGTATTCACCAGCGTATCAACTTTTAATGTATCTATCTCTGTTAGCGGGTAACATTCGCAACTCAAGTCCCTGGCGAGCGCCTGCCCTCTATCAAGGGTGCGGTTGGCCAGGATCACCGTCGCCCCTCTCTCCTGCAGCCCGAAACCGATCGCCCGTGCGGCGCCCCCGGCGCCCAGTACGAGAACCGTGGATCCCGATAGGTCACCAATCATCTCCAGGGCCTGATTGGCACCGATCCAGTCAGTGTTGTAACCGTGGATATGGTCACCGTCTATAAGCAGCGTATTGACCGCCCCAATTTTCTGCGCCACCGGATCAATGGCATCTAAAAGTGGAATGACCGATTGTTTGTGGGGAATTGTAACACTGACGCCACCAACACCAAGAGCCCGAAACCCAGCCATGGCATGCGGGATATCCACCACTTCAAAAGCGATATATACCTTGTTCAGGCCGCAGGCCTGGAAGGCAGCATTCTGCATAGCAGGACTTAGGCTGTGCGATACCGGGTTTCCCATGATGCCGTACAGTTTGGTTTTGCCGTCAAGTTGCATTACCGATCTCCTTGTTAATCAGGCAATAGTTCATTCACGCAGCCTGAATTGATTATTGGATTCTTTATAATCTTCACTATTTTATTCTTCTAACGGCTAGAACCTCTGTTTGGTTGATACGCTCAGTACCAGCAATAACAAATTCCGAAACAAGAGTTCAATTAACCTGCAAGAAATATCAGAGCGGCCCCGATTGGCCTGGGCCTGAATACGTTTGAGTCTGTTCACTGGCAGTGCTTTGGGTTATGCGGAAGCTGGCCTGATTGTATCTGGTTTTACTCACGATTTCAATCATCTCTGGAAGTCTCCACTTAGGACCCGTTAGATAAAGGAGTGAAAACTCACAAACCCACTCATTATCGTTTTATAGTGTGAAAAGAGCACCAAGTCGGTATTCCCCTACCATGCTGTTATCGCCAAAGCCTTTAACCATGGAACAGTCAGCTCATGTATCTGCATCAGTATTTATGATGTTTCTCTGTTCTGAAGCCAAGCAGATTTGTTCCCGTTTGTTCTTTATTCGGGCCCTTTGTTTCTTATAAAGTGTTGGGATGACATTTCCCGTGTTTATCATTCCTTTGAAGAAATCACCATAGTTGGCATAAAGAGACTTGGACAGCTTGCAGTAGTTATGATAAACAAACGTGTTATATTGTCTACTGAATGATCTTGCTTCATCCAGGCCGTATTTTGTGTGTAGAACTCAAGCATGCTATTGTTCACGTTTTATCGAGTCCACTGTAGGATCAAAAAATGCAAAGCAGGAAAGCACCACTAATAAATTTATCAGGCGTAGCTCTTGAGAACTTAAAAAAACCAGTAGTTCCCGGGACCATGTCAACAAATGAGTATACAGAATTCAGGAATTATGCAGAATAAGGATGGGGAAAATATAGTCCTGACCGGGTTTATGGGTACAGGGAAGACCACGGTGGGTAAACTGCTCGCAGAACAGTTGAACCGCGAGTTTATTGATACGGATGAACTCATTCAGGAGCGGGAAGGTCTCACAATTCCTGAAATATTCAGTAAACATGGAGAAGCCGCATTTCGACAGATGGAGGCTGACGTCGCTGAAGAGTTGAGCCAGAGACAAGGGCTTGTTATATCAACGGGGGGCCGCCTGATGATGGACCCTGTGAACGTAAGGACACTGACCAGGGACGGGAGAGTATTTTGTCTAATTGCAACCCCTCAGGAAATTCTATCCCGGATAGAAAAGGACACTGATCATAAAAGGCCTCTCCTTGAGGTCCCGAATCCCGGTGAGCAAATTGTTGAGCTCCTGAAAGATAGACAAAAGGGTTATCATCGCTTTCAGAAGATAATTACGACCGATAAACAACCCGAGGATGTAACAGGGGATTTGCTGGATATCTTTCAGGCTGATCCAAAACGTTTCTCAATTGATCACCCCGCACAACCTTACGAATATGTTGTTGGAAGCGGAATTCTGCCTTTTATCCGGCAACTGGCAGGAGTAACAGGTTCAATCGCTGTTATAACCGATACCTCGGTTAAGGAGTTATACGCGCAGAGTTGCGGGGACGTGGATCATGTTATCACCATTCCCGTTGGAAACCAGCAAAAGACATTGGCCACAGTTCAGGATATTTACAATGAACTCATCCAGATCGGTTTTGATCGCGAAGGAACGATCGTGGCTCTTGGTGGCAGCGTCGTTGGAGATATCGCCGGATTTGTAGCTGCAACATACATGCGAGGGGTAGATTTCATACAATGCCCCACCAGTCTGCTGGCGATGGCTGATACCAGTATCGGTGGTAAAACGAGCATCGATTTGCCAATCGGGAAAAATTTAATAGGTGCTTTTAAACAGCCTTCAATGGTCATAGCAGACGTGGCCACGCTACAGACGCTCCCTCCTGAGGAGTTTACTTCAGGTATGGCTGAAGTTATCAAACACGGATTGATTGCTGACTCGGACCTGCTGGATCAGGTAAAGAATGGCCATTGGCATCATGAAGCAGGAACGCTCTATACCTCACTGTTTGAAGTTCAAGCTCTTGTGGCACAATCGATTCAGGTAAAAATAGCAATTGTACAGGAGGATCCATTTGACTCCGGCCGGCGCTTTTCTCTGAATTTGGGGCATACCTTTGCTCACGCAATTGAGCAGGTCAGCGAATACTCAATCCGTCACGGTGAAGCAGTGGCGATGGGAATAGTTGCGGCGACCAACCTGTCAATAAGATTGGGTCGCTGTTCCTCTGATTTACAGGAGACAGTAGAATCGATTTTGAAAATGGTTGGCCTGCCAACTCGTATTCCCGGACTTTCTACGGAATTACTTCTTAAGGCCATGGAGAATGATAAAAAGAGAATTGGGGATATTATTCGCTTTGTGATCCCAAGCAGTGTTGGGCATGCACTTATCGTGGATGATATTTCCAAAGATGCTACGAGAGCAACCCTGCTGGAATTAACCAGTTGACCAGCAGCGAAATCTCGCTAACAGATCTCTGTTCTTCATATGCAAACTTGAAAAATTAAGTAACTGAAGATCAATATATCACATATTTCTATCTATACCTCCGTAAACAGCGATGTCTTCTGTGGGAAAAGTCTTTCCTTTCCAAAGGATAAATTTGGGATGATACCAGCAACCCTGGCAAGGTGTGATTTTTTAATGATGATCTCTGGTTAAAGTCGCTTTGCCAATAGCGCAGACACCACCAGTATTATTAATCAATGGAGGCTGAGGTAAATTGATTCATTACTATCAACAGCACAATTAATAAAACAATGAGGGCCTAAAACGATGACAGGAGCGAACTACTTTGAGCCGATGGAACATAATGAGTATGCTTTTGTTTTGGAAGGGAACAAAGAAATATTGGGGGAAGGGGCTTTGGCGGAGGTTGGTGCACATGCGAAGATTCTTGGGATGAGTCGAATCGCACTCTTCACTGATCCTCGAATCGCCGAACTGACAGGCTTGACAGGGGTATAGACAAATTCTTACCCATTGGATTCTTTATCAGACAATTGTTGCCCTTGAAAAAAGGATTAATTTCTAACTAAAGGAGAAGTAATGACCCCGAGATCACCCCTTTCCAGCTTTCGTTCTTCCAAAGAGGATGCTACTTCAGAAACAGAAGTAAGAACCCCGCAAACCGAATCACCAAGCTATAAGCTTTCCTACACCGATATCGACTTTCTCACCAGAGAGGAGCTTCGTCCTGTCCGGCTTCAGCTCGAACTGCTGAAACCGGAAATATTACAACTCGAGCACGGCATAGAGGCAACAATTGTAATCTTCGGCAGCAGCAGAATACCTGATAGGAAGGAAGCACAAAACAAACTGGCAAAAGCACAACAGGATGCTGCTGAGTATCCGGACGATGAAAACCTTAAGAAACGGGTCTTCATCGCCGAAAATATCCTGAGAAAAAGCAGCTATTATGATGAGGCGAGAAAGCTGAGTGGGCTTCTGTCCAAAATGAGTCACGGCCAGTCTGATAACCCTCTGGTAGTCGTTACCGGCGGCGGGCCAGGTATAATGGAGGCAGCCAATCGCGGAGCTGACGATGTGGGAGCTAAAAGCATTGGTCTCAACATAGTCCTGCCGCACGAGCAGGCGCCCAATGACTATATCAGCCCGGAACTCTGCTTCCAGTTCCACTACTTCTCCATTCGAAAAATGCAGTTTCTGATGCGGGCCCAGGCGCTCGTTGTTTTTCCAGGCGGTTTTGGCACCATGGATGAACTTTTTGAGACCCTCACCCTGATTCAGACGAAGAAGATCGTTCCGCTACCCGTTTTACTTTTTGGCAGGGAGTTTTGGGAAAATCTACTGAATTTTGATTTTCTGGTAGCCGAAGGAGTCATTTCAGCGGATGATATAAAGATTTTCAAATTTGTTGAAACTGCTGAAGAGGCAGCAGAAATAATCCGTCAGCATGTTAGTTGTAAATGACCAAAAGAGTCGTCTTGATTTCGATTTGGACATTTATGCGGCGCCGAAACAGCTGGCATCACTGATAAAGCTTACGGAACGATATTGTGTTGTGAATCAATCCCTGAGCAATGCGCCAGCGGTTTGAACTTCATACTCATCATAAAAAGAGGCAAGATGAACAAGTTTCAGCATTATTTATGCAATACCGGTATTGTGCTGGCATTTTTGCTGACAATACTTTCAGCAGTTGGTCTTTTTATTTTCGGGTATGAGGTTTGTTTATATCCCTTTTTTGTCTTAGGACTTTTATCACTTCTCATCAGACCTTACTGGCGAAAGACAGGGACAGACGACTAAAAAAGGGCGCCAAGCCTGCTTGCTCTTCAGTGCCTCACCAGTTCCGAAAAAGCATAGACATTGCAGGTGCATTGGGCTTGAGCGATCTGCATGATTATTGATGATATCCCACCTTCCTCGGCCTGTTTTTTGAGGTAAACATGACATGAGAGAAGTGACATGGATTTATGACCTTGTAAATACCATTAAAAATACAGCTTAGTCTGAAAACTCTTCAAGCTTAATACGTTTTCTCTCTGTCGTTTTTAAATTAATAACAACATGTTATGCAGATGTTTGATTTTCGCTTTCTAACTTGTTAGAGTCACCGGTATTCTGAGGTTGAGAATACCTTAAAGGTGGACGGAGCAGTCGATGAAACAATCTCACCCTCAGATCCAACACCGAATCCACAACCCATTCCTGAGGACAGCGTGACCCCATAAAAGAGGTGATCCAGACCGGGACGACATTTTAGATATAATAATTTATGTCTGGAACATGGACGAGTGTAAATGAAATATAACGTCTTCCTGTTAATGTGAAACATTTCTTTGAAATTTCTGAATGTTAGAATTGTTGCGTTATCCTCAATTTGCTGTTGATGTTTAGAGCTCAGTGTTTATAAATTTGGTGTAGTCTTCGACTTAATTGTAACGAACATTTGTCTTCCATGAAAAGTGAGCAGGAAGGGTATGGACCGATCTTATTGCATTAAATTAGTTCTATTTGACTTTGACGGCACTATCACCGTACCCGGAGCTATTAATTTTCATCTTATTCGCCAGCTGATCGGCTGTCCTGAAGATGTGGCGATACTGGAATTTATCCAAACCCTTTCGGATGTGTCCCAACGTCAGAGAGCTATCGATAAGGTTTGTGATCATGAAATGGCAGCGGCTCGTAAAGCAAAGCCCAATCTGGGTGCGGAGACTGTGCTTGCCGAGATAAAAGCACTCGGTATCAAGGTTGGCCTCATAAGCCGAAATACCCAGGCCGCAATAGAGAGCGCGCTGGCTAATTTTGAGCATACCGTGATTGATGATTTCGACCTGGTGATTTCACGGGATGATATCATTGTGCCAAAACCTGAGCCAGACGGGATTTTGTATGCCGCTGAGTATTTCTCCATTGCGCCTGAAGAAATTCTGGTAGTGGGTGATTTTATCTTTGATGTTGAAGCGGGAAGTCGTGCCGGGGCGTTGACGGCATTTATTACCAATGGAGATAAAATAGATGTTCCTGAAGAATCGACTTTTACCATTCACCAGCTGACCGAGCTTCTGCCAATTGTTCAGATGGGTATACCACTCCAGGGCGGCAAGTTGCCTCAGCATCTGCTGGATATGTTTCTCGGCGAATGTCATTGGGATGATTCTTCGGTTCTGAACTGGCCGGGAGTTGGAGAAGATACCGCAGCTGTGGATGTGAAAAATGAAGATGTTCTCGTTATCACGTCCGATCCTATTACCTTTGCCTCTGAATCTATCGGAGAATATGCAGTTCTTGTCAATGCCAATGATATAGCAACCTCCGGGGGGACTCCCCGGTGGTTGTTAACATCGCTGCTGTTCCCGGTTAATTCCACCGCTTCACAAATACGCTGTGTCATGAAAGAACTGGCTTCTGTTTGTAATCGCTATAATATCACCTTGTGTGGTGGTCACACCGAAATAACCGATGCTGTGATACGCCCGGTGATCACCGGTATGATGGCAGGTAGCGTACAACGTGATCATTTGTTGGACAAGAAACAGATGCGCCCCGGAGACCATGTACTATTGACCAAGGGTGTGGCAATAGAAGGTACTGCTATCATCGCCCGGGACTTCGAAGAGCAATTGATAGCGCATGGAGTAAGCCATGACACGATCACAAAAGCCAAAGGATTTATTTCCCAGATAAGCGTGATGGAGGAAGCACGAATTGCCGCTGCCCAGGATGGCGTCAAATCCTTGCATGATATCACTGAAGGAGGACTGGCTACTGCCCTGGAAGAGTTCTCCTTTGCTGGAGGGTATGGAATAGAAGTACAGGTGGCGCAGATCCCGATCCTGCAGGAAACGAAGGCGGTTTGCCTGCCTTTCAATCTCAATCCCCTTGGTTTGATCGGCTCGGGAAGCCTTCTGGTATGCTGTCATCCGGATATCTCGGAGTTGTTGCAGCACCAGATTTTATCCGCCGGAATTGATTGTACTCATATTGGCTCAGTGACGACTAACGGGCCGGGGATAGAAGCAAGGGAAGGTGAAACAATTGCAGCCTGGCCCCGTTTTGCTGTTGATGAGATCACCCGTCTTTTCTCATGATGGAACCATTGCATTCCAGCACCTCTTTTTATAACAATTATGAGGAGCGGGAGGATGCTTTCAGAGAACTGGTGGACTTCAAATTAGCGCGGCGGTATGGAGGTCCTGCACTGTTCTGGAAAGATTTCGGTCTTATTTCCCGCAATATCCTTGCATCCCGGGAAAATGAATTTATATCCTATATAACCAGTAATCCACGGGATTGTCTGGCATTTGCCACAGCCAGGCAAGTTTTGATGGCTGCATTTATGTCTACCGATAAAGCGGCCGATGAGAAGCAGATATTGGCAGTCGTGTCGCGTTTTGGAATTGCCGATCAGCTCAGTCAGCCTATTCGTACTCTGTCTGGCGGTGAAACGGTTAAATTGGCTCTGGCAAAAACCTATGTAACGATGGCATCCTGTTCCAGTGTTGTAATTTCAAGTCCCTTTACCTGGTTGTCCGCCGGAAACCGACACTTACTTGAAGGAATGGTCCGGCAAAGTCAATGTTCTGGGAAAAAGGTCTCTATCCTGGCCCTGGATGGGGAGGATGATCTGACCCCAGCCACACCGGATGATCCGTTCAGCATGCCCGCTCAAGGTGGATTGACTTTCTCATTACATATGTCAGATGTGAAAATTCCTCTGGCATTGTCCTTAAACCCGCTTGCTGCAAACGTACCCCATGCGGCCATTGATGATACCTGCTTAGAACTGGAATCACCCTGCCTGGTGGCGGGAGACAATGGCCAGGGAAAGAGCCTGGTTGCTCGTGCTCTTGCCGGCTCACTGCCCTTGAAAGGGAAGGCGAAGGCTTTCATAAAAGGAGCTATGGTGGAGGGGACGGCGAGCCTTCTCTTTCAGGACGTGCTCACCCAGACCCTGCTGCGATCATTTCGTGTACTGGCTGGCGGGAGGAAAGGCGTGAGCAGACAAACGATTCTTGCCACCTACACGGCGATAAGGGATGAGTATAAACTGGCTGTTGAGAACAAACGGGTGAGCAGGGTGGAGCCTATCAACGAACCTGGTGGAAATTCTCATACGCTGCTGGATATCAAGGCTATACTTGTGGCCGCTCGTCTGGCTGCCTTGCCCGCAGCCCTTATCCTGGATGAACCTGATTGGGGACTGAGTCGTCAGAGTGGTATTGCCTTTGTTTCTGCAGTCCTGTCAGTTGCGCATCGCCAGGGCACGCCTGTCATTCTGATCTCGCATAAACCCTGGTGGCAGCCAGTGATGCGAAGCTGCATCTCTGTTTCGCGAACAAATATAGTGAGGTCAGAGCACACCGATGATCCGGTATTTACCGTTCACCTCGATACCATAGAGCAGCTAGGCCATGAACTGGAAAATTAAAGCTTTTATCCTCTGGGCTCTTGCCATCCCAGCTTTTACCGGGTTCCCGATTAACCATATCCCGGGGGCTTTGTTTTCTGGAGTGGGCTATGGCTGGCTGGCATATGGGGCCGTGGTTTATGCAGCAATTATTCTGCTTATAGGGAAAAAGGTCTTTAAACTTTCTATCGGAGTTGCCTTAGCGATCGCTCTACCGCTTGTCCTTCTGGGGACCTTTATTTCAGCCATCGGTCAATTCATTAGTGGCTGGGGCCAGTCCGCTTCTGCCGATTATATAATACATTACATCAGCTTACTGGTTACGATGCTGGTGGTCATTCCGCTGGCGCTGTCAATGGTTGCGGTGATACCTTTCTATCGACTGGAACAGCGTCTCCTGCTCAGCAGGCGGGGAGTCAAAACACGTGAGAAAATAATCCTGATGTTTCTAAGAGTATTCGGACATATTTTCTATTTTGTACTCCCTAACATTCTTGAGGTTATCAGAGAAGAGGGTGGACTGACATTGAAAAGAGACTTGACCGGTGGCCCCAAAAACAATAGATTGCCTTTGTCTCAGCGGATTGGCGGGATAGTGCAGATGTTGGTCAATATTGGCGTGGATGCTATCTGCTCTGCGATACGATATATTCCTCTCTGGGCAGAAGAGATTTCCAGGCTCCCCGGATACAATGGAGCGAATCAGAATTCAGATACCACCAAGCAGTCTGACAAGTGATTGGAAACTATTAAGAAATGAACCAAAATAAAGAGATAAACCTGCTATTTCGAGTAGGTATCATTGCCGCATTCAGTACCCTTGCTTTTGTCGGCACCATGATCATTCGAATTCCCATACCGGTGACCGGTGGATATTTTAATCTGGGTGACACATTCGTGATGGCTGCCGGTCTCCTATACGGCCCCCTGGTTGGTGGTTTAGTCGGGATGATCGGGCCAGCGGCCGCAGATGCTGTTGGTTTTCCACAGTTTATTCTCGCTACTGCCGTGGTTAAAGGGCTTGAAGGACTGGTTGTTGGGCTGATAGGATGGAAAAGCAGAAGTGGCGGCATACGACAGATTGCTGGTCTTGCTGTTGGTATCACTATACTGGTGGCTGGTTATTATATCTTTGAGGCACTTATTTATCCTGCCATCGCCACGACAATCCCGTTCTTTGGTGTCACCGATGCAAAGGCCGCACTGGCTGAAATACCTCCTAATTTACTCCAGGGCTTACTGTCCGCTCTTGTAGCATATGGAATATGCAAACTATTTACCCGCGGAGATCATTAAACAATCAGCAGCGTTTCAGCCTGTAGAACTATTCCCTGAATTTTACTTCGAGGGAGTGAGGGTCAAGTAATAATGAAATTTCTTGAAGGACTTACCGTAGTAAATCTTGCAGTGAATCTTCCTGGGCCAGCTGCAGCAAGAAGACTGCATAAGCTCGGCGCAGAGGTTATTAAAGTGGAGCCGCCGTCGGGTGACCCCATGTCCCAATTTTTACCAGACTGGTATGCGGATATGGCCGAGGGGCAAGAGGTAATAAAACTTGACCTTAAAGACCCCGATCAGCGCGGGCAACTGGACAAACTGCTGGAAAATGCAGATCTGCTTATTACAGCCAATCGGCCCGCCGCTCTGGAACGTTTGGGACTTGGCTGGGGACGCCTGCATAAGCAATTTCCGGGATTATGCCAGGTTGCTATTGTCGGCTATCCGCCTCCGAACGAGAACGAACCGGGCCATGACCTCACCTACCAGGCAAAAGAAGGATTGCTCACTCCACCCCATATGCCGAGAACATTGATCGCCGATATGGCGGGAGCTGAGATTGCAGTAACCGAGGCATTGGCGCTCTTGTTGGCAAAAGAGCGTGGCAAAGAACCATCCCTGGCGATGGTGGCTTTGTCGGATGCTGCCAAGTATGTGGCAGAGCCCTATCGTGTTGGTTTTACCGTGCCCGGTGCAATCGTTGGCGGAGGGGTGCCTGAATATAACATATACGAGGCCAGTGAAGGCTGGGTAGCTGTTGCCGCTCTCGAACCGCACTTTAAAACCGCCATGCAGGAAGCTCTAGACGGTGAGTCGCAAAGCCAACAAGATTTAAGCCGGATCTTCAGGAAAAAAACGTGCTCAGAATGGGAAGCATGGGCGAAAGAGCTGGATCTGCCAATAGTGGCAATAAAAGAATAGAAGCAGTTTCGGCAGGCATTAACCCTGAAACAATAATTGAGGCGGTCTAAAACCGTCAGCAGCTAAAAACTTTCAGCCGAGGTAGGCCGTGATGAATTTTAATATTGCATTAATTCCAGGGGATGGAATCGGAAAAGAGGTGGTGCCCGAGGGCGTCAGGGTCCTGGACCTTTTGGCCTCAAAATTTAATTTCACTGTTTTATATACAGAATTCCCCTTTTCCTGTGAATATTATCTTCAGCATGGCGTCATGATGCCGGAAGACGGCCTCCAGCAGCTCAGATCTTTTGATGCAATTCTGCTCGGCGCAGTCGGGGACCCCGCTGTTGCCGATCATGTTTCACTCTGGGGGCTGCTGCTGCCGATTCGACGGCAGTTTGATCAATATGTCAACCTTAGACCAGTAAGGCTTCTGAAAGGTATTTCCTCACCGCTTGCAGGCAGGGACAGCAGTGATATTGATTTTATGGTCGTCAGGGAGAATACGGAGGGTGAGTATTCAGAAATTGGTGGCCGACTCTTTGAGGGAAGTGACAGAGAAGTTGTTGTTCAGGAAACAATTTTTAGCAGGGCAGGAGTTGACCGAATACTTCAATTCGCCTGTGATCTTGCACAAAAAAGACCAGCCAGACACATTACCTCTGCAACCAAATCAAACGGTATCCGATTCACCATGCCATTCTGGGACGAGCGATTCAAAGTGGTAACAGCAGCGTTCCCTGAATTAACCTGTGATCAGTTTCATATTGATATTCTTACCGCGCATTTTGTCCAGCATCCTGACTGGTTTGACGTCGTCGTCGGCAGTAATCTTTTCGGGGATATACTCTCGGATCTCGGCCCGGCGATAGCGGGTGGTATCGGTATCGCACCATCGGCCAATATTAATGTTTCGAAACAATATCCTTCAATGTTTGAGCCGGTCCATGGTTCAGCGCCAGATATTGCCGGAACGGGGATTGCCAACCCGATCGCAACCTTGTGGACCGTCCAGATGATGCTGGACTTTCTTGGTGAGCCGCAAGCTGGAGAGGCACTGATGGAAGCGGTAGAGATGGTCACTGCGCGTGGTGTTTTTACTCCTGATCTTGGTGGAGAGGAGACTACCGTTTCATTTACCGACCAGGTGATTGCCCAGTTAAACAAGGCCGGTGAGGTGTGAAATAGCCTGGAAACTAATTGTTTCAGTTACTGGTCTGAAATAACGATGATTTAGTGAATCACGACAGCATTACTGAAGAACATATTCCTGGCGCCGACCAAAATAATGATAGTGCTCTGGCCGCCCCTCGCAGGGGTCTTTTTGAAAGGAGGCTTTTCAAATAGATTTACTCTGTTGCAGGCAATCATCCAGAGCCCGGTAGACCGGGATCAACGTGGCAAAACCTGATATTTCAAAAACTTCCTTGATATGTTCATGCGGACAACAGATCGAAAATGCAAAGGTATGCTTTTTCATCATCTTCATCATATTGAGTATAATTCGCAACCCTGCACTTGAAATGTAGTCGATCTTCGAACAATCAAGAACAGCCTTTCCGGCAGGTGGGGTAAAATTTATCATCAACCATTCCTCCAGTTCACTTGAGGTCGTGGTATCCAGCCGACCTTCAATAGAGATGATTGTATTGTTCTCCTTGCTGTAGGTACTGATTTCAATGGTCATCCCTGTGGTTCTCCTTCTCGTTTTATTATGATCGTAACTATATTTTGACTCTTCTCTCTTGAATACATTATCCCATCTGTAAAATGTTTTACAAAATGCAAACCGAGCCCGCCGCATTGCCGTTCTGCAAGGGGCAGTTTCAGATCTGGAGGCGGCATCTTTGTGGGGTCAAAAGGAGGGCCGCTGTCTGCAAATGTAATGACAAATTCGGTTGAAGTACGGCGCAGTTTTATGTTCACCTTACCCTTGGACGTTTCTCCTGAATGCTCAATATAGTTTGAGCACAATTCTTCCAGCACCAGGTTAAGCTCAAAGAGGGCTTTTTTTGAAAGCTCCCAGGAGCGGGCAAGCTCTTCCAGCCTCTTCTGTAGCTCCTCCAACCCCTCCAGTGAACCGGCTATTTGAAATTCCATAGACATTTTATTAATACCGCAGTAGCTCTTGTTACAGAAGAGACACACCGACTCCACTGTATTTATTACCATTTTCATCCGACTCAAACGTCGCCGTAACCATCTTATCCCATCGACTGATTTCACTCACGAGACTCTCAACAATTTTGTTCACGTTTGAGGGGAATTTCGCCATAACTTTTTGTAAATTCGTCCGACTCAGCCGCAGTGTAACCGTATCAGTTTCGGCTTTTACCGTAAAAATGTGATGGACTTTTCCCAGTAACGAACAGCCTCCAATAAAATCACCCTGTTCATACGACCGAATTTTGTGGTTTTCGTTTTCGCTCGGCAACCATGCTCCTGCTTGGCCCGACAACAGATAGTAGGCGAATTCGGCATCTTCCCCGTGTTTGATCAGTTGGTCATCTGAATGGAAAATAATCCGTTTACATACCATTGCGATGAGTTTCTGGCACTCATAGTCAAGACTCTGGAACAGCGGGATCCCTCTGACATGTTCCAGGTCTTGGAGGTAACCTGATAATTTGCCATCGCTTGGCTCAGCGTCGTTTGCCATGGAGAAGTTCATTGAGTACACCTTTTCTGGATGTAAGTTCGTCTGGTTCACCCGATTCCACGATTTTTCCCGCCTTCATAACGGCAACCTTGTCAAAGGAAGGAAGCATATCGAGGCGATGTATTACCGCAATAACAGTGCATTGCCCTTTCCAGCTCTCGACAATTTTCTGAATTCTTCTCTGGGAGTCGTTGTCGAGTGCAGATGTTGCTTCATCCATTATAAGGATTTTCGGATGTTTTAGCAGTACCCGTGCAATGGCAAGTTTTTGTTGCTGACCACCCGAAAGCTTATCTCCTTTGTTGCCAACATCGAATTCCAACCCAATGGCGGCAACCTGCTCCAGAAGGTCCTCCTGGACGAGAAGAAAAACGATGCATTGGTTAACGCGCTCCTCAATTGCAGGAGAATTGTCGCTTAAGTTACCGTAAAAGATGTTGCTGAGAATTGACTGGGATGAGATGTATCGGTCAGCTTCATAAAAACTTACAGCGGATGGTTCATTGCTCAAGCACCAGGCATGGAAACCCTTTCTGCCCGTCAGGATAAGGCTTTCCAAAAGTGGCTGGAGGGCAATAATTTTATGAGCATGAGGGGTAAAGCGCAATGCGAGGTCGAGTAATAAGCTCTTGGCGGAGTCACTGAGATCGCTGATTGTTTGTTCCTTTAGTGCAACTGACAACTCTACACAGGAGCTGTACTCTTCAGACCGTATCGGTGTCTGAGCAAAAAAGAGTTCGTCTTCCGGGTGTTCACCTAATATATCAATTGTCTGTCTGATGATTTCTGCCCCGGTTTCTAGAAGCGCCAGCCTCAAGCCGCATGAATCGAGGAAGGTAATAAACGGTTTATTCTTGACCAACTGGTCGAAGGCGTATTCACGTTTTAACGGGGAACCGAATATAATATTTTCTACTATGCTGGATTGGTAAAGAAATTTGTCAGTATTAAAAAATTCCACATGATCGGCCAGTTCCTCCTCAAAATCTTCCTGAAAACTTCTTCTGAGCCTTAAAATTTTTTCTTCAAGTCCCGGGTAGAGGCTCCGGTCAATTATGGTGTTTAAGCCAAACCGTAAGATATCTGTAAATAGACCAGTCTGTTGTACAACAGAGATTTTATCATCGAGATCCGGTTCTGCCAGCTCGTTTTCTTTTTGAGGCTGGTCGTCTATGGCATGATAGGTGTAGAGCAGATTATCATTTACTGTTCCGGAAAAAATGAACGAGGATTGGGATATAAAGCCTACCGTGTTGACCACTTCCTGTTTTGAGAGTGAGGAGAGAGCATATCCGTCAAGCAGTATTTCACCTTTAGTGTAGTTACAGAGCTGACCGATGCATTTGGCCAGCGTTGATTTACCTGATCCGGAAAAACCCACTAAAGCAAGGTGCTCACCACCTTCGACGGTAAGATTAACCTGGTCCAGGATCTTAATTCCCTTGGAAGGAGAAAATTCGAGGTTCTTTATCTCGACCCGACCTGAAAAGTCATGCGCTTGGTTACTCGTTTTCAGCGGTATGAATTCTGATTGATAATCAAAGGAGGTCATTGATTTCTTGTAGCGCACAGAGGCATCCTGGTAGACCTGATAGAAATCAATGAGCTCTTTCCAGGGGGCATAGAGCTTCTCCTGTGCTGACAAAAAAGCAATGATGGAGCCGAGCTCAATCTTTCCCTGAATCAGCAGGTAACCGCCAAGTAAAAAAACGATGACCGGGCCCAGGCTCAGAAAAAGATTATTGATAACTTTTACACCATAGCGATAGAGCATCCAGGTAATTCGAATGTGATACAATCTTTCAATGAGAGAATTATATTTTTTTTCCTCAGTCCAGAATGAACCGTGAGCATGGACTTCATGTACGCCAAAAACCGATTCTGTAATCTGGTTAGCAACCTTCCTGGTACTGTCTACCCTGTCTTTATTGGCCCTGTTTGCTCCGCGCTGAACGAGCGGGATGACAAAAAGGGTAATCGGGTAGATCATCAGTGTAATGGCGGCCAGCAATGGATTGAGCCAGAGCAGATAGGCACCGAAAGCAAGGAGCGTAAGGATATTGCTAAACGGGATAGCAATAGCCATTCCCACGATGTTGGCTGCCGGAACGAGTTCAGTAATCAGGGAGGTAGTGACGACGCCCGGCTGTACTTTTCTGAAAACCGAGAGCGGCAGTCTTAAAATATGACTGTATAACTGTTGTCTCATGTCTTTCATCGCCTGCTGACTGATAACTGTTTGCAGCCAGTTAATTACAAACTTGAGCAGACTTGTCAGAACAACAGCACCGAGATAGATAAGGCAGTAATAGATGAGCAGATCGGTATCTTTCCGGGATAAGACATCATTGATAATTCGTTTTTGAAGCTCCAGTGGTAATACTCTCAGAAAGACAATGACAACGATGATAATCAACAGGAGCAGCTGCAGTTTCAGGCTGCTGCTGGATAACCAGGACAGAAGACTGCGTTTGACAACTGATTGCTCTTTTTTGTTTTTCATCTCTTCCGGTTGATGTAATGATATCAGCACTCAATCAGAGCTGCTATGGCAATTATATTGTCGCTTCTGCTTATATCAACCCCTGAACATCACCTTAATTCATAAGATCTTTGATGATGAGGGGCATAAAAAGGCTCCCTGAAGACAGCTCATCTGTTCTGCCAGGGGATGGTCCGACTGGTTTTCAATGTTATCTTTGCTTCAGTCTCAGCTTGACCGGCAGGACAGGTGAAAAGCTATGCCAGTCCAGGGTTTCTTGATGTTCCTGGATTATTATATAACATATAATAAGGGTGTTTCCCAGTAATTCAGGGAGGGGATGTCCCACTAATTTTTATCAAGAACTAATCTGATTTTTTGTGAGAGTTCTGACAGATTGAATGGTTTCTGAATAAAACCGTTGCATCCTTTGTTCATGATCTCCGTTGCCAGATCATTAATTGAGTAGCCGCTTGAGAGGACCACGGGCATGGTAGGGGAGATCTCTCTGATCTTGTCAAACGTGGTGTTGCCATCCATACCAGGCATGATAAGATCAAGGAGAATCATATCGATACGATGTTGTTCTGATAAAAGACTCTCAATTGCCTGGATGCCTCCTTTGGAGGTAATGACCTCATAACCAATCTCAGACAACATGCCGCTGCCCACTTCAAGAATTGATGAATCATCTCCACATGCCGGTGTATGCGATTCGTTGTTGCCCGGGGGATCACTACCTCTGCTGCGGTTGGCAACAGTTGCTTCTGTTAGTCCGTCCGTTGATGAAGATGTCTCAGCCAGTTATATGAGACGCTGAGGCATAAAGCCAATAACCAGGCTGACGAGGAAATATGGTTTTGATATTTAGCTCGATTTATTGTTTTGTATTTAAAAATGGTTAGTAATGTTTTGAATGTCTAATTTGTGCTAGAGCGCATGACACTGTCATATGAATTTAAATTGGCTAACAGGAACGGAGGTTGACGGGATGGGGGTACTTCTTGGAGCGATAGCAGACGATTTTACCGGAGCGACCGATTTGGCGAATACGCTTGTCAAAGCAGGAATGCCGACGATTCAGACATTTGGAATTCCTGAGCAAGGTTTTGATCCGGGAAAGGCAGCTGCAATTATTGTTGCCCTTAAATCACGCTCCACGCCGGCAGACGAAGCAGTTAAGGAATCGCTTGAAGCGCTTGAATGGCTCAAATCATTGGGGACTAAACAGTTTTTTTTCAAGTACTGTTCGACCTTTGACTCAACCGCGGAAGGTAATATTGGGCCAGTTGCCGATGCTTTGCTTGAAAACCTTGGTGAACCTTTTACTATTGCCTGCCCGGCCTTCCCGACAAACGGCAGAACAATATATAAAGGACATCTTTTTGTCGGAGACTTGCTGCTCAGCGATTCAAGTATGAAAGATCATCCATTGACCCCGATGACCGATGCAAATCTGGTTCGGTTTCTGGGAAAACAGACGGTCAACGAGGTTGGGCTGGTGCCCTTTGAGGATGTTGAGGTGGGCTCTCAGGCAATAAAGAAGAAATATAATGAACTTATCGCTTCAGGAAAAAAGTACGCAATCGTTGATGCCACAAATGATGCTAATCTTTACTCGATTGGAACCGCTTGCAGGGATCTGAAACTTATCACCGGCGGATCTGGAGTTGCTCTTGGACTTCCTGAAAATTTTCGCCAATCTGGCGAACTGCAGGTGGATCATGGTTGTCATGAATGGCAGCCAAAAGGGCGCGCTGCAATACTCTCTGGCAGTTGTTCGGCAATGACCAGGTCCCAGGTGGCGGCGGTAAAAGAAAAATGGCCAAGTTTCAGCCTTGAGGCAATTGCTTTACACAAAGAAAAAGACAAGGTTATTGAGCAGGTGCTGGTCTGGGTCGATCAACAGCAAGAAGACGTACCGTTTCTGGTCTATTCTTCTGCAGATCCGGCAGATGTGGTGGAAGTCCAGAAAAAACTTGGGAGAGATACTGCCGGTCTTCTCGTTGAAGAGGCCATGGGAGCGATTGCCGGTGAAATCATTAAGCGTGGGGTTGAACGCTTGGTTGTTGCAGGAGGCGAGACCTCCGGTGCTGTTGTAAAAAGTCTTGGAGTCAGTGGCTTGCGAATCGGTAAGGAGATCGACCCGGGGGTGCCATGGTGTAAAACCATTGGCACAGTGGACCTCTCATTAGCGCTCAAGTCCGGAAATTTTGGCAAAGAGGATTTTTTTACCAAAGCGTTTGACGTTCTTGGATAAAATGCAGAAAGGAATTGTACATGGATATTGAAGAAAAGGATCTTCGTGAAAAAATCAGCAGAACAGCAAAATCACTTTTCGACCGGGGATTAACCTCTGGTTCTTCCGGGAACCTGAGTGTTCGGTTTGGTGAAGGCTGGCTGATGACACCAACTGGATCAACATTTGGAAATCTTGCCCCTGAGCGAATATCTCTTCTTGACGGAAACGGAGCGCTTGTCAGTGGGGACCCTCCGACCAAAGAAAGCTTCCTGCATATGGCCATATATCGAAAACGGCCGCAAGCTGGAGCTGTCGTTCACCTTCATTCGCTTCATTCTGTTGCAGTCAGTTGTCTGGCGAATATTGACCCGGATAATATCCTGCCGCCGATTACTGCATATTATGTGATGAAAATCGGGAGGTTACCGCTAATCCCCTATTTTCCGCCAGGTGATCTCGGTCTTGCTGGGGCGGTGGAGGAAAAAGTAGCCACGCATCGGGCCGTCATGCTTGCAAATCATGGCCCGGTTGTTTCGGGAAAAAATCTCGATGATGCCGTCTTTGCTGCTGAGGAGCTTGAAGATACGGCAAAGCTCTATTTGCTCACCCATAACCGACCGGTGAGTTATTTGACAGAGGACCAGATAACAGAGCTAAACAAAAGGTTTTCGTCCTGAAACGGCGAGGGCAGAAGATCCCCTCCAGGAGCCTGTACCTGCCTGTCGGTGATTCCGGTAGGCAGGTACTTTAAATTCAGCGGATAACCAGCTAGGGTAGTTCCACAGCCCAGCTTTCAAGGGGCGGCACGGACTCGATCATGTTTTGTTCACGGAGAAATTCAGCAAATCTGTTGTAGCGGTTCTTGTCAAGCGCACCGGGCCTGAGAGCAAATCGCGGCAGGGTATCGGCCCATGCCCGTTTGTTCAGTTCATCATTTAACTCCGCCCGCTCACCTTTAACAAAGAGTTCCCAGCTCTCTTCAGGATGGTTCAGCAGAAACTGCACGCCCGCCTCGAGTGCATTAACAAATTTACGCAGGTTTTTATCGTCAATCCGATCCTTGTTGGCTACCAGGATCAACTCGTCGTATGCAGGGATGCCATATTCTTCCACGTAGAATGCTCTGCCCGGGCGTTTCTCGATATCCATCTGGTTGAGTTCAAAGTTACGAAAGGCCCCGATAACCGCATCAGTCTTGCCGGCAAAGAGCGACGGCGACAGCGAGAAGTTGACATTTACCAGTTTGACGTCCTCGATCTGCAAATCTGCCTTGGCAAGCATGACCTGGAGAAGTATCGTTTCAAACCCCCCGACGGAATATCCGATGGTCTTGCCCTTGAGATCTGCGATGGTGTAGATATCACTGTCTGCCATAACAACGAGGGAGTTGAGAGGTGTTGCCACGATGGTTGCGATCCGGACCAGCGGCAGACCCTGATCCACATGCATCTGATGCTGATGCTGGTAAGATACCGCTAGGTCAGCCTTACCGGCAGCCACGATTTTTGGTGGGTCGTTCGGGTTTGCTGGTGCGACAAAGGTGACGTCGAGGCCCTGTTCTTTAAAGTAGCCTTTTTCCTTGGCCACTATCAGCGGAGCATGATCAGGATTCAAAAACCAGTCGAGCAGCACCGTCATCTTGGTTTCTGCCATTGCTGTCCCGGCTGTTGCCAAACAGAGGAAAATGAAAAATAAAAAGGTCTTTTTACATATCGCTTGCATGATTCAACTCCTGTGGGGTCTCCCAGTAGATTAATTTGTTCAACATGAAATCTATTGAAAAATAGATGATTAACGAGGCAATAGACAGCAGCGTCAATGCTGCGAACATTTTGTCTATCTGCATACGGGCATTCGCATGCAGCATATAGTAACCAAGGCCGGCACTGGAGCCTACCCATTCACCGACGATCGCCCCTATTGGAGCAACGGCGGCAGCAACCCTGAGACCAGCAGCAAATGCAGGAATGGCCGATGGTATTACAATGAAGCGCAATACTCCATAGGTACCTGCGTCCATGACCCGGGCAAGTTCAAGTAGATCTGGATCCGTTCTGCGCAAGCCGTGATAAAACGATGAGGCAACCGGAAAAAAGATGATAAGAACGGCCATTGCTATTTTGGAGGCCATTCCATAACCAAACCAGAGAACGAGTATTGGCGCCAGGGCGAAAACTGGAATGGCCTGACTGATAACCAGCACGGGCAGCATCCACCTTTTCAGGTGAGGGGAGAGGAACATGGTCAATGCACATGAGCAGCCGAGCAGGGTGCCTATCGCAAGGCCGGCTAGAATTTCAGTCACGGTGGTCTGCAGATGGTGGAGGAGCGTTGAGCTGTTGTTAACCAGGGCGCTGAATACCGGACCGGGGCCGGGGAGAATATAGTGAGGTGCCCCGGTGATCGTGACCAGCATCTGCCAGAGCAGGATAAAGCCTGCACCCAGTATGACGAGTCTGAAGAGTATCATGCGGTTATTACCATATTGACCTAGTGTTTCATCAATGTTTTAAGCAGCAGCGGATATTGTTCACTGACGGTAATGTCAGCTGCATCCCGTGGTGATTCTCCTTCCGGCTCGAAACATGCCGCCACTTTTACCGGACTGCCTGCCAAAACCAGGATTTTGTCTCCCAAGCGAAGGGCTTCCAGCGGATCATGGGTCACCAGTACTACAGTTTTTCCCCTGGTGAGTTTTGCAGCTACTTGCTGCAGCTTGATTCTGGTCAGGGCATCGAGAGCCGAAAACGGCTCATCCATGAGCAGGATCGGTCGATCTTCCATGAGGGTCCGCAGCAGGGCAACCCGCTGCCGCATTCCTCCAGACAGGACGGACGGCAGTGACTTGGCATGCATTCCCAATCCCGCCTCTTCTAGAAGCTGAGCTCCTTTTTCCTGCAGGGAAGCTGATACCTCGAAGCGAAGCTTTGCTCCAAGCAGCACATTGTCTTCAACGCTCATCCAGGGAAGGAGCAGATCATTCTGGCTCATCCAGGCGGTGAGATTGGTATCTGTCGGCCCAGGACTGAATCGGATAGATCCCTGGTAATCAATTGAACGATTACCCGAGATTATCTTCAGGAGGGTGGATTTCCCGCAGCCGCTTGGTCCGAGGATGCAGGTACACTTGCCGCCGTCGATCTCTAGTGAAAGCTGGTCAAAAATGGTATTTCCTTCAAAAGAAAGAGACACCTTTTCGAGAACGACTGATGGCATCATGGAATTACCTGAATGACTTTCATCCGGATTCATGGTTCTTAAAGATTAAAAGAAGCGGAAAAAATGATGCACCGGACCATGACCCCTGCCTATTTTGTATTCTGCTCCAGCTGAAATGGCCCCGGTGATATACTCCTTGGCCTTGCTCACTGCCTGTTCTGTTGTTAATCCCCTGGCAAGTCCTGAGGCGATGGCTGAAGAGAGCGTACAGCCGGTCCCATGATTATTGTTTGTTTCGATCCGTTTAACGGGAAAGGTAATCGTTCTCCCTTCGTTTCCAAGATAGAGCAGATCATCGCTGTCTTCTTCCTCTTCCAGGTGCCCACCTTTGATCAGAACACTCCTGCAGCCAAGTTTCTGCAGGTCAATGGCTGCCTGCTTCAGATCCTGGCGGGTTTTGATGTCGCGGCCAAGCAGGACGGAGGCTTCCGGAAGATTCGGTGTAATGAGATCGACGATGGGGATCAGTATGGTTTTCAGGGCATCGACAGCATCTTCTTCAATGAGCCGGTCTCCGCTCTGGGCTACCATTACAGGATCGAGCACGATATTGCTGCATTTGAACTTTGTCAGCGTTTCGGCAACAGTCTCAATCAGTTCAGGTGAAAAGAGCATCCCGATCTTGATACCGTCAGCGCCGATGTCGGTGAGTACTGCTTCAAGCTGTTTTTCGACAAAGCTCACCGGAACTGGATGAATACCGGAAACGCCCACGGTGTTTTGGGCTGTCAGTGCAGTAATCACCGACATACCGTAACAATGGTTTGCCGAAATGGTTTTAAGGTCTGCCTGAATTCCTGCTCCTCCGCCGCTATCAGATCCTGCGATTGTTAATACTTTAAAATAGTGTTTGTCTAGTTGAGTCATTAGAAAAATCCCCTTAATGAGCACGAGAAAGTATCTGGCACGAATTCCCTGCAGCTGCTCCTGGGCATGATATTGCCGTGATTGGCCCCTGCGATTAAACGTACAGCATCTCTTTGAAGCCCGACTCGGTCAAAATCCGCAGGGGAATCTTTAAGCCTCGATAATCCTGCATCCCGCCTTCAATTCCTCAGGTGTCAGGTTGTAAAGAGCATCGAGCAGGGCGATCATAAAAGAGCCAGGACCACTGCTCGTTTCTGCGGCCTTTTCACCGGCAAGGCCGATAAAGGCAAGTCCTCCTGCCGCAGCGCTCACCATATTTGATTCAACCGCGGCGAAGGCACCGATAACTGCTGTTGCCGAGCAGCCGGTTCCGGTAACGTAGGGCATCATGGCATGGCCATTTTCAACCCGAACAACCCTGACACCGTCGGTAATGAGATCCACCGGGCCTGTTATTGCCAGGGTCGTGCCAAGTTCTTTTGCCAGCTGTGAACCAGTCTCTGCAGCATCGTCCACCGTATGCATCGCATCAACGCCCCTGGTCATGGAGTCCGGGTCTCCAAGTGAGAGAATTTCAGAACTGTTGCCGCGAATAATACTGACAACGGTTTCATCCACCAGGGTCTTGGCACTGCTGGTTCGGAGATTGGTGGCGCCTGAGCCGACAGGATCCAGAATGATTGGGGTGCCCATTTTTGAGGCCTTTCTTCCTGCCTGGAGCATTGACTCGATCCATATATCGGATAATGTGCCGATATTTAATACCAGAGAGCCTGCATAAGAAACCATCTCCTCAACCTCTTCCCTGGCGTGAGCCATAACGGGTGAAGCTCCCATTGCCAGCAGGACATTGGCGGTGTAATTCATCACCACAAAGTTAGTGATATTGTGAATCAGCGGTTTGTTCTGTCGAATAAGTTGTAAATTTTCTGCTGCTTTCTCAGCGATATTTGACATGAGACCCTCATCATCTTGAGTTAATAATCCGGGGAATATAAGCTGTTTCAACTGAGATGAGCAGGGAAGTCAAGGAAAGAAAAAATTTTGACCTATGCATTTCCCTCCGCTGGCATTAACCAGTTCAGGTTCAATGGGTATCATCTCAGGCTATGGCCACCCCTGCACGTTTCAATGAAGGTTCAGATATATAGCAATGTATCATCAATGTCAACCGGAGGAATTGCCTGCTGACGTTCCGGGCCGGTTGTAGCGCGAAAATCTGAGATAAAAACCAACATGCTCCTTTCAATTCGGATCAGATGATTTATAATCGTGTTCGGCCTCGTCATAAAGAATGATAAAGAATTTTCAGTTGATTATAAGGATGCCCAGGATGGATTTCGTGTTCATAGAGGGAAGATGAGTCATAGCGTTTGGCAGTGGATTGGCAATGAAGCAGTCCTGCACCAGTTTGTTGCCGGATTTTCAATGCCGATTCTTCTGCTTGTAATTATCATCTGTATCGCTGTGCTCTCCCTTGGCGCTGACTTTATGATAGAGGGTGTTGTAAGCCTGGCCATGAGAACCGGACTGCCGACCGTTGTCATAGGGGCCACCATTGTGTCGCTGGGAACAACGATGCCTGAGGCGTTTGTATCAGTAATGGCCGCCTATATGGGCAATCCTGGTTTGGCACTTGGGAATGGCGTCGGCTCTATCATTGCTGATACCGGCCTTATTTTCGGTTTGACCTGTCTGCTGGTAGCAATCCCGGTGAATCGACACATCTTAAATCGTACCGGCTGGGTTCAGGTTGGAGCTGCGGTTCTGCTTGTTCTCGTTTCAATCCAGGCACTGCTAACGGCGCCTCCGGAGGGCACCCCAATTCTTGAGCGCTGGGTAGGTTTTTTCTTTCTGGCGCTGCTGGTTGTTTATCTCTATATGACCTATGTCTGGTCAAAAGACAGTGACAGCAAATCTACATCAGAACGTGATCTGGGTGAGAAGGAAATTAAAGGGATCGGAATTACCTGGGGTATGATCGTTGGAGGTCTGATTCTGGTAATCGCCAGTGCCAGGGTCCTTGTGCCAAGCGCCTCCGAAGTTGCCGTGCGTTTTGGAGTGCCTGATGATGTTATCGCCGCCACTATGGTTGCTTTCGGAACATCGTTGCCTGAGTTGATAACCGCAATTTCTGCAATCCGTAAAGGTCATCCCGAGATTACCCTGGGTAACATTGTCGGTGCAGACGTCCTGAACTGTCTTTTTGTTATCGGCGCAGCAGCAGCAGCGGCCCCGCTTGAGATTCCGGCTAATTTTTTCTATTTCCATTTCCCGGCAATGCTTATCATCCTTTTTTCATTCCGACTTTTTATCTCAATGAATAAATCGGGAACATTTAAGCGCTGGCAGGGGGCGTGGTTGCTTGGGGTTTATTGTGTATATATCTTTCAGCAATACGCCTCCAACCTTGGAACCGTTCACTAGTCAGCAAAGTCGAATCTCTCTGGTCGCTTTTGAGAAATGCTAATTAAAGTATGGAAAAACAAATACTTGAGAGGGGGTGAGTTCTTGCGACTGCCGGAAGAAAGGGATAGTCTCATTGAGACTTAATTCCTGAAATCAGACTGGTTTATACTGGAGCCCCTTGCATGTTTAGTGCAGAATTCCTATTGACATCACTGGTGGTAATTTTAGTTCCGGGGACCGGCGTTATCTACACGGTATCAAATGGCCTTTTTCTGGGCTGGCGGGCGGGTATAGCAGCGGCTTTTGGCTGTACGATGGGAATAACACCCCATTTGACAGCCAGCATCCTTGGGTTATCGGCAATCCTGCACATGAGTGCCGTGGCCTTTCAGGCTGTCAAATTTGCCGGTGCAGCCTACCTGCTCTATTTGGCATGGGCCATGTGGCGTGAGACAGGTCCGTTAACGTTTAACTCGACGACAGAAAAGAAAGGAACATGGAAAATTATAACCAGAGGATTTTTAATTAACATTTTAAATCCCAAGCTCTCATTGTTTTTTCTTGCTTTTCTGCCTCTTTTTGTTCCGGCTGACAGCTCTTCACCAACCGTACAGATGGCCATCCTGAGCTTCATGTTCATGGCTATGACCTTTATTGTTTTCATATTCTACGGCCTGTTCGCAAACGGGGTACGCAGATATGTTCTCAACTCCCCTGTATTACTTACCTGGCTGCAGCGTAGTTTTGCCGGGGCCTTCGCTGCTTTAGGGGTAAAGCTCGCCTTGACCGACCAATAGCTGACTGCTCGACCTTGGCGGTTATCAAATAACGTTTGAGAACCAAATGTCATAACAGCCTTGGATATCCCCGTCCGACCAAATCATCAAATCTTGTACAAAGATTGTTGCCTATTGAGTAACAAAAGCAGTATCATCGCCTCTGCGCTTATGGTCTGTATAGCGCTGCAAATGATTTAAGGTGAACATAGAGAGGTTTTTCTTTGTATCAATTAACGTTCGTCATCACTTTTATCCTTATATCGCTGCTGGCCTGCAGCCGCGCTTCCAGGGTAAAATCCGCCGCAGATTTTTCACTTGCTGACCGCTCCCTGCCCTATACAGGAGTATCCTGGATAATTATCGGCACGCTCGTTGGCGGTGTTTCAACGGTTGGAACGGTTCAGACGGCATATACCTACGGCATCTCCGCATGTATTTTCACCTTCGGCAGCGGTATCTCCTGTTTTCTGCTCGGCTGTTTTTTTGCAAGAGCACTGAGACAGGAAGGCGTCGTTACTGTTTCTGAGTATCTCGGGAATTATTTTGGTAAACGGTTTCAATACTACAGCAGTACATTCAATTCCACCGGCATGTTCATTCAGGTCGTTGGCCAGTTTCTCGCTTCTATTGCTATCCTGCAGTCGGTGTTTCATTTTGGCGATATCAGCTCGGTTTTGATTACCACACTGCTCATTGGTATCTTTGTTGTTAGCGGCGGTATCTCAGGAGCAGGACTTATCGGTAAAATTAAATTCTTCATGCTCTATATCATTATGATCGCAAGTGCGCTGCTGGCCCTGAAAAAGGGAGGAGGCGCGAGCGAAATTATGGCACATCTGCCCGTTGACAGCGGCATGTTTGATTTTTCTGTTTACGGGGTGAAGTCTGCAGCTATCGATATGTTTTCCATGCTGGTCGGTGTCCTTTCTACACAGATCTATCTCCAGGCCATTTTTTCGGCAAAAGATGTCAGAGAAGCACGCAACGGCGCTTTCCTGAGTGCCGTTCTTATTCCTCCGATCGGAGTTTTCGGTATAATAATTGGTCTCTATTTAAGGGCTTATTTTCCTGAACTTGGTACAAACAGTGCCCAGGCGCTGCCATTTTTTCTGAACCACAGTTTTCCGGCACCGGTTGCCGCATTATTTTCAGCAGGAATTCTTTTGATTGTGCTTGGAACTGCAGCAGGGCTGCTGCTTGGAGTAACAACAAATTTGTATAATGATTTTAATTTGAAAGATACGGTTTTCCTGCAATCCGTTCAACCGGTCAGACTCTTGAGGGGTACTACATTTCTGGTATTGATTTCTGCTGCTTTACTTGTTCTCACCGGACTCGATTCAACAATCCTCAGCTGGAGCTATATGTCAATGGGGCTTAGAGGATCAGCGGTGTTTGTGGGTCTGGTTATCCTGGTGTTTATGAAGCGATGGCATAACTCAAGGCTGATCCTGCTTCTTCTCTATATGCTGCCGCTGATATATATCGGCCTGAACGTGGTCTACTGATATAGGGCAGCATGGTTATTCCAGGTGACATGGGCTTTTTTATCCTTTAGCGCTGCAGAACCTTTCTTATGTTCTTTTTAAATTTCGTTCGTGATGTCGATTTGATAGACTCCATGCTCTATAATGTAGACGAGTCCCTATCTGTTTGTCGTTGCCAGCTTGAGTGCCAGTCCCAGAAATACCGTTCCTGCAAGTTTGTTGAGGATGACCTGGGTTCGGGTCGATTTTTTAAGCCATTGCCCGAGTGTTCCTGCCAAAAGGGCAATGG
>CAZOWJ010000048.1:0-10898 GCA_964583415.1 uncultured Desulfocapsaceae bacterium
GCCAGTATAAACCCCTACCATTGCAATGACATTCGTCTCCGTAGGCTATCAGGAACAAGATTAAATTAAAGAAAACAGCAGTGTCGTTTAGATTTGATCTGGCAGTATCAAATTTGAATTTCAAGTCACCGAAATGTTCTGTCCATTGGCAATTAGCTCTCATCAATTCTGACATCCACCCCTTTGGCTGATAATACTTCCATTAGGGATGCAGGAGGAGGGGCTTCCGTATAAAGAGCATCAACTTCTTCTGCGGTTGCCAGCAGTACATTCGCCTTTCCCGGAAATTTGGAACTATCAGCACCTATAAAAACTTTGCGGCTATTGGCAATCATCTTCCTAACTGTTGCGACTTCTTGGGAATCAAAATCAAGAAATACTCCATCCTCCTCAATTCCCCCGCAGCCGATGACAGCAAAATCACACCGGAATTTATCTACAAAGGCCACGGTATCTGGTCCAACAATGACTCCGTTGTTTTTTTTTAGAGTCCCTCCAGTAGTAACTACCTCAAAGGTATCGTTGTTATTAAGAATTCCTGCTACATGAAGGCTGTTAGTAATGATCTTGAGACCATTACATTTAGTTAAAGACCTAGCAACAGCTTCCATCGTCGTCCCTCCAGCAATAAACAACGAGCACTTTGCGGGAATAGTTGAGGCAATCCGGTTGGCCAGTTGCAATTTTGCGTCGGCCCGTAACGTATGACGATCCTGGTAATTGACATTAAAGATGCTTGAGCGAATACCCGCGCCGCCATGATGACGCACAACCAATTCCTTACTCTCCAGATACATTATATCCCTGCGGACGGTTTGTGCTGAAACCCCAAACCGAGAGGATAGTTTGTCAATACTGGCAAAACCGTCATTAGTTACAAGTTCTAAAATGTTTTTTCTCCGATCGTTAATGCCCATATTTTCATCCTTCTTCGAGAAAATTTATATTAGAGTGCCTTCATGATGTAAGAAAAGTTACACAATGTTCATAGAAATGTCAACATAGGCACAAACGTATCTATGCGGTGTTTTTTAATTATATTTCATAATATAAGCATGTTGCGGGTTCCTGACGATAAAGACCACTACAAATATGGAAAAATAATTTACACAAAACCTTTATTCGTGGTAGCATTGCAACAATCTTGTGGCCGTTTGTTTGACATTATAAACAAAACATGGGGGCAGTCTTTGTGAGTACTATTCTGTGTGTGGGCCGTGCTGTCTGGGACCAGATATTCTTTGTTGACTCCCTCCCTTTGGCTCCTGGAAAAGTCTCAGCAACTAATTATAAAGAAGCAGGCGGAGGTCCTGCAGCAACTGCAGCGGTCGCCATTGCCCGTCTTGGCGGCAATCCACTGTTGTGGTGCAAGGTAGGCAATGATAATACCGGCAGCAAGATTACACATGAACTTGAAGCATATGGGGTAGACATAAGCGAAATCTGCATTGTACCGCAGGCCGAGTCCGCTTTAGCGGCTGTACTGGTTGATACAATTGGGGAGAGGAGTATTGTGGCCTATAGTGGCAGCAACCTCTATCGCAGCACAGACAGTCTCCCAAAAACTTTACCGCCAAATACGAGCATGGTTCTTTCTGATATTAGATGGCCAGAGGGGGCACAGTATGTTCTTGAACTTGCGCAAAGACTTGCCGTCCCATCTATACTTGACATAGAAAGAACCGATTACCAAGGACTTGATACATTAATCTCTATGGCAACCTACGCCGTCTTTTCGGAAGATGGGCTTAAGTCTTTTGCACATAAAACGGAGCTTACATCTGCTCTACTCAAGGCTTCCCAAACCTGTCGGGGGACTGTCTGCGTCACGGCCGGAACAGAAGGATGCATGTGGCTGGAGGATAAAGACGTAATGCACCAACCATCCTTCAGGGTAAAAGCAATAGATACAACTGGGGCTGGAGATGTTTTTCATGGTGCGTTGGCTCTTTCCCTTTCCCGGGGGAACAGTTTTGCAGAAGCTGCACGATTTGCTTCGGCCGCATCAGCTTTGAAATGCACAAAGCCGGGTGGGCGTGAAGGTATTCCTGATGAAAATACACTATTGGATTTTTTAAAGGATAATTAAATTGGATATATCCCGATTTACGAACAATCAAGTAGGAGTTGGGCCATGAGAGCAGTTACAAGCCACACAATGATTCAAGACAGTGAGAACAGGTGGGCTCTGGGCCAATTCAATGTTCACAATATCGAACTGGCACTTGCGGCAATCATGGCTGCAGAAGCGGAAAACGCTCCGATCATCCTCGCTGTCGGTCCATCGACCTTTGAATATCTTGGTGACATCTCACCCCTAATTTCTGCTATTCACAAAATGATTAGAAAGGCAACGGTGCCGATCTCGCTACACCTGGATCATGCTAAAGACTTCGAGATGATAAAAAATGCTTTGGATCTGGGGTTCAGTTCAATCATGTTCGACGGTTCAGCCCTACCTTTTGACGAAAATGTGCGTTTAACCGCTAAGGCTGTAGAACTTAGTCATGCATATGGCGCTTCGATGGAAGGAGAAATAGGTATTATTCCAGCTCAGGAGCCATCGCCTAACAATATATCTGAAAATTTCACCAACCCGGAAAAAGCAGCTGATTTTGCTCGGGAAACCAACATCGACCTCATTGCAGTATCGGTCGGTTCAGTGCATGGTATGCAAAACCAAAGTTCGTCGATAGACTGCGGGCTGATCAAGGAGCTTTCAACAAAACTAAGCTGTCCTCAGGTGCTTCACGGGGCTTCAGGTGTACTTGATGAATATCTTCCCGAAGCAATAAAATCAGGCATCAGAAAGATAAACATAAACACCATGCTCAAAGTCTGTTTCAGGGACACTGTTGCCAAATCAATCAGCGATACACCCGATATAGATATGCTTTCGGCATGGGCGATTGGTACGAATGCCGTTTCTGAGTGCGTTCGTAACAGAATAAGATGTTTCAATGCTTCCGGCCAGGCTGATACATTCAGACTGAGCTGAAGATAATTAGTCAAGAAAACCGATGATCATGGCAGGAAGGATGCGAAAAATACTAGATAATTTTGAATGGATAATCTGTGGTGTACTTTTATTGAGTATAGTCGCGTTGCTGTTTATCCAGGTAATTTCCCGCTACGGGTTTGGGCAGTCAATTTCCTGGGCAGAAGAAACTTCCCGATTCGGTTTACTGGGGTTGGTATACATCTCGGCTGCCCTAGGAGCTAAAGAGGGAACACACATACGGGTAACGGCTCATCTCAACCTGTTGCCTCCTTTACCCCGCACAGTGGTTTTTGCCTTTTCAGATCTAATCTGGCTTAGCTTCAATATTATTGTGATCTATCAAAGTGTCTTGTTGATAGACAGTATGAACGAACGCCCATTGGTGTCAGGAGCATTGATGCTGAACATGCAGTACGTGTTTGCCTTGATCCCAATCGGTTTTTTTCTACAGTCAGTAAGGCTTATAGAACGCTGGTGGCGTGTTATCTTCTATCATGAACCCATTCTTGGGGGCAGTAAAAGAATTTCCGCAACAACGAGCAAAGAGGGGTGATCAATGCAAATTGAAATAATGATCTGGGTCCTCTTGTTTGGTATGCTCTTTTTGGGAGTTCCTATTTTTATCGCTCTTGGCGCTTCTACGGTGGCAGTGCTGTTTTTTAGTGACCTACCCTTTGCAATTATCCCTCTTGATCTTTTCAAAGTTTCAGACATGTTTCCACTCCTAGCAGTACCGGCTTTCATTTTAGCCGGGGGTATCATGGAAAAGGGAGGAATTGCTGGCCGGATTGTTGAATTCTGTGAAATCCTTATTGGCGGCGTACGAGGAGGACTCGGCATTGTTACCATTTTGGCTTGTATGTTCTTTGCAGCCATTATTGGTTCAGGGCCCGGAACTGTGGCCGCTGTCGGCAGCCTTATGATACCATCGATGCTGAAGCGAGGTTATTCTGTGGATTATGCGTCGGGAGTTGTTTCCACAGGGGGTACATTAGGAATACTTATTCCACCGAGTAATCCGATGATCCTCTATGGTGTTGTCGCAAATGTTTCAATCACTTCCTTGTTCATGGCTGGTATTATTCCTGGGATTATTGTTGGGTTAATGTTGATCCTGACGGCTTATGTTCTCGCTCGGCGTGCTGGGTACAAGGCTAGTGACAAAAAATACAACGTGTCTGACTTTTTTATGTGTTTCCGGCGTAGTTTTTGGTCACTCATGTCGCCGGTCCTCGTTTTAGGGGGCATCTACGGAGGTATCTTCACACCGGTCGAGGCGTCATGTGTTGCAGTTGTATACGCCATAGTCATCGGTGCAGCGGTCAATCGCGAATTAAAATGGAGAGATTTCATCCTATGCGTCAACAATACAAACCTAGTCGTTTCAACTATGGTTGTAGTCGTTGGCGTATCTGTATTGTTTGGTCGTTTTCTGACGATGTATCAAGTACCACAAAAGGCAACCTATGTCTTACTGGGACTGACAGATGACCCTTATATGGTTCTATTCATGCTTGTCGGTTTCCTGTTTGTATTGGGAATGTTTATGGATACCCTTGCAACAATCGTGATCCTTGGCCCCATTCTTATGCCAGTTATCAATCATTTCGGCATCGATCCGATATTCTTTGGCATTCTTTGGGTAATGGCCAACGAAATTGCACTTTTAAGTCCACCACTCGGCCCAAATGTGTTTATTGCCATGAACCTGACGGGGATCTCTTTAGAAAGGGCATCAAAGGCTATCATTCCCTACACGGTTGTATTGATCGGAATTATTCTTTTTATGGTTCGATTTGGCGAAGATCTAATCCTGTTTTTACCGCGGCTGTTTGGCCGCTAAAAACTAATTGCACAAAGTTTGCGTGCGTACAATTCAGAGGAGGTATTTTATTATGAAAACCAAGTTAGCATTAATCAGTTTAATTATTACTACCGCTTTTTTTATAGCGGGGACAACACTTGCCGATGACAAGCTTGTGATGAAAATTGCTCATGGCAACTCTGCTGATGCGAAAGATCCCTACCAGGTTTTGGCATTGAAATTCAAAGAGGTGATCGAGGCTAAAACTGACAAGATTGAAGTTCAGATTTTCCCTGGTGGACAGCTAGGTGCCGAACAACGCGCCTTCCAAGATGTCCAGAATGGTATCGTGCAAGCTACTGTTCTCGCTTCTAATAACGTTAGTGCCTTTGCTCCTTCAATGTCTGTTCTGGATTTGCCGTTCTTGTTCCGCAGCAACGACGAATTTGCCAAGGTTGTGAAGGAAGCCGCTCCTGATTTCACGCGTGCCATGGTAGCTGAAAGTGGCACCATGCCACTAGCCTGGGGTGTACAGGGTTTCCGTGTGATAGCTAACAGCAAGAAGCAGGTTGCTACAATTGATGACTTATCTGGCCTTAAGATTCGTGTGCCCAATAACGCAGTAATGGTAGCCACCTTCAAGGCATGGGGCTCGGATGCTGTTCCGATGGCCTTTGGTGAATTGTTTGGCGCGTTGCAGCAGAAAGTTATTGATGGCCTGGAAATGACCTACATTTCACTTGCCTCAATGAAATACTACGAGGTTATTGACCACGTAACAGACGTTCGCTACAAATTGGCAATTAATCCGATGGTTATTTCCCAAGACTGGTTTAATAAACTTCCTGCCGATCTACAGAAAGCGGTTCTAGAAGCTGGTCAGGAAACCACAGACCATGCCATGGCTATGGCAGCACAAATGGATGAGACCGGCAAGAAGATCCTGGCTGAAAACGGTGTAGCCTTGTTTGGTCAGCCCACAGATGAAGATATTTGGGTTGAGAAGTCACGCACCGTCTGGCCAATGGTTCTACCACGCATCAAGGACAAAGCATTGCTGGACAAGGTCTTCAATGTCTTGAACATCAAACAGTAATTATCTGCCCTGCTAACAATGTCGCCCGATATCTCAACGATTGTCGGGCGACTTGTTTTTTCGACCTGACACCAAGAAATCGGTCCAGCATCATGTTATAAATTTAAGAATGCCAGACCGAACCTATACAAAGTTGACGTATACATTGATTCGAGGTGTTTCCTGATAAGGTATTCTCAGCAACTGAGCATTAAATTTAACATTGCCAAATCTAAGGTAAATCGTTTTTCTTCAAATAACTTCATGGTATACTCCTTTTCATTGTAAGTGTCCGGGATTGAACACCAACTGGAGTTATACACTGTTTTTTGCTTTTTCTGCCGCATCGCGGCTTCGTTCAACAAGCCGCTCCAGTGTACCACAAAAGGCCGCGGCAACTGTGCTAAACGTTATGTGTTACAAAAAATAAAACCTACGTTTATGAATCATTCAGTCGAGCAGGTATTCAGGAGTTATCCTGAGAATGTGAAATCTATAATGATGGTTTTAAGAAATGTCATTCTTGATGTTGCATCAAAGCTTGATTCTAATTATGACGTCGAAGAAACTTTAAAATGGGGAGAACCGAGTTATTTATTAAAAGGGGGGAGTACAGTTCGTATAGGTTGGAAAGAAACTACTCCTGAATGTGTAGGTCTTTATTTTAATTGCAATACAAAGTTAGTTGATACTTTTAGGACCATATATAGCGAAGCACTTGAATTCGAGGGTAATCGAGCCATCATTATTGATATTAACTCAGAATTGCCGCAAGAAATTATTAGAGAATGCATAAAAGTAGCTCTTACATACCACATGAGGAAAAAACTACCATTATTAGGAATATGAAAATCTCACATAAACCAATCGTTTAAGCTGACAAATACCACTGCGCGAAATCCCTTCCATTGAACGTTTACCGGAATCCTCAAGTGGTACTTTGCTGGGTAATCCGTGTTGCGGTATTTGCCGTTTAACTCAACGTATGCGTAATAAGAATACTGCCCGCAACTAAAGGAACAAAATGCCGTTAATAAATTTCTACGCAGCCTGGATAGGAATATTTTTTGGATTCATTGCGGGCGCTCTTCTCGGCTTATTCTTTCATAATGAAGATTGGATGGGAGGATATTCTTCATGGAGGAGAAGAATGACCCGCCTCGGCCACATTTCTTTTTTTGGGATCGCACTCATTAATCTTACCTACGCCTTGAGCATCACGGCCTTTAACGTCAAAATCGTAACGCCATATCCATCCTATCTTTTCGTTGCCGGGGCCATCACAATGCCTCTAATTTGTTTTCTTTCCGCGTACAAAAAATTCTTTCGACATTTGTTTTTCATCCCAGTGCTGTGCTTAGTTGTTGGCACATTATTGTTTTTTACAAAAGGAATAATGTCATGAAAATTTGTTTAATAGCAATGAGTGGCATACGGGTATGCGACGAAGAGTTATTGGAAATGGGCCTTACTCTTCCTGGCTTTATTGAAAGGAGTAAGGTTATTGCCTCTCTTCCAAGTTTAGGTCTTTTGACATTGGCGGGGATGGTCCCATCCCATCATAGTGTTGATTATATTGAAATCGCTGATCTACTAGACAGTCAAGCAACCCAAGACACACTTGGCGGTTTTGATTTGATCACTATTTCAAGCTACAGCGCTCAAATAAAAGAAGCTTACCAACTCGCAGAAATTATTCGAGCTAAAGGCGTTCCGGTCGTGTTGGGAGGGTTACATGTTACATCTCTTCCAGATGAAGCAAAACAACATTGCGACTCAGTAGTTATCGGCGAAGGGGAGCTAAGTTGGCCTTCTGTTATCAGTGACGCAGAGAATGGAGGGCTTAAGCCTTTTTATGGAAGCGTTGATGAAGAATATAACCTCAAAAATGCACCAATGCCAGCATTTGAACTCCTAAACATCGATAAATACAACCGACTCACAGTACAGACAAGTCGTGGCTGCTCACACCGTTGTGAATTCTGTGCCAGTTCGATCCTTCTCACCAAACAATATAAACAAAAGCCGGCTGAAAAAGTATTGGCTGAAATCGATAAGATAAGAAAAATATGGGAACATCCCTTTATCGAATTTGCTGACGATAATACATTTGTTAACAAGGAATATTGGAAGAAATTATTACCCGAAATTAGAAAAAGAAAAATACGATGGTTCACTGAAACCGATATTTCGATTTCACAAGACAAGGAACTTTTACAATTAATGCGAGAAAGTGGCTGTGCTCAAGTATTGATCGGCCTTGAAAGCCCATCGAAATCGGCACTATATGGAATCGAAACTAAACAAAACTGGAAAGCGAAACATCTACATAATTACAAAGAGGCTATTAACACTATTCAATCTCACGGAATAAGCGTTAACGGTTGCTTTATTCTTGGCCTGGATGATCATGATTCCAAGATTTTCGACCAAATTTATAATTTTGTAAATGATTCTGGGCTTCATGAAGTGCAAATTACAATTCAGACCGCATTCCCAGGCACACCTCTTTACCGGCGACTAAAGGAAGAAGATAGAATCATTGAAGAAAACGCATGGGAAAAATGCACGTTGTTCGACATAAATTTCAAACCCCAAAAAATGTCAATTGACGACTTATCCAAAGGATTTAAAGAGCTTGGCGCGAAATTGTATAGTGAGGAATTTACAGGTTTTCGCCGCAAAAGATTCAAAGATCTTTTGCGAGAGATAATTAAATCAAAAAATGAAGCACTGACAAATTGAAAAAATTACCTGCCTCAATTTGGCAGAGAGGAGTCATTCATGGAAAAGCATAAAGGCATATCGTTATTTTATTATTTGAGTGCAGCATATGACGGAATCCTGGGACTTGCTTTTCTTATATTCCCAATTACCATTTACACCTGGCATGGAATAACGCCACCCAACCATGTGGGTTATGTACAATTCCCAGCAGCATTACTTGTTGTTTTTGCCATTATGTTTATAAACATTGGCCGACAACCTATCCGTAATAGAAAATTAATCCCATATGGAATCTTACTTAAAATTTCATATTGCTCAGTCGTATTTGTTCACTGGTTTACTACTGGAATACCTGACATGTGGAAGTCGTTTGCAATATTTGACCTTATTTTTGGAATAGTATTTGTGTGGACGTATCTCCATATAGGAAAAGAACTCAAAGAAAATTAAAAAATCGCATATCAAGTAGGTCAACCTGACCGCAAGAAGAGTGGCGGCGCTGACGCGGTAAGTTTGGGTGGGCGGCAGGTTACCCAGTTCGTTAACTCCATGCAATAAAACATGTACATAATCTACGATGCTAGGGCATGAAACAATACTCAAAACTGGTCGAATATATGACCTTGAAATGGCGTGTGATGCATTAAAAAAGGCAGGAGTTCCATTTGTTAAGCAAGAAGAAAATTATACTGGTCTTAAAACAGGTTATGTTCAACCGACAATGGGGCCAGGCAACTACTTCAATCTTCTTGTCGCACCTTCTCAGAAGGAAACAGCAATTATAATATTATCGGAACTTCCAATTGATTTAACGACTGAACCAAATTTGTGGCATTATGGAGCGGATGAAAAATCAAAAAATAACTGGAAGGTTTACGCCTTGGTTGATGAACCACGGTTTGTTTTTTAACTGTCAAAAAACACCAACAGATCGATATGTCAAAATCTTACGCCCCGCGCATGCATTCGGCAGAACATATACTCAATCAGGTAATGGTCAGAAAATTCGACTGTGGACGTTGCTTCAGCGCTCACGTGAACAAAAAGAAATCCAAGTGTGACTACCATTTCGATAGAGCCCTGACCGATAACGAAGTGAAGGAAGTTGAAGCAGCGGTCAATAAGACTATTTCAGCGAACCTAGATGTGACCGAAGAGATGGTTTCCTTGGAGAAAGCCGAGCGGGATTTCAACCTCACCCGTCTTCCAGACGGAGTCGAAACCGTTCGCATAGTGCGAATCGGAGACTATGATTCCTGTCCCTGTATCGGTGAGCATGTAGATAATACAGTAGAAATCGGCAAGTATCGTATGATCTCCCAAGATTTCAACGACGGAGTTCTCAGGATACGATACAAACTCAGCGATCCGGAATTACGTTGAGAATGGGCAAAGAATTGGACTCTTCACTACGCCGATCCGGTACTGCCCGTCATGCTATGCTCCACCCATAAGAACTGAAGATCACAGCTGCTCCTAAACCCCCTAGTATAAAAGATTTAAGCATCAATCGCGTCAAGGACGGCAGATGAACATTATCATAAGACAGTGCTTATTAAATGAATTAGGTACTTTACACTTGATTGGACATGAAACGTTTGATGAAACATTTAGGTCAATGAATAGTCGAGAAACAATGGGCAAGTATCTTCGAGAATCATTCAGCATGGAGAAACTGGCACAAGAACTGGGGAATGCACACTGTAAGTTTTATTTTATTTATTTAGACAGTGAATTGGCCGGATATACTAAGATAAATTACACACCAGCTCAGTCGGATATTAATGATTCTAAATCAGTTGAAGTTGAGAGAATATATGTACAGAAAGAATATGAAGGAAAAGGATTAGGTAAAGTATTAATGGAATATGTCTTTCAGCAAGCAAAACAAAACAAGAAGAAGTATGTCTGGTTAGGTGTATGGGAAAAAAATGTCAATGCAATCGCATTCTATGAGAAGATGGGATTTAAGCAGGCAGGGCAACATTTATTTCAAATAGGAAATGAACTACAATCTGACCTGATAATGAAGAAGATCGTCAGTAAAAGTTAGAAACTTGAAGTATAAATCTCACTGGGAGAAAAAAAGATTTTTATAAGCAAATGGGAAGGTGGACTAAGATGTCTTGCCGTTAATCTTGATTTCTTCTCAGCGATTTGCTCAATTCACTTGAAACGGTAACTTAACAGGAAGCATCTCAAGTTTTCGAGGACCATGAAATATTGACAGCGTGCAATCGATGTGACGCAATACACGCACTTTCGTCTTCACATAATGGTAACGGTATGCA
>CAZOWJ010000048.1:10998-27308 GCA_964583415.1 uncultured Desulfocapsaceae bacterium
ATCGATGTGACGCAATACACGCACTTTCGTCTTCACATAATGGTAACGGTATGCATCCTCGGGGATCTGCAGGATCAGTGCTTTATAACTGATACAGTTATCATTGTTCACTATACTGCAAATATCCATATAAGATCTTAGGATCTCGAGTATTTTTCAGAACATCTCTTTCTACTTACGTCTCGAATGGTTTTTTTCTACTAAATTCAATGGTATAACCGATGGTCAGATATGAGAACCTAATGTCTGTTGACATGGCGGGTGTCTTTTGGTAGACAGATGTTATCGATAACAAGTTGACATTGTTTTCTCTACCTAAACTACAGGAGTGGATAATATGAATTTACCTAAAACTGGAATAATTGGACTTGGTGTTATGGGTGGTGGTATTTGCCAGCGTCTTCTCGATTGTCGGGTACCTATGACAGGATTGGATATATCGCCGGAACGGGTGGCTCTTTTTAGTGAAAAAGGTTTGCAAGCGGCTTCGACTCCTTCCGAGGTTGTTACGAATTCTGATTTTGTGATTTTGAGTCTCAACCATTCAGATATTGTAGAGAATGTTGTCTTTGGTCCTGGAGGAGTAGTGGAAGCAGGCAGCTCAGGAAAAATGATTATTGACATGTCAAGCATCGATCCGGGGAGAACCAGAGCGATGGCAGAAAAACTACGGGATCAAACTGGTATGGCCTGGGTAGATGCTCCCTTGTCTGGTGGAGTGCCTGCTGTTGCCGGAGGAAATTTGGCAGTGTTTGCTGGTGGGTTACCGGAAGATTATGAGAAATCAAGGGAAGTAATGGCACACCTCGCAGCCAATTACACACATATGGGCCCTCAAGGGGCAGGACAAACAACTAAGCTGATTAACCAGGTGTTATGTGCCTGTAATTTTGCCGTTGTAGCCGAGGCTACCTGGCTAGCTCTCAAAGGTGGTGTCGCAGCAGATCGGATTCCAACAGCCCTTGCGGGGGGGCGAGCCGATTCCAGTATTATGCAAGAGTACATGGCTAAAATAGCAGCCAGAGATCTTACCCCCACGGGGCGGTTGGATAATATGTTGAAGGACCTGAGAATGGTCCAGAGCTTTGCTGACAAAGCAGAGGCGGCAATGCCTATAACTGGTCTAGTTACGGAAATTCATAGACAACTCTGCGCAAATGGTTGGGGGAGCGAAGATAACGCAGCGATTTTACAATTTTTTGAAGGGTCAACAAACAAAGGAGATAACGACTCGTAAATTCAGTATTAACCCCTTGAAATTTTCTGTACCTGTCTCTTGAGGGCTGTTGATGTTACACCTTAACATAGTCGAAAAAAAACTATTCCTAACAGAGCTTTCTGAACCTTATTATGGATAATTTGAAAAATATAGGTGTTGCCACCTCAACTGCCTATAATAAATAATCGCAGACTCTATCCAGCCTAAGGTTTAAGGCAATCACTTTGTTCAGCAGATCGGTTTGAATAAAGGCAGATTTTTTCACTGTATGTTCTGTATAGTTTTTGGCGTGAAGATTTTTGTGTAAAATTATTTATTGTCAAAGCAACAAAACCATGTTACCGATAACAAGAACAAGGTACAGTGATTATCTTTCCTATTTCACTGGGGGAAATTGCGATGTGAGATAGGCAATGGAGGTGAGTAACATGCATCGGATTTTAACCAAATTGTGGGGCATTATCGACGTAATTTTGGCAGTGATGATGATGGCAATGATTATTCTGGTCTTCACAAACGTTGTTTTACGTTACGGATTTTCTTCCGGCTTAAGGCAATCTGTTGAATTATCGCGTCTGGGGTTTGTCTGGGTGGTTTTACTTGGCGCTGTAACGGTTTTACACAGGGGCGAGCATCTAGCTGTTTCGGAATTCAGTATAGCCTTGTTCCCCAAAGCAGTACCGTACCTGAGGAAGGTAATATGGCTGGTTATTCTGGTATCTGTATCTATGCTTTGTTGGGGATCATGGCAACAAACCATCGCTAATTGGAATAATATCTCTCAACTGACGGGTTTACCGGCGGGTCTGTTTTACCTTGCTGGTGCTGTGTCTGGGTTCTTGATGTGTTTTGTTGCCCTGGCGCATATTGTCGGACCATTGGAACATGTTGAAGATAAGGATGGTGAGACATGACACTGTTTTTATTTCTTGGAGTCTTGCTGAGCAGTATCTTCCTGGGTTTACCCGTAGCGTTTGCCATGCTTCTCAGTGCAATGGCACTGATGATTCAAATGGACCTCTTCAGCGCCAATATTTTAGCTCAGTCGCTGATAAACGGTGTAAATAGTTTTCCCCTGCTGGCGATTCCGTTCTTCCTTGTCGCAGGCGAGGTGATGGCAAAAGGGGGACTTTCTACACGGATCGTCAGGTTAGCCAAAGCTTTGTTCGGGCACCGTAAAGGCGGTCTGGGTTATGTCGCCATTTTCGCATCTATTCTGCTGGCGGGGTTGTCTGGGTCTGCTGTTGCAGACGCTGCCGCACTGGTCAGTATCCTGAACCCAATGATGAGAAAAGCCGGATATCCCGTAGCACCGACAATGGGGCTTTTGGCGTCTGGAGGAATTATAGCTACAGTTATTCCACCCTCGCTTCCTTTGATTATCATCGGTGTTGCAGGCAACATCTCGATCATGAAACTGTTTCTCGGTGGCATTGTTCCCGGCTTGATGATGGGATTAGCCCTGGTTGTGGTCTGGTCACTGGTTATCCGCCAAGAAAATATTGAAAAAACCCCAAAAGCATCTCGCTCAGAACGCATTGCTGCGTTGAGAGAAAGTGTCTGGGCTCTACTGCTACCGGTAATTATTATCGGTGGTATTCGTTTTGGCATTTTCACGCCAACTGAGGCTGCGGTCGTCGCTGCTGTATATGCCATCGTAATCTCAACTGTGGTGTATCGCGAGCTCACCTGGCTTAGCTTTTACCGTCTACTTGTCACTGCTGCCCGCTCTACAGCCATGGTGATGTTTCTCCTCGGCTGTGCCATGGTCGCCGCTTGGTTGATAACTGTTGCACAACTTCCACAGCAACTGGCTCAACTCATGGGCCCGCTGGTTGAGCACCCAAAACTCTTGATGGCTACGATCATGATTGTTGTTATTTTGGTCGGCATGGTTATGGACCTTGGTCCCACAATTCTCATTCTTGTGCCTCTTTTTATGCCGATCATAAAAATAGCTGGAATTGATCCAGTCTATTTCGGGCTTATGTTCGTGATCAATACCTCTATTGGCCTGATTACCCCCCCCGTCGGAAATGTTCTGAATGTCGTCTGCGGTGTAGGTGGTGCACCAATGAGTGTTGCGGTTAAAGGTGTTTGGCCTTTTATCATTGTTTATTTAATGCTTTTGGCGATCTTTGTCGCCTTCCCGAGCATTATCATCGTACCAATGAATTTTATGATTGGTTAACCTAAACGGAGAAGATCTATGAAAAAACTATTTAAGATTGTGGGATTGGCTTCAGTTCTAACTCTAGCAGCGATGCCTGCTGTAGCTGCAACAACTCTCAAACTAGCTCATGCCGCCCCTGAATCGCATTCGATGCATGTTATGTCGGAATTCTTCAAAAAACAGATCGAGGCACGTTCCAATGGCAACATTAAGGTCAACCTGTTTCCTAACGGTCAGTTAGGTACAGATTCTCAGATGATTGATGGTGTTCGCTCTGGTATTGTAGATATCGAAATTTCAGGTCTGAACAACTTTACCGGTTTAGTACCTGAAGCAGCGGCGTTTACTCTTCCTTTTATGTTTCCTAATCGTGAGATCGCATACAAGGTTTTAGACGGTGAAGTTGGACAGAGTGTTTTTAAGAACATGGAATCATTTGGCCTCAAAGGGTTGGGATATCCTGAAAACGGTTATCGCAACATGTCGAACAATCGTGGCCCAATCCGTACCCCCGCTGACCTTACCGGCCTTCGGATGCGCGTTAACAACTCGCAGGCATTAAACAACATGTTTAACCTTTTGAAAGCTAATCCTCAGCAGATCCCTGTGGCTGAGCTTTACACTGCACTGGAAACTGGAGTGGTTGACGCACAGGATCATCCCATTGCTGTTGTGTTGTCTTTCAAATTCTATGAGGCACAAAAATACCTCTCATTGACTCAGCATGCCTATTCACCACTGACCATGGTAATGAACCTTAAAAAATTCGAAGGTTTGAGTGCAGAAGAGCAGAAAATTGTTATGGACGTTTCTGCAGAAGCAATTGCTAATCAGCGCGCTCAGAATATTGCAGGTGAAAAAGATATGATCGCTGAGCTAGAGAGCCATGGTATGACAGTCAATAGCGATGTGGATGGGGCAGCTTTTCAAAAGGCAGTTAAACCTGTCTGGACCACCTTTATTGATAAGAACGGCGATGTTTTGATCAATGCAATTCTCGAAGCATCAAAGTAATGGGAAGTAAGGTTTACAAATGATAAATATGCCAGCAGAAAATCAACACCGTTTTGCTGCCATATTTATCTTCTTACATTCAGAATTTTCCAATTAATGATAGAGCCCAGGTTCAGTAGGCTGTATTTCACCTTGAGCTTAAAGGAACAGTATGATGGATAGTTTGGAACGTCTTAAAGCAGCTATTTCTCACCAGGAGTCTGACCACGTACCGTATGATCTTGCAGGAACAACGGTTACAAGTATTTCGGGTGAAGCTTTTAAAAAGGCAATGGCTTTCAGGGGATTACCCACCGATTTTAATGAATCCCAAACTGTTGATGTAATTTCAAACATTATTATACCGCCTGATCAGATTCTAAAGAAACTGCATGTAGATACCAGAAGAGTCGGCATTGAGAGAACGCTCAACCTGGTGAATATAATGGAAGTGAACGGAACGCTCTCTCAATTTACAGATCAATATGACTGCTTATGGGCTTTTGATAGCATGAGCGACCATTATTTTAACCAGAAAGAATTTCCGTTTGAACATTGTTCAACGATTAAAGAAGCTGCAGACAAACTCGATTTTCCTGATTTTAATAATCTTCGTGATCATATATTCACTCTATTTGACTCTCAGCTTGAAACTCTTGGTACCTCTGCCTGGATTGCTGATCGCTGTTGCGCGGGTCTCAGCGAAATGGCATTTCGTTTTCGGGGTTACCAGAATTTTTACCTTGATCTAGCCATGGATGGGGCCAGTGCAAGAAAAATGTTAGAGAAGATTGCTGACCACAAAATAGCCTATTGGGAGGTTGTTGGAGATTACATCCTGGCCCGTGGGCTGGAAGATCATATCCCCGTTATTGCAGAGGCTGATGATCTCGGTGTTCAGAATACCCTGCTTGTCTCGAAAAAGATGATGGATGAGATAATCTTTCCGCCGCTGGCTCGTCTCTTAAAGGCGATAAAGACCAAAATGCCCTGGGTGAAAATATTTTTTCATTGCTGTGGATCTATTAAACCACTCATACCTGATTTTATCGATATGGGTATAGATATCCTGAATCCGGTACAGTACACGGCAAAAAATATGGATTTGGCCGAACTGAAGAAAGAGTTTGGCAAGGAGCTTACTTTCTGGGGAGGTGGTCTTGATACCCAAACTGTATTGTCGTCCGGAACTCCAGCTGAAGTCGAAGCTGAGGTAAAGAGAACAATAGATATTCTGGCACCCGGTGGAGGGTTTGTTTTTGTGCCGGTACACAACATTCTGGAGGATGTTGCACCAGAGAATTTCTGGGCCATGTGGGATGCATGGCATACTCACGGTAAATATTAGTTGTACGCCGTTTCCAAGAACCCTGTGCCATCCCTCTCTGAAACCCACACCTTTTTAATTTTTTTGTTTTTGTCGCAGTGCAGTGCGGCAAAAAAGGAAGCTTAACTTGACTTGCAATAAACGCAATCCCACAATGGCTGATGTGGCTCGTCGTGCAGGTGTCTCTGCGATGACAGTTTCTCGTGCCCTGAAAGGCAGTGAATCGGTCACCCTTGAGACACACGGAAAAATTATGCTTGCTGTTGAAGAATTGGGTTATGTGCTCGATCTCACTGCAGGAGCTCTTTCTTCTAAGAAGACAGGATTCATCTCTGTTGTTATCCCATCATTAAACAATTCCAATTTTTCTGAAACGGTACAGGGCATCTCTGAAACGCTCGATTCTGAAGGTAAACAGATTCTTCTTGGTTATACAGGGTATAGTCTTCAGCGGGAAGAGCACCTTGTGCAAACCATGTTGCAACGACGACCTGAAGGGATCATCTTGACAGGGGGTGAGCACACTGCCCGTACGCGTCATTTACTGGAGATGACCAATGTGCCGGTGATTGAACTCTGGGATTTACCCACGCAGCCGATCAATCATGTAGTCGGTTTTTCCAATGCTGCAATGATGGAAGATATGGTAGCTCGACTGGTATTTCTCGGATATCGACAAATCGCATTCATCGGAGGAGGGGAGAATGGTGATTTTCGGGGAATTGATCGTAGAAGAGGATACGAAAGAGCTATCAAAACCCTTGGGCTACCAAGAGCCCATGTTGTTTCTATGGGCACGCCACCAATATCGATCAGGCACGGAGGACCGGCTGTTATTCAGCTGAAAGACGAGTGGCCTGGAGTGGAAGCAGTGATCTGCGTATCTGATCTATGCGCCGTAGGTGTTATTATGGAGTGCCATCGAAATGGCTGGACAGTTCCTGATCGTCTGGGGGTTGCGGGGTTTGGTGATTTTGAAATATCCCGTCACAGTTGGCCATCCATCACAACCATTGCGGTCAACTGCCCGGAGATAGGTCGCCAGGCGGGGACATTGATGCTTAAGGCTATTGAAGAGGGGAAGTCCGGGACTCTGTATCCCTCTCAATGTTTGACAATTCCCCATTCCGTTATTGAAAGGGGAAGTACCCGAAAAATTGGTTGATTACATCAGGTAAAAGCAAGTTGTACCTTCATGTTGGCTGAGCGATCGTTCGCAGCTTCGAAGGCGGCGACTGCTTCATCAACCGAGTAGACTGCGGTAAGTATCGGCTCAAGAGGTAAGCGGCCAGCATTAATCAAGCTAACTGCCCAGGCGAATTCTTCGTGAAAACGAAATGTCCCGCATAACTCTATCTCTTTGGTTACAAGAGAGTTTAGAGGAAGTGTAACCTCTCCACCAAGACCTAACTGAATCAGGCGACCGAGTGGCCGAATAACTTCAAGCGCGGACCTTAATGCATGTTCATTACCTGAAGCTTCGATTACCACATCGAAGGTCCCTTTCCCTGCACTATAAGAACTAAGTTCATCCGCATGAGTCGCAACATTAATGGTCCGGTCTGCACCGACTTGACTGGCACAGATAAGTGCCGTGTCCTCCACGTCTGTTGCAACAACCTCAAGAGCACCATGCATCTTTGCGACGGCAACAACGAGAACACCAATTGGTCCAGAACCGGTAACAAGGACCTTCTTGCCGAGCAAGTTACCGGCACGTCTTATAGCATGCAGCGCAACCGACAGCGGTTCAGCAAATGCGGCTTCAGTTGCTGATGTTTTTTCACCAAATACGTGGCATTGTAGAGCGTTGGCAACATGCTGCTGGCTAAACGCGCCCTGCACATGAGGAAACCGCATGGCACTGCCATAGTATCTCATATCTAAACACTGATTATATTGTGCTTTCTCACAATATTCGCATGAGCCGCAGGGCTGGCTTGGGTTGACCGCGACTAGATCGCCAACTGCCATCCCTTTTACATCCTGACCAAGTGTTGAAATTCGGCCTGCAACCTCATGCCCGAGTATCATCGGTTCCCTGATTCGAACTGTGCCAAAACCACCGTGATTATAATAATGCAGATCTGAACCGCAGATACCACCTGCCTCAATGTCAATGGTAACGTCACCATCTCCCATGGTTGGCTGGTCATTTTCAACGATCCGCAGGTCCCTTTCTCCATAACAGATGACAGATTTCATTTATCGTTCCTCTATACGACCGGGGTTAATAGTGCCCGTCCGGTAAAATGGGCTTCGAGGTTGTCACAAACCAGCTTCCCCATAGCCTTACGGGTTTCGATGGTGCCGCTAGCATGATGAGGTTGTAGCATTACATTGTCCAGCTCGAGAAATCGGCTATCCAGCTGAGGTTCTCCCTCGAACACATCCAGTGCAGCAAACCCCAATGCTTTGCATTCCAGAGCACTGATCAGAGCGTTCTCATCAATATTAGAGGCTCTGGACACATTCAATATCATTCCTTCCGGCCCCAGTGCTTCGATTACCTCTTTGTCAACTATATGGTGAGTAGTCGGCCCACCGGTTACAGTGACAAAAAGAAAATCCGAGTGCTCCGCCAGAGCTCTAGCGTCTTTTATGTATGTCAAGTCGGTAGCATATTCCTGTGGTTGTAAATCTGAGTAGGCAATATCCATCTCAAAGGCAGCACATCGCTTGGCAATCTCGAAACCAATCCTGCCTAACCCCAGGATGCCAACACGTTTGCCAAAAACCCTGTTTTTCAGAGGAAATAAACCTTTATCTGCCCAAGATCCAGAACGTACCCATGCTTCCGCACCTATAATCCCCCGTGATGCCGCCAGCATCATGGTGACCCCAAAATCTGCAACATCTTTGGTTAAAACATCAGGGGTGTTGGTGACGCGGATACCACGCTCACGAGCTGCCACCAGGTCAACCGCATCATATCCAACGCCATAGACGGAAATGATCTCAAGATTCGGTAATGCCTCTATTAATTTTCTGCTCAGACCAAGTTCACCCCGGGTTGCGACACCCCGGATACACTCTGAACATTGGGCAACAAATGTATCTTTATCCTCTGCCTCAAAATATGGGTGAAGAATAAAATGTTTTTCTAGTGCTTCCATGTCCCAGGCAGGGTATGGCCCAATTTGTAAAATATCTATCTTTTTCATTGATGTCTCCTTGATATCACAAAATAGCTTGACAGGAATGTCCCTTTTTACTTAATGTTATCGATAACAATGATTATCGCAAGTTAAAAATCAATTAAAGACATAGTACAGGAGGAAGTTTATGGATACTCTTAAGTTATTTGATCTTACCGGGTGCCGTGCCTTGGTTACTGGCTCGAGCCAAGGTATTGGTTTTGAACTGGCGCGGGGGTTAGCCGGTGCCGGTGCAGAAGTGATTCTCAATGGTCGGAATGCTGATCGATTGTCTAATGCCACCAAAGTGCTTCGAGGGGAAGGGGCGACTGTTCATGAGCTGGGTTTTGACGTTACCGATCCTGAAATAGTAAAAGACGCTATCGATACATTTGAGGCAAAAACGGGGTCTATTGATATTCTCATCAACAATGCAGGTATGCAGTTCAGAGCACCGTTGGAAGAATTCCCCGTTGAACGTTTTGAAGAATTAATGAGGCTTAACTGTAACGGCCCCTTTTATGTCGGTCAGGTGGTAGCTCAGCACATGATTCAAAGAAAGGCAGGCAAAATTGTCAATATATGCTCTGTTCAGACGGCTCTGGCACGTCCCTCCATCGCTCCCTACACAGCATCAAAAGGTGCTCTTGCTAATCTTACAAAGGGCATGGCAACTGATTGGGCTCAGTATGGTATCCAGGTAAATGCGCTTGCACCCGGGTATTTTAAAACCGAATTGACGGCGGCCCTGGTTGCAGATGAGGAGTTTACCGCCTGGCTCAGTGCCAGAACTCCTGCTCGTCGCTGGGGAGATGTGAGCGAACTTGTTGGTGCATGTATCTTTCTCAGTTCAGCTGCATCAAGTTTTGTAAATGGACACATATTGTATGTCGATGGCGGGATTACAGTTTCACTTTAAAGAACGGCCAATAGTGGTTGTCATGGGCGTTAGGGGTTGTGGAAAATCTACCAACGGGGCTGCTCTGGCCAAACGGCTTGTTCTGCTATTTTTAGATGATGATGATTGCCACCGTTACCAGTGTCGCCCGAATGCCAATGATACTGCCCACCGATTACGATGCGGTCCGGGCTGCCATCCTGACCTGCAATATACTGGATTTCAGTGCGGTCCGGTTGGTGATGATCAGGGATACCCTGCATCTCAGCGATTTAATTGTCTCGGAATCGCTGGTTGAAGAGCTATCAACCAGAGACACGGTAACCTCTGTTGCGGGACCGTTTGAAATGGAATTCGATGAAAACGGTACCATCCAGCCGTTATTTTAAGGATGTCAAAGCCAAAGGAGAAAAGGGTCATGACAGATGATAAAAAATTGATGGTGACGGTTATTCTTCACCACGATCAATCCAAAACATTGGAAGAGATCATGGATCACCTTCGTGCGACCGGCTTCTATCGGGATTTTCCACCGGCAGGTTCGGAGCTGGTTTCCTGGGTGGTGGCGATGTCCTATGGGTTTGTTATTAATTTGCGGCTGGAGCCTGATGCGCTTCGCAGCCTTAACAGGTTCATGGAGGAGAAGGCCTGGGGCGCTTTCAGGTATGAGGTGTATCCATCCTATGATTTTGAACCGATTGCCAAAAAGCTGAAGTCAGAACATAGCTGAGAACAGGCCACGCCTTAAACAGTGCATTCAGCTGCGTGCTCATAGGAAGAGAAAAGACTGTTCTCGATACAGCCTCGAAGAGAATCTGACCATCAAACGCTAATCAACACTCATAGATGTTTGTTCTCGGCGTACGTGAAGGATTCTCGTCATATGAAGAGGCGGGAGGGATCCTGTCAAAGCTCTTTGGCGCTAGCGCTATGCCTTTGTTAGAGCTTGTGAGTCCTGACGCCATCAAAGATTATATATCCGGTTTATTATTAGGTACTGAAATTCAGGAAGCAGTGAAAAGCGGATTTGGTCTTGATGTCAGCCCGGTGATATGTGGTTCAGCCGATCTTGTAAAACGATACAATAAGGCCCTTGGAATCTGTGGAATCAGGACAGAACCGGGACCAGACAACCTTGCGGCCTTTGGACTTTTTCGTATTGCAGCAGCTGCGAAATTACTCTAACGACCCCCTGTTGTGTCCATCGATTATCGCCCATCAATAAGTCGTAAAAAGATAAATTTCGAGTAGCTGCATGTGTCACTATACTGAGTCAGAAATCATTCAGAATCGATTACTTTGTTTTATGTAACCCCCGTCATTAAAGCGGTGAAAAGAGCCTTTCCCAGTAATATCACAGCCAGTGTTGCCAGTACCAAAAGTACGACTTTTTTGTAGGTTTGTGGATTGCTGCCGTCAAACTTCCGGGAGCCTATCCATATGCCGAGAAACAAGGCGGGCAGAACCCAGATGAAACGAACCAGAATGGTATAGTTTACAAGCCCCTGACCTGATCCCACTAATACCGCATAACTATCGGTGGTAAAAAACAAGGCAACAAGAGAGGCCCGTACAGTGGCTACTTTGATTCCTGTACCGAGGAGAAAAATTATTGCCCACATACCACCCATCGCCAGGAGACCATTCATAAAACCCGACACGGTCCCAATCAAGAACCAACCCCTGGGTCCGTTCCTGACAGCGATAGATCTGCCTGTCGCAGTCAATATAACCGCTATCAGCAGCAAGATCGCTGCGACTGCTCTCATCGGCTCGACCGCCACCCATAGCAATAGAAATTGGCCAAGCGGAATAAACAGTACCGATCCAGCGAGGATAGAAAAGACCATCCTCCAGTTCACATCCTGCCAGACATTTTTTGCCATCTGCAGGCTGGCCACAATCTCCAGAAGTAATGCCAGTGGCACCACCTGGCGTGTGGGAAGGAAAAGTGAGGCCCCCGCTACCACGATTGCCGAGAAACCAAAACCCGCATACCCGCGTATGATTGAAGCGGCCAGGATAATAAATGATAGTGCCAGCAATTCGCTGCTGCTCAAGCCGGTTGCTTCCAGCGAAACCGTTTGAATGAGATCGTGTATCAAATCCACTGAAGATAATGAGATTGGTTTGATAATAAATTATCTTCTGCGTGAGGGTCGGCTTCGAGTGGTCCCACCTTGCGGTCGGGATCGTTGCTGACCGAAGTCAGTTCTATTCGTGTGCAGGCCGCCTGAATAAAAATGAGTGTGGTCAGAAGAATACAGATGGGACAGAATTTATCGACCAATGAGCGTCTTTGGGAATGAAATCTGTTCTTACTATCACGAGTATCATCCATGCTCTTTTTCCGGGAAAGTATGCCAGTATGGTCTGATTGCAGTGAGTGTGCTTTTGGTTGACTTTCTAGGTGATTGAATACAGCAAGATGCGCGGATAGTCAAATAAAGGAGGTAACCAGTTGATCCCTTATTGTCATATCTGATCATTATAAATTCTCACTGGTACAATCCATATCCGTTACTATAATTCATGAGTAGTTGTTCTGTCATACGTCCAGAGAGGGTTGGTGTTTAGAAAGGATCGGTGAGTGAATTTCAAACCCAGGGGAGCAGGTTCGTGATCCTGAGATTGAACTGGATGAAAAAAAAATAGTCAAAACAAAGGAGACAGGCATGGCCATAATAACTCGAAGGGGTGATCAGATTGAGACGATAGGGGATTTGCCCGAAATTGGAATAAAAGCTCCGGATTTTTCGCTGGTTAAAACTGATCTTTCCGAATGTGGTTTGAAGGATTTTGCAGGAAAGACGGTCATACTCAATATTTTCCCAAGTATAGATACTCCCACCTGCGCGCTCTCGGTTCGCAGGTTCAATAAGGAGGCGGCAGATATCAAGAATACGGTTGTTCTTTGCATCTCCCCGGACCTGCCGTTTGCCCATTTGCGGTTTTGTGAAACCGAAGGAATAGATAATGTGGTATCGCTCTCCACCTTTCGTTCAGCAGCTTTTGGAGAAACATATGGAGTCACGCTGATCACGACGGGGCTCAGAGGATTACTTGCTCGAGCCATCGTCGTGGTAAATGAAGAAGGAACGGTCAAATATACGGAGCTTGTCCCTGAACTGTCGCAAGAACCTGACTACGGGGCGGCATTGGAGGCTATCTGAAGATTCTATACCAGAGATATCAGGCAGGGGAAACGGTTTAAGCGTTTAACCGGTTGTGGGCGTTAATGAATATTTAGTGACAACCACAACTAACTTGTAAGACTCTTCGAGCAACAGGGAGGTGCTCTACGCATTTCAAGAAGGTTTTTCTTCTATAATCTCTATATCATAGAGCAGTGACAGGGCCTGAGTCTCTTCGATCGGCAAAAAAACACCGTTCTCTTCCTCTCCATATTGCTGTTTTAACCGATTCTCAAGTTCCAGGTTCAGGTCGAAAACCCCAAAGCCCTTCATGCGCCATTCAGAGAAAAGTGCTTTTTCAACCGCGCCAAAGCTCACCAGTTTGATATCCAGGTGCCTTGGGTCTTTGGCTATTCGAAAAAAGGTCTCATTGACCGCTTCAAAATCACCTTCAAGAAACTGAAGGAAATGCGAATGGGTTGCAAGTAATGCTCCGTTTACTCCATCGGTACGATTCTGGTTCAGGCTCGTAAAAAGGATATCCCTCAGGTTTTCCTTGGTGATGGGGCCTGTTGATGTGCTCTTGTATATGAGTCTGTACATTGTCGATATACTCTCTTATTGTTATCCGGGCTGACATCATCCCGATTATTGTCTGATCAATTCCGCTCGCTTTATCTGTTATAATACCCGAATCTGCTTTATACCGAAACAGTGGTTTTTACAGATTGGCAAAAAAAAAGGATATTGATTTGAAAATGAGTTACTATAATAATGTTAATGGATTATCAACAACCTATACCATACTTTCTTTACATTTAGATCAAACATTTTATCAAGAGGTCAACATGCATTACCCTCGCATTATTTTACAGGTGATTTTCGGGTTCCTGATTTTGCTTCCAATGGCTGTGTCTGCGCAAGAGACGCAGGATAACAGCAAACGTTTTGGCCCCCCGGTCGGATGGTCAAGTTTTGTCCGTGGCGGTGCTGTATATCAGTTTGATACGGATCTTGATGACGGAGGCAGCTATAACGCCAAACGATTTTCCGTTCAGGCCGGCCAGAGCTATAGCTGGGATCCGCGCACCAGTGTTTCCCTTGCGCTCGGTTACAATTATGACGGTTATTCTTTTTCACAGGGAGCCGGTATCGCGGCGATTACTCCATGGGAAGATATACACTCAGTCTCTTTGGGACTGCCAATGCGCAAGGGGATCGGTGAAGACTGGTCCGCATTCCTGATACCATCCATTCGATCAACTGGAGAAAGCGGTTCAACTTTTGACGAAACCATTACCGGTGGTGTCTTGACAGGATTTTCCTATCGGTTTGGGGACCGTTTGACCATAGGGCCCGGGATTGGGGTCGTCTCCCAGCTTGAGGACTCTGCAACTGTTTTTCCTGTTATCATCATTAACTGGAAGATTACTGACAAACTCAGCCTCGAAACCGGGCGCGGACTCGCAGCCACCCTGGGTCCTGGATTGACGCTTAACTACCAGGCGAATCGAGAATGGAATTTTGCCATTGGCGGTCGCTATGAAAAATTACGATTCCGTCTTGATAAGGATGGAGCTGTTCCAGGGGGCATCGGTGAAGATAAATCTTTCCCCGTTTTTGCCAGCTGCACTTACAGTGTCAGTCCCAAAACAGCGGTCAGCCTTATTGGCGGCGTCGAGTTCGGGGGTGAACTTGTGTTAGAAGACAGTGACGGTAACCGAATAAGAAAAGAATCGTCTGATCCTGGAGGATTTTTGGGATTTACCTTCGGTATCAGGCTGTGATATTTCTGAAAGCACCCTTGGCTGGCGGGAATCCATTGCAGTATGCCTGAAACGGAGCGTCATAGTAATAAAATTGTAAAAGAGGACACATGAATAAGATCATTCTGGGCATATTATCTGTAATACTGTCAGGGTGTTCCGGTTACCCTAAAAACATCACTCCGGTAAAAAACTTTGAGATAAATAAATACCTGGGCACGTGGTACGAGATTGCCCGTCTTGATCATTCTTTTGAACGCGGGCTTGAAAAAGTGACTGCAGAATATTCAATTCGTGACGATGGGCGCGTCCTCGTTAGAAATCGTGGGTTTTTACCCGAAAGCCAAGCGTGGAAGGAAGCTGAAGGCAAGGCGTACTTGGCCCGGGAGAGCGATGAAGGCTATCTGAAAGTTTCTTTCTTCGGCCCTTTTTACAGCTCATACGTTATTTTTGATCTGGATACGGTAAATTATCAGCATGCCTTTATAACTGGTCCGAGTACGTCGTACCTCTGGTTCCTCTCACGTTCGCCAAATCCGGATAAAAAAATTCTGGCCCGATTTGTCGAAAAAGCAGAGAAACTCGGATATCCAACCGACGAATTGATTTACGTGAAACACGATTGATAGCCTGGTACTGAGGGTGCTGATTTTATTTTTCAGTCTCCTGCGGCAACATCGAGAAGCTGAAGATTAGTAGTAATCAAATAAAATAATGCTTTAGATCTCCATAAAAAGTGTGTCATGAAAATTTTAAGAATTAAAGAAGACACAGCCTCCATAGCCTCTGAAATCAAGAACGCCTATATCGATTTCAGCAAAATGACCGTTTCTATTGTGGCAGTTGTCACAGATGTGATCAGAGAAGGTAAACCGGTTATTGGTTATGGGTTTCATTCCAATGGCCGTTACGGCCAGGGGTGTCTTTTAAGAGAGCGATTCATCCCCCGGTTGATCGAAGCAGAACCCGCCGGTCTCCTCGATGATAAGCGTGACAACCTCGACCCTTTCAAGATTTGGGATACCCTTATGCAGAAAGAGAAACCCGGCGGTCATGGTGAGCGATCCGTCGCTGTTGGGGTTCTTGATATGGCTGTCTGGGACGCGGTGGCCAAAATAGAGGAGAAACCGCTGCACCGGCTGCTGGCTGAGCGTTTCACGGAGGGCACGGCTGGGGAAGAGACATTTGTATATGCTGCTGGCGGTTACTACTACCCGGGTAAAGGGGAAGATGAGCTGGTGCGGGAAATGCGAGGCTATCTTGAGCAGGGGTATGAAGTTGTAAAAATGAAGATTGGCGGGGTCTCCCTGGCTGATGATATGAAGCGTATCGAGGCGGTATTGAGGGAACTGGAGAATCATGGGGATGGCAGCAAAACACCGGGAAACCGTCTGGCTGTAGATGCCAATGGCCGTTTTGACCTGGCTACAGCCCGTGACTATGCCCGGGAGCTCGAGCCTCTGGAACTCTTCTGGTTTGAAGAGGCAGGTGATCCGCTGGATTATGCCCTGCAGGCTGAGCTGGCGCGAGAATATATGCCGTCATTTGCCACAGGAGAAAACCTTTTTTCGCATCAGGATGTTGCTAACCTGCTGCGCTACGCAGGATTGAGGGCTGACAGGGACTATCTCCAGATGGATCCGGCCCTGGCTTACGGGTTGGT
>CAZOWJ010000049.1:0-26947 GCA_964583415.1 uncultured Desulfocapsaceae bacterium
TGCCTCTCATCCCTTCTCCCAATGGCTCTAGTAAAGATGGAGCTGGCGATGGGACTTGAACCCGCAACCTGCTGATTACAAATCAGCTGCTCTGCCAATTGAGCTACGCCAGCTTACAAAGCTGTTTAATATACTCTTTCAAAATTTTTATAGCAATATCTTTTTTCGACTCATTTTCATTTGATGATCATCAAATAATTCGTCGAAATTTTAGCAACCTAGGCATTACACAGAAAAAACCCGGCTCGCATGAAGGCGAACCGGGTTTTTATTTTAACCCTATCTGGTAATCGTATTTTTAATCTTGCTCAATCACCGGTTTTCCAAAAGAACTCTCACGGTACTTCTCAAAGGCCATAGCGGTTGTGCGATAGGCGATATGAGCGAACTTGGTATACGGCATATAGAGGAACAGCATCATTACGGCTACCAAGTGAAAAAAATAAACGATGTAGCCGAGAGTCGGCATGCCAAGCAGCCTGATAATTTCTGAACCCAAACCGGTGACGCCAACGGCCATAATCTCCCAGATCAGAAACCAGTCATAAAACGTCTTGCTGGTGGTGCCTTCGTTCTCAGTTTTTGTTCTGTTGTTCCACAACGTCCAGATACCAAAAAGCAGGGCTACTGCGGAGACGTTTGCCAGGATTTTAAACGGGTCGTAAAGCAGCATTGGCCCATGCCAGGACGGCAGGAACAAACCGATAATGTCATTTTTCAAAAGAGACCAGCTGGTGACGATAAAGAGACCGACAAATGCCAGCATCAGCGGCAGGTGACCGGTTACCCTGTCTGTATTTGTGGTACACTCCTTAAAGCGCTTATGAGTGAAAATCTCGACAATTGAAGGCCACAGATAATCAGTTACAAACTGCACGGCAGACGGCCTGAAGTCTGAAGTGATATTGGCCCTGGCGGCCATATCCTTCCATAGTTTCGTCAGCCCTTTATAGAGAGAAAAAGCAGCAATACCAACGGAAGGAACCATAAACATAACAATGAAAAAAATGTTCTTGGCGTACCATTTAAAATCCCAGGTGCCAAAGAACTGCTGGTAGCCATGAGAGGCGAATGCCTCTTTTGAAGGAATGTGCATTCCTCCGGAAAGCAGCCAGAAAATAAAGATGATCACAGCAGGAATGCCGATAAGCATTGGCAATCCTTTCGCAGAAGATGCCAGTTTGGCTAGTCCGCCGGGCCATCCATAAAACTTGTAGGCATAAGACCGAATCGCGCCGAGTACCTCGGACGGTTTGGCACCGCGTGGACAGTAGGTCGAGCAGTCGCCGCAGGCATGACATAAAAACACGTCAGGATCAGCTATCAGGTTATCCTTCATACCCCATCCAGACCAGATCATTTCCTTGCGGGGAAATGGTTTCTCATCTGAGGAAAGAGGACAGCGTACAGAGCAGGTCGCACATTGATAGCACTTCTTCAGTGTATCACCCCCCGCTCCTTTCAAATATTTTATAAATTCTACATCAGGTTGGACGTTCATTTTTTGCCTCCTGTTATCTTATCAAAAAAAGCCATTTCTGGCGCACTAAGCCTGATATTGAACCGCGCTCCGTAAAAGTACGCGGTTCAACTATGATAAAAAACAGGTTAGAAGCCTTTAAACGGATTCGGACCCATTTCAACGATTTCCTCTACAAAGTCATTGAGAATTTGAGGAATCTTGTCGTAATCAGTTATCGCAACCTGTTCGGTGGCACAGCGCTCTGGCTCAAGCCCAAGTGTTGAGAGGGTGTCACCAATATTTTCCATACGTTTCGTGGCAATCTCAGAGCCCTTAATGAAATGGCACTGATAGTCATCACCGTAGGTGCAGCCGAGCAGCATCGCTCCGTCCATACCTGCTGAGAGTGCATCACGAATCCAGGCCATGTTGACAGAACCAAGACAGCGTACAGGCACAAAACGGATCATGTGATTTATTCCATTACGCTTCATCCCAGCCATATCCAGCGCCGGGTACGCATCGTTTTCACAGACGAAAACAACAATTCTCAAACGATCATCGTCTTCTTCCGGTACTTCTACCGACTTGATCATGGAGCCGATCAGATCGATATTGTAATCCCTGAAGCCGATGATACGTTCAGGACATGAACCCATGCAGGTACCGCAGCGACGACAACGGGTATTGTTTGGCAGCGGTGTGCCTTTTTCGTCATCATCAAGCGCACCAAACGGACATTCCTCAGTACATCGCTTACACTGGGTACAGCGCTGCATGAAGAATTCTGGGTAGGTTGCATCTCCAGATCTCGGATGAACTGAAACACCACGGTCAACAGACTCAAGACACTGGATCGCTTTTAATGCGGCACCGGTTGCATCGTCAATCGTTTCTTCCATGGTTTCTGCTTTCCTGACACCACCACAGGCATAGACACCTGTCCGCCTGGTCTCGTATGGAAAACAGATAAAGTGTGAATCGGCATATCCGTCAAAAAGATCGAGATCTGAAAATGCCGGCCCCTGACGATATGCAAGATTAATGGTGTTCTCTTCTTTGGTGGTTGGCTCCATACCGGCAGCAAGAACGACCATGTCAACATCGAGGGTCAGGTCTTCACCAAAAAGGGTATCCTCTGCGGTGACCGAAAGTTTTCCACCATTCTCTTCAACCTTCGTAACACTTGCCGTGGTAAGAAAAATGCCATCGGTGTCCTGTACACTCTTGTAGTAGAGTTCCTGGCTGCCGGGGGTGCGCATATGCCTATAGAGCACAAAGGCTTTACCGTCTTCATTGTCTTCACAAACGTATTGCGCCTGCTTCAGCGCAACCATTGAAGTGACAGAGTTACAGTAGGGGAAGTCCTTATCGTCTTCCTTGCCGCCCGGGCTCTGTATAAAAGCAACATTGGCCGGAACAGTGCCCGCCTTGGCCATTGCCTCAAACTCGGCATTGGTCACGACATTCTTAATCGATCCGTAACCAAGATGCTCATACTCCGAGACATCGGCAGGGACCCAGCCGGTAGCGAGAACAACAGCACCATGGAGCTCTGCAGTTTCATCAATATCAACATAGGGTTTAAGACCGTCATTTGGATCCTCCAGCTCGCCTTGTTCGATTTTCTCCTTCTCATCGCTGGCAACTTTTGCTGGTGCATCCCACTCAATACTGCTGCCTGCAGCTTTCATGGAAACCCGGAATTCACCAGGTGAACCGGCAATTCGGGCAACTTCTGTATCTGTTTTAACGGTAATCTTTTCGTTCGCGGTAACAGCAGCAACCAATGCATCAACCGGGTTCTCTTCAAGATCGGTCCAGGGCGCTTTCGTCGGAAATGATTTTCTCCATCCGGCAGCCTTACCGCCAAGGACACTCTCTTTTTCGACAAGCGTCACTTCATACCCGGCCGCAGATGCTTCTTGAGCAGCAGTAAGACCTGCGATTCCGCCACCCATAACAAGAATTTTCCTGTTCAGTGTTTCAAGCTCGTAGGCTTCAGGAAGTTCAGTTTTCTTTGCCCTGGTACAGCCCATACGCATATAGTCAGAAGCACTTTCCTGGAGAAATTCAGCAGCCTCAGCATGAGGTTCTTCGCCTTCTGCAGGCTTGGCTTCCGCCCAGACAACCTGCTCACGGAGATTGGCACGAACCGTAATTTGATCCTCACCGAAGTCAAATTCATTTTTCATGACTCGCGGGGAGCAGGCACCGACAACGATGGTATTCACTCCATCATCGGCAATGTCTTTTTCTATCATTGATCGACCTCCAGCTCCACAGAGACATTCATGAGTTTTGCACTCCATGGACATTTCGCCGGTTACAACTTCAGCAAGCGCTTCCATATCAAGCGCTTCACCGATACCGCAACCTGAGCACAAATAGGCGCAATATTTTTTATCCATCGTTCATTACCTCCTGGAAACCTGAATTGCCTTTAAGGCAGCGGCTGTTGATGATTGAGTGGTTGTCGCGACATCTGCTGCTTTCTTGGCACACCCAGCTCCGATCAGACCTTTTTGCAAATCGGAAAGTACGAACCCATTGCTGTCAAGTGTCAACCCGGCAGGTGCTCCGCCCTCAGCCATTTCCGGCTGCATACCAGTTGCCAGTACTGCCATATCAACAGTTTGCTGTACCTTGTTACCGGTTATAGCGTTTTCTGCAATCACGGTAACCGTACCATCTGCTTCAACATTGATATCAGCGACTTTACCTTTAATAAAGGTGGCGTTTTCATCAGCCATCAACTTCTCGCGGAATTTTTCATACTTTCCAGGAGTACGAAGATCGATGTAGTACACATATATTTTTGCTTCAGGATACTGCTCTCTGATGTAGTTCATCTGCTTGAATGTAGCCATACAACAGATATAGGAACAGAATTCGAGATGATTCTCATCACGGGAGCCGGCACATTGGACAAAAGCGATCGATTCAATCTCTTTATCTGAACCCGGTACAACAATTTTACCAGCGGTCGGCCCGGACGGTGCAGCCATCCTCTCAACCATCATATTGGTGACGATGGCATTGGATTCATTGAATTTGAGATTATCAATTTTGGCAGCATCATACGGTGTCCAGCCTGTGGCCCAGATGATTGAAGCGACGTTCAGGGTTACCTTCTCGCTCTGCATATCAAGATCTACAGCATCATACTTGCAGGCATCCTTGACTGCTGCTGCGCCGTCTGCAGAAAGGGCATCCTTGGCGATAACATATCGTCTCGGAAATGCCATCTCATGAGGCAGATAAGCAGCCTTGCACTTATTCATGCCAAAATTAAAGGGATTATCGATTTCATCCGGACAGGCAGCGGTACAGTCACCGCAACCAGTACAATTGCTGTTTACGTAACGCGGTGCAATCTCCAATGTAACATCGTAGTTACCGGGGCCACCAGAGATCGATTCTACTGTTGCCATCGTATATGTACGAATTTTACGATTATCTCGAATTCTGCGGAAATTAATCTCCAAACCACAACTCGGCGGGCACATCTTCGGAAAGTACTCGTTAAGCTGTGCGACCCGACCACCAAAATAGGGGTTCTTGTCGATGAGAAAAACATCATTTCCGACTTCGGCGGCTTCAAGTGCTGATGTTAGCCCACTGATCCCTCCGCCTACGACCAAAATTGCACCGGAGGTGCCTTGCTCGTCAGTCATACCTTTCCTCCATTATTACGCTAAAATATATTGGACTGTTGATACCGCTCCCGAGTTCTCACCCAGGTGTACTCAGGTACCAATTCTGAATAAACCACAGAGATATTAAACTTTCTCATTCGGGAAAAACTCAAGAGTTCTTGCAGGTTTTCCCGAATCAAACAGTTATGCTACCATAGAAAAAATCTCCAGAGGCAGAGAGCCCCTGGAGATTTTTATTACATCACTACCTAACAGTCAACAGACGATTACAGCCAGGGGTCTGTCTCGAAAATGTTCAGACACTCAACCTTCTCACACATCCATTCCTTGCTCTCAGGATTGAAAGTAGAGTTGACAAAACATTTCCAGTTATCGTCGTCAACGGTCGGGAAATCTGAGCGGTAGTAGAAGCCCGGATAGCGGGATTCTTTACGGAACTCAATGTGACGGATATGAGCTTCAACACACCAGATGCGATGATAGTTCTCCCAACAGCGGAGCAGCTCATGGAGATCGCCGGCAGCCATCTTCTCAGCATCTTCGCGAAGCATTAGGAGAAGATCCAGACAGATGTTCAGAAGCTTACCGGATGTCATGTAATAGGTAGCAACACCACCACCATACTCATCGGTAGCCTTCATCAGACGCATCATCAGTCCAGCAGGCTTACAATAGTTCGGGTTTACATCGGCAGCTGTAGAAGCGCCAACGAACTCATTGTAAAGTCTGACAGGTGCATAAATCTCATCTGCAATTTCCTGTGCACTCTGCATCAGCTCAGGTGTAAAGTCGTTGTCGCGACAGAATTTAACCATCTGCTTGGCACAAATTCGTCCCTCAGCATGGGAACCGGAAGAGAACTTATGGCCGGAAGCACCAACACCGTCACCAGCAGTAAACAGACCGTCAACAGTGGTCATACGGTTGTAGCCCCACTTGTACTTGTGTGAGCGTGAGTCATTCTGTACATCAGGTACCCAGTCTTCATCCGGACCTGAAGTCCAGATTCCGCAACAACCGGAGTGAGAACCGAGCATGTAAGGCTCTGTCGGCATAATCTCAGAACCTACTTTCTCAGGCTCAACATTCATACCGGCCCAGAGACCTGCCTGACCGACTGACATATCCAGGAAGTCTTCCCAGGCTTCAGATTCGAGATGTTTCCAGAATTTCTTCAGGGCTTTCTCGTCCATTCCTGCTTCTCTACGATCGTCAATGAACTTATTCAGAGCAACATCGGTAGCCATGTACAGCGGGCCACGTCCAGCTCTCAATTCCTCGATCATCAGATGGTTACGCAGACAGGTCGGGGTGACAGGAGATGCGCCGTACGGCATGAATTTCCCAAGCTCATCCTGCACTGAGTCACTGTTTGCATAGAACTCACCAAGACCGTTGGATACTTTTGCTTTGAAAAGAAGGAACCAGGCGCCAACAGGGCCGTAACCATCTTTAAAACGAGCCGGGGTGAATCGGTTTTCCATCATGGTCAGGGTAGCACCAACCTGAGCACACATGGTGTAGGTGGATCCAGCATTCCATACCGGATACCAGGCACGGCCTTTACCTTCGCCAGTTGAACGTGGGCGGAAGATATTAACAGCACCACCACAGGCAACAACGGCGGTTTTACACTTAATGACGTATACTTTGTTTTCACGGGTTGAGAAACCGGCAGCACCAGCAATCTGGTTCGGCTTGTTCTTGTCAAGCAGGAGCTTAACGACAAACACACGCTCGAGGATATTGTCTGCACCAAGGGCGGTAGCTGCAGGCTCTGCAACGATACACTTGTAAGACTCACCATTGATCATGATCTGCCATTTACCGGTACGAACGGGAGTTCCACCTTCACGCAGGGTCGCTGCCGGCTTGGCGCCGTCAAGGTTTTCACCTTCTGCATCTTTTTTCCATATGGGAAGTCCCCATTCTTCAAAAAGCTTAACAGACTCATCCACGTGACGACCACAATCGTAGATAAGGTCCTCGCGTACAACACCCATCAGGTCATTACGTACCATCTTCACGTAACTCTCAATTGGGTTCTCGCCGATGTATGTGTTGATGGCAGAAAGACCCTGGGCAACAGCACCAGAGCGCTCGAGGGATGCCTTGTCTACCAGCAAAATTTTCATGTCTGCGGGTGCCCACTTTTTGATCTCAAAAGCGGTACCACAAGCTGCCATACCACCACCGACGATCAAAGCGTCTACTTCCATTTCGACAACTTCAGGGTCCACGACAGCTTTCAGCTCACCTTTTGGTTTATTTGGTAATGCCATATTCAAATCTCCTTTAATATAAAAGATTTCAGATTTTAATTAATCCAGCTTAATTAGGGGTCGGAAGGTCAGCTTCAAGAAGCAGACATTCATCATCCAGGTTTCCACCTGTTTCACCTGCATAAGCATTGGCAGCACCTTCAGCCGTAGTACGGATCGGGAACTTGAAACGCTTCATGTTGCCATTACGGAACTTGACAGTCCACATAATAGAATCAGAAGACCTCATCGGATGAACCTGGCCACCCATTGGTACAAAGTCATCATAGCCGCGAACAAAGACTGCATCCTGTGGGCAAATCTTTACGCAGGAGTAACACTCCCAACATGCATCCGGCTCCTGATTGTAAGCAAGCATAGACTCAACGTTCAAGACCATCAGATCGTTGGGACAGATGTACATGCACGCAGTTTTGTCACCACCTTTGCATCCATCACACTTTTCAGGATCTACATAACTTGGCATTAAACTACCTCCTCAGTTTGTTTTAACTGTTGTGGCCCTGAACCGCCAGGACCCTCTTTAACCGTAACAAAATCTTTTCCTACAAACCTACATACTCCCAGCCATTGACTCACCCTCAAGTAACGACAATAACTGCTTGATATTACTACTGATAAAACTATTGAAATAATTGCGAGAATTCGATTTTAAAAAAATGAACGCTCACTCATTTTTCCAAGAGTTTTCTTATAAAATGTTGCCTGGTAATTGTCAAGGAAAATCAATTGCCGGAATGAATTGCTCAGCTATACGAATTCCGAGCCAGCACCTCGCGAGGCTTTGCTCCGTCGGCAGGCCCGATTACCCCTTCTTTTTCCATCATTTCTATGATTCGGGCGGCACGATTATAACCGATACGCATCCGTCTCTGGACCATAGAAATCGAAGCCTGACCTGATTCACAGACCACCGCGACCGCCTCATCATAGCGCTCATCGACGTCCCCATCGCTCCCTGATTCGGTTAGAGAATCCTCTTCAACCTGTTCAAGAACGGAGTCATCATAAACTGCCTCGCCTTGTTTTTTCAGGAACGTTACCAGTTCAGCAGTTTCCTGTTCAGATATATAGGCTCCATGTATCCTCTGCAGTATTGAGGTACCGGGCGGCATGAAAAGCATATCGCCCATGCCAAGCAGATGTTCGGCACCGGCACCGTCGATAATTGTTCTTGAATCAATCTTGGAAGAAACCTTAAAGGAGATACGTGCCGGAAAATTTGCCTTGATCAACCCGGTCAGGACATCTACTGACGGTCTCTGAGTTGCAAGGATCAGGTGCATACCAGCAGCCCGCGCCATCTGGGCCAACCGGGCAATAGCTGCCTCAACATCTTTCGAAGCAACCATCATCAGGTCAGCAAGCTCGTCTACGATTATGACAATATAGGGCAGATTCTCATCCGATGTCTCATTGTAAGAATCAAAACTTTTAACCTTCGCTTCTTCCAGCAGCCGATAACGCCGCTCCATCTCCCGCACTGCCCACATCAGCGCCCTGCTCGCCAGCTTAGGCTCAACGACAACGGGATGGAGCAGGTGAGGAATCCCTTCATAACCGGAAAGTTCAATACGCTTCGGATCAATCATCAGAAAACGCACCTCATCAGGGGTCGCGTTAAATAAGATTGAGCCGATAATGGTATTTATCGCCACACTCTTACCTGCTCCGGTTGCTCCGGCAATCAGCAGATGAGGCATCCTGGCAAGATCAGTAAAGGTAGGATTCCCCACCACATCAAGGCCAAGGACAATACCGAGTTTTGCGTGATAGTTCTGAAAGTGATTCGATGACAAGAGTTCCCGGATATAAACCACCTGCCTGATATCATTTGGTATTTCAATTCCCAGCGCAGATTTCCCAGGTACCGACCCGACGACTCTCACGGATTGGGCTTTGAGACCAAGAGCAAGATCATCGGCCAGGTTGACGATCTTATTAATCTTGATCCCGGGAGCCGGAGCGTATTCATAGGTCGTCACAACCGGCCCTGGTGAGATACCGACCACCTTGCCCGATACCCCAAAGTTTTTAAGCTTCTGTTCAAGCTGCTTGGAGATCTTGAAATAAACGTCCTTGTCCACTTTTTCGGCGATGTTATCGTTTCTGGCCAATATGGACAGGGGCGGAAGTTTCCAGTTTCCTTTGGCCACCGGCGTGGTGTTGAACTCCTGGTCATCTGAACTGGACGCCGCTGGCTTGGGTAATTCCTTGACAACCGGAGGACTTGAAGACAAAGCAACCTCCGGTACAGGCTTCACCACCGGTTTTGCCTTTTTCAGATGAGCCGTTTTCTTTTTTCGCTCAGAACGTTTTTTAAAACCACTTTTTATCAGACCTAATCCTCCAGCTAAAATGGCCTTCGTTATTCGCCAGACAAAGGTCAGCAGCTGGTAGGGAGAAAACTGGAAGGCAAGCATCAGTGAAACGAGAAGCACGAGAACCAGCAGCAGGACTGTGCCGCTGTCACCGAGAACGGAATGAATTAGATTGAATATGGTTGTACCCAGGAAACCACCCGCACTCAGGAAATCTGGGCGATACAGGGACAGTGATGACAATAGTGTGCAAAATGAAATGATTGCCCCGGTAAGGCCAATCGTCACCTGCGGGAGCCGCTCAAAAGATAATCGTCGACTGAAAAAAAGAATCGAGAGCAGGATAACCAGTCCTGCAAAAAGATATGCCCCCCAGCCGGTAAAACCAATCAACAGCTGAGCCACGAGCTGGCCCATTTCCCCACACCAGTTTTTACCGGAAGAAAGCTGTTCTGAAATCAAACTCAGCAGCATAAAGGTGGCAACAAAAAGACCGAGAATCGCCACAAATTCCTGCTTAAATCCAGGTTTGTTATTTTTTTGAGCCTGAGCCATAAGTTGCAATACTCCACTATCTTAAAAAAATTACCTGTACTATCCTACCCGGGCTAGATGTACCCGCAATAGTAAGAAAAAGCAAGTAAACCAACTTACTGCAGAGAACACATCGGTTCCCTATCCTGACCTTTTCCAGCAGAAAGTAAGAAAAAGTTTTAATTAAATTTGGAAATCAGTTGTGGGAAAAGGTGAGAAACAGAAAAGTGATGGGGGTACCACTCAGAACAGCTGATTAAAGATCTGAACAGTGAGTTAGTCCCCTTTTATTTGATGATTTGTTACGGCATCAAGTACACCGTTGATGAATCCGGGAGAATCCCCGCTGCCAAATCGTTTGGCGATCTCAACGGCTTCGTTGATCGCCACCTGCGGCGGTACATCATCGGTAAACACCATTTCATACACCCCGATCCTGAGCAGGTTACGGTCCATGATGGCGATCCGCTCAAGGCGCCAGTTAACAGCGGTTTCACTGATGATCCGGTCAAGTTCTTCTCGCCTGCTTTGAATACCATGCAGGAGCTCGAGTGCATAAGGGCGGGCTTTGTGACTGATCTGATAGAGCAAGCAAAACTGGCCAAACCGATCCGTTATCTCCCCTTCCTGATCACTACCTTCTCCGCTAAAGTCATCCTGAAAGAGAAATTGCAGTGCAGCCTCTCGTGCTTTTCGTCTGGTACCCATTAATAGTTCTCAGTCTGAAAGAATAAAGCCGTACCAGATCTCTCTCAGGTACGGCTTTTCAATGATACGTTGCCCGTGCTTGAAACGCTTAATCCAGGGCATCCATAAGGTTTACCATCTCGATCGCGGCTATCGCAACTTCAGCCCCCTTGTTGCCCGATTTGGTGCCTGACCGTTCAATCGCCTGCTCTATCGTTTCAGTAGTAAGAACCCCAAACAATACGGGAATGCACAGGTCCAGGCCGACCTGGGCCGATCCTTTCGATACTTCGTTAACAACCACGTCAAAATGTGGTGTTGCACCACGGATTACCACCCCGAGACAGATTATTGCATCATACTTTTCGGTAGCAGCCATTTTTTTAGCAATCAACGGGATTTCGTAAGCGCCTGGAACTCTTGCCACATCAATATCAGAATCCTTGGCACCGGAGCGTGCCAGACTGTCAAGAGCACCTTCCAGCAGCTTTTCAGAGATAAAGGAATTAAACCGGGCCACCACAATACCAAATTTCTTTCCATCCGCTTTCAAGTTTCCTTCAATAAAATTAGCCATTTTTGTTTATCCTTTATCTTGATTTACTCTCGTAATTGCTGTCCAGTATTTCAGGTTTAATCCACTTGTATCAGATGCCCCATACGATCGCGCTTACAGATTAGGTAGTCTTTATTGTCCTCTCCCGCCTCCATTTCGATGGGAAAACGGTCAACAATCTCAATACCATATCCCTCCAGCCCGACAATTTTTTTCGGGTTGTTGGTGAGCATCGCCATCTTGGTAACGCCGAGATCTCTTAAAATCTGCGCGCCAATCCCGTAATCCCGCAGATCGGCCTTGAAGCCAAGCTTCAGATTTGCCTCCACCGTATCAACCCCTTCATCATCCTGCAACTTGTAAGCCCTGATTTTATTAACCAGACCAATACCTCGTCCTTCCTGCCGCATATACAAAACAATACCGCAGCCCTCCTGGTCGATCATTTTCATTGCAGCATGTAACTGCCCGCCACAGTCACATCGAGCAGAGCCGAAGACGTCACCGGTCAGACATTCCGAATGAACACGCACCAGGATTTTATCACCTTCCTTCGGTTCACCTTTAACGAGGGCAATATGCTCCATCGGATCCACGTCGTTGGTATAGACAATCGCCCTGAACTCTCCGGCATGCTCAGTGGGGATCCTGGCCTCAGCCGCACGCTGGACCAGGATATCCTGGCGCAGACGATAGGCAACCAGATCAGCAATGGTCGCGATCTTCAGGTTATGTTTCTCTGAAAACTTCTCAAGGTCCGGCATACGGGCCATGGTGCCGTCTTCCTTCATGATCTCACAGATAACCCCTGCGGTCCTCATGCCAGCCAGGCGAGCCAGATCCACCGACCCTTCAGTCTGACCGGTGCGGACAAGCACCCCCCCCTCTTTTGCCCTTAAGGGAAAAATATGGCCGGGACTGATTATATCATAAGGTGTGGCATCAGGGGCAACAGCTGCCTCAACGGTGCGGGCACGGTCAGCTGCTGATATTCCTGTGGAAACCCCGCTGCGGGCCTCGATACTGATGGTAAAACCGGTACCGAACGGTGATTGATTCTGGGAGACCATCATCGGCAACTGCAGCTGATCAATGATATCCGGGCTCATGGTCAAACAGATGAGTCCTCTGCCATGAGTTGCCATAAAGTTGACAGCCTCGGGCGTTATCGTTTCTGCCGCCATACAGAGATCACCTTCATTCTCGCGGTCCTCATCATCGACAAGAATTACCATCTTGCCGGCTTTGATATCTTCTACAACTTCCTTTATGGGACTGACTGCCATAATAAACTCTTATATATCAATAGTTTTATCTTTTAAAAATAACCATTTTCAGCAAGAAACGCCGGGTTGATTCCCGATTTTTTCCATTGATCAGCAGAATCTGCCGAAAGGAGCTTTTCTATGTACTTGCCGATAATATCCACTTCGATGTTGACCTTATTGCCACTCTTCAACATACCAAGCGTAGTCACCCGCATGGTCTGGGGAATCACCGAGACACTGAAACTCCCGATCGAACAGCTGTTAACGGTTAAACTGACGCCGTTGATCGTTATTGAGCCTTTTTCAATTATATATCGATCCTGTTCTGGCGGCACGGAGAAAGAGAGAATCGTGAAGTTCCCATCTTTTTTGATACCGGAGGTGGCACCGACACAGTCAACGTGCCCCGAGACCATGTGACCTCCGAGCCGATCTGCAAGCCGTAAAGCTCGCTCCATATTTACCACATCCCCTGCGCGGAGACCACCTAATGTTGTTCGGGACAAACTCTCCGGCGACACATCGACCGTAAAACGGTTACCCTTGATATTATAAATCGTCAAGCAGGTACCGTTCACCGCAATGGACTCACCTTCTTCAGGGTCTGAGAGCGTAAACTGAGCTTCCAGATCAAACGCCAGACCGCCACCAGACGGTCTGGTGTTTATCAATTTGCCTTTTCCCAGAATAATACCGGTAAACATTTTTTATCTATGCACTCTGGTTGCCAAGCTGGGCTGCCTTTTTCCGATACGACTCAGCAATTTTATGATGTTTGAAATTGGTATGAATCGATGCCACTGTATTATAAGTATCAGCCGCCTTTTCCCGATCGCCTGCTGCCAGATAAACTTCAGCCATCATCTCCAGAACACCAACAGATCCATTCGGATCGTTATTCGCCTGATATGAATCAAGCAAATCAAGACAGACATCCAGCGACGTTCGATAGTCCTTCAATCCTTTATAAACCTTAACGAGTTGCAGAGAAATAGCCTGAAGACTCAAATGATCCTCAAGCTCTTCACAAACCTTCCAGGCGTTCTGGTAGTTGGTCAAGGCTTTATCAAATTCATCTCGCTGCAGACAGACATGACCAAGCTGATTTGATGCATTAGCAACACCTTGTTTATTATCCTCTTCTTCAAAACCGCGCAAGGCATTGTAGAGTGACGCCGCAGCCAGGGCACTTTCTCCTCTTTCCGCATACCCTCGCCCTTCATCGTAGTCAACCTGCGCCTGGCTTCTGGAATCTTTTGTATCATCGGCTGGTTGCCCGGCCTGACCTATGGAGTTTATATCCTGAATTGGTGTACTCATTGTCCTTTTTGTCCCTGTATCTTTTTAATTGCAAGTGTCGCCTGTTCTGCCACTGTGGTCTGCACGGGAACTCCCTGCTCCCAGATTGTAAGTTCTGCCGTATCCTGGTGCAGTCCCATCAACTGCATCGAAGCCTCTGTTGCCGTTATTTTACCGAGCAATCGTGCCATTTGTCCTCGTACTGAAGCACCAGGGTGATTCAAGAAGTGAAACATCGAGTAAAACGGAGTTTCACGAATCAGGTCAGGCCTGGTTTCTGCTATTTCAGCAAGAGACCAAATTACCTGTATTCTCGTTGATTCAGCACCCACAAAACCGAGCAGGTGACGGGTGAAGGCACCAAAAATATCTGGTCGCAGCGCAACCACCGAGCCAATGGTTTCGATCATTCCCCATGGTGTTGCAGCCGAATCGGAACAGGCCTCAAACAGCCGGTGCACGAGTTCGGAGACCTGCCCCGGATCTCTGGTTGCAACGCGGGCGCAAACCCGGCCGATAAGCCAGGCAATCTGCCAGCGCTTGTCTTCATACGGATCATAGAGAAGTCTCTGCATGAAGCGCAGGGTCTTCTTATCATCGAGGCAGAGGGCGACAAGACTGTTCTCATCCTGCTCTTCGGCGAGCTGCTTTACCAGTCGTTTGTTGGATCGGCCTCTCTTGTGGTCTTTGCCCGGCTCCGGCTCCACAGGAGGAGGTGCGTAACCGCTGGAATCCTCGGCCTGCCCTGTCTGCTGTTCTTTTTTCTGCTGCATTCTTCTGGCAAGATCAGATATCTCGGTATGCAGCCGAACAAAATAGAGAACCCCGCGCACAGCACGCCCGTCGACATGCCTGAGATCGGTCACCTGGTGCGTTTCCTCATCATAATTCTCCATCCGCCCGGTCAGATAATCATCCTCAGGCATTAGTTCCCAGGCCAGGTCCCAGTTATCCCCGCAGGCATGGACCAGTGTTTCAACCATGGCCGAACCGACATTGTGTCCAGTGGGATCACAGGAGTAAACCGCCCCGCAGGAACATCTGCCAACACAGAATTCTCCCATCTTCCTGTTCGGCAGATCAATCGCGCGCTCGACCTTCTGCCCGCAGAACGGACACCAGGGACGCTTAATCATCGTTTTCTTCTTCATATACTTCTACACATTCTCTCCCGCAGCGGAAGAAGCTGTTCAGCCAATTTTTTCTTCAAGACTGGCGATAAAGTTCGGGTCTACCGAATAACCCAGTTCCCGAGCTTTATCCATATACTTCTTTGCTTCGCTGAACTGCTCACTGAAGTAGAGGGCAACCGCAAGATTATTGTGGGCCAGTGCAGACTCGCTGTCATGCTCCAGCCCCTTCCGGGCAGCCTCGAGAGCTCGCTTGTCATCTCCTTTCATGGTCAGAACAGAAGTGAGATTCATCCAGACGGTGGCAAGTGTGTCATCTATCCTGATGGCCTTCTCATAATGCTCAATCGCTTTTTCAATCTCATTTTGCTGCTGGCAGATCAAGCCGAGATTAGCATGCGCCTGAGCAGCCTTGGTATTTACAGAAATGGCTCTGGTGTTTAGCTCCATTGCCCTTGGCAGATCGCCCTTGCCAAAGTATATCGCACCAAGATTGATCATGCTTTCGGCAGACTGAGGATCAAGTGTTATTGCTTTTCCCAGCGATTCTATCGCATCATCAATACGGCCTGCTTTCATGTAGACTAGGCCAAGATGGTGACGAGCCATCACATTATCCGGGTGCTCAGCACACTTTTTTTCCATTTCGGCGATGACCGTCGGGAGATCTTCTGCTAACTGCTCTGCCATATTCTTACTCCTTAATTATAATGGTACCGGCAACAAAACATTTGCTGTTCAGTTACATTTTCTCTTTCACTGTATCCAGGCGGCTTGAAGACCGGGTTTTGCTATATTATTACCAGTCTGGCCTCTGACCGTGCGGCATACAATATAGACACCTAGCATTCACTTTCAAGCAGAAAAGATACATGCTCACCATCTGCAGTTATTAAGATGACAACTCAGACTCGGCATTGCCGGTAACGGTCAACTCCTTCCCACTATTACCAAGAATCCTTTTTGCTTCAATCACATCACGGCTTATCTGCTCGGCCAGTTCGGGGATCCCTGAATATTTTTTTTCGTCCCTGATGAATTTCAGCAGGTTCAGCTTTATCGGTTTACCGTAAATATCTTTATTGAAATCAAATATATGCGTCTCCGCTACCAGCCTGTTCTCACTGAATGTCGGGTTGTAACCAATATTCAGGACACCGCCATAACACTTCCCTTCGCAGATTACCTGGGTAACATAAACGCCGATTCGTGGTACAAGGTCATTTTCATTCACCTGCAGATTGGCCGTCGGGTAACCAATCTCCTTTCCGCCCCGCCTTTTACCGATCTGGACAACTCCCCTGATCTGGTATGGCCGGCCCAGGAGTTCTCTGGCATCCATCATGCGACCCTCGTGAACCAGCTCCCTGATCCTGGTGGAACTGACCAGATTGTCATCCTGGTAATGAGCATCCACCACCGTTACCGGAAAACCCTTTTTCCTGCCCTGTTCCTTCAAAAAAGTGGTATCACCGCTTCTCCCCTTACCAAAGGCGTAGTCATAACCAACCACCAGCTCGGTCATACCAATTTTTTCAAGCAGGATCCTGTGCACAAAGTGGCTTGCGGTTGTTGCCGCAAACGCAAGATCAAAGGGGATGATGATCAGGATATCAATACCGGCTTTATCAATCTGTTCGATTTTCTGCTCAATTGTTGAAATCAGCTTGATTCCACCGGGGCGAAGTATTCTTAAGGGGTGAGGATCGAAGGTAACGACGATACTGCAGCCATTATTTTTTCTACCGCGCTGGACAACTTCCGCAAACAGCAGCTGATGACCGAGATGAACGCCATCGAAGTTGCCGATGGTTACACAGGAGTTCTCAAATGGCTCTGTAATCTCATCGAGGTTTCTGAATATTTTCATTTCTCTCACAAACGGCACTTATTTTTTCACTCATTGTCAAGAAAGTCTTGACAAAACGAGGTACAGAAATCATATTCACCACACACTTGCCGAAGTGGCGGAATTGGTAGACGCGCTAGGTTCAGGGTCTAGTGGGGTTTTCCCCGTGGAAGTTCGAGTCTTCTCTTCGGCACCATCAATAAAATCAAGGGGTTACAGTACTTTACTGTAACCTCTTTTTTGATTTTCTCTCATTCCTCGCTACGATTTCGTTACGATTTACATTTTTACAACGCCCAAATACTCGCTCGCCTTCTTCTGAGGCTGTACCAATTCCAATGAGGCTGCTCAATCAAGCTCTTTTGCCTTCTTCTCTAAAAACCTAGGATAAGTACTGTGTTTTTTGAAGACTTTGCCTTCACCATCTTATAATAGGTCCGGTCTCGTTAAATGCCTAGGGGTTCACTGAGAGTTTTTACTCTTGCGTATATAAAGGGTCACAAATTTACTGTGTACATCTTTATAGTCAAGATTTATTGCTTCGCCAAACCTACAACCAGTTTTTAAACAAAGCTAACCAATAGTTTTTGTTGGTAATTACAGATAGATAAAACAGTGTTAATTTCATCATCTGTAGGAATACAGTGAGATTTAACATCTTCAGGGAGTAATTTTAAGCCCCTGGTTGGATCTTGCATCTCTCCACCAAAGGTATCCCTGGCATAGTTAATCGATTTAGCCATTTCCTTTTCATTCTGCTATTTTCTATCTCAGGACAGGCATGTGTCAAAAATACACTATCCTTATCATGGATCGATCAATCTTTCAAAGGGCCGATTTTTGCTGGATTTCTGCCGAAAAAGATGGTTCGCTCTGGTTACGGTTATTAGGATTGGAAATAAAAAATTAAGAACGTTATCGTGAGTGTGACCTGTCGCGCAAACCCGATTGCGCGACAGGTTGACGATATCCAAAATGGTATGCTATTACTAGCTGCGGCAGAAAGCTGGTTATTGTCAATGAATCATTCATTTATTAATGGAGATTAAACCATGACTGAGAAAATACTTTCAGCGGCTTTGGTATCTGGGGTACATATTCTGATACAGATCGGCCTCATTGTCAGGGTTCTTCTGCGACCGCACCGAGTGGCCGCCTCCCGCATTGCCTGGATTGTGGTTATTCTTGCCGTTCCATTCCTGGGTATACTCTTATATATTTTGCTGGGTGAAACAAGTATTGGCCGTAAACGTGCTGTCCGGCTGGAAAAGGTTATCTCGCAATTACCTGATATTAAAAGACTTGAAGGGGCCGATACCGTTGAGATACATGATGAAATTCCTGATCGTTATGTCCACCTGTTCGAGGCAGGTAAAACGGTCAATGGCTTCGATCCTGTGCGAGGTAATCGGGCAGCCCTGATGGAAGATTCCAATAGCGGTATTGATTCAATTGTCGCAGACATTGATGAAGCGAAGGATCATGTCCATCTTCTGTTCTATATATGGCTGACTGATAATAATGGTTTGAAGGTCGCTGAAGCTCTTAAACGAGCTGTGGCTCGAGGTGTTACCTGCCGGGCTATGGCGGATGACCTTGGATCCCGAGAGATGATCCGCTCAAAGGTCTGGGAGGAGATGAAATCAGCAGGTGTGCACCTTGGAAGAGCACTGCAGATTGGCAACCCCCTGCTGCGGTCTTTAAAGGGTCGAATCGACCTGCGCAATCATCGGAAGATTGTGGTTATAGATAATCACATCACCTATTGCGGAAGTCAAAATTGTGCTGATCCTGAATTTCGACTTAAGCCGAAATATGCTCCATGGGTGGACATACTGCTGCGATTTGAGGGCCCAATAGTTCGTCACAATCAACTAATTTTCGCCAGCGACTGGGAAGCCGATACCGGAGAGAATATCAACCAGGTATTGTCGGAACCTTTTGGTGAGGTGGGCCCGGGTTTTCCCGCACAGGTCATTGGTACCGGTCCAACAGCTCGACATTCTGCCATGCCTGAAATATTTGAGACACTCATATACACTGCACGCAGAAAACTGATTATTTCAACACCATATTACGTTCCTGTTGAACCGATGCAGGCAGCCCTCTGCGCCTGCGCGAGGCGGGGTGTCGATACGACCATCATCTTTCCGGCACGAAATGATTCCTGGATTGTTGGTGCTGCCAGTCGCAGCTATTATGAGGATCTCCTTGCTGCAGGAGTTCATGTATACGAGTACGTGGGGGGGCTGCTGCATACCAAATCGCTAACAATTGACGGTGAAGTTACGTTGATAGGTTCCGCAAACATGGATCGTCGCAGTTTCGAGCTCAACTACGAGAACAATATCCTGTTTTATGACAAGTCACTTACTTCCACAATAATTGACAGGCAGAAAAGCTATATAGCAAAGTCTGATCCTATTTCTTCGGAAATGGTTGTCGGCTGGACCTGGCGGCGCAGGCTCTGGAACAACACCATTGCCATGCTCGGGCCGGTACTGTGAATTTGAGTTTGCCTGGGACTAACATTATCCGGTACTTTGCAACAACCACTATTTAAGAAACCCAGATAGGGAAAATTCAATTGAAGCAATGATTGATATTTTTTTCTCAGCTCATCCCATTAACCGCCGGTGCAACGATGCGACTACTTCTGGTAGAAGACGAAAAAAAGGTTGCCAGCTTCATCAAAAAGGGCCTTGAAGAGCAAGGCTACGCCGTCGATCAAGCGGCTGATGGGGAAACCGGCTTGCTCATGGGGCTTGACGGGATTCACGATCTGATCATCCTGGACATCAACCTTCCGAGACTAGACGGCCTCGGGATTTTGAGGGAACTGCGCAGGAAAAAGATAACGATCCCGGTACTGCTGCTCACCGTTCGCGCCACCATCGAGGACAGGGTCATCGGACTTGACACCGGTGCCGATGACTACCTGCCGAAACCCTTTTCCTTCCAGGAACTCCTGGCGCGGGTCCGGGCCCTGCTCAGGCGACCCTCCAAGACAGGGCCACCCATTCTCAAGTTTGCTGACCTCACCCTTGATCCGGCCACCCGACTGGTCTATCGCAGCGAGGAAAAAATCGAACTCACCGCCAAGGAGTTTAGTCTGCTTGAATATTTCATGCGCAACCAGGGGAGGGTCCTCACCAGGACAATGATAGCCGAGCATGTCTGGGATTATGGTTTTGATACAGAGACCAATGTCATCGATGTCTACGTCAACTATCTGAGAAAAAAGATAGATGATAAACGCCAACCTAAACTGATTCACACGGTCAGGGGGGTCGGTTACGTCCTCAAGGTAGAATAAGCCATGCGCATACGATCGATCGGTTCAAAACTGACCGTCTGGTATATCAGCCTTTTCACACTGACCTTTCTTGCGCTCGGGGGCATAACCTATGGGCTTCTGGCCTACAGCCTTTCACGGGATGTGGATTACGCGCTGAACGGTGTCGCCGGCGTGATGGCGGACAAGGCCCGGATAGAGGGTAATATGTTCGTTCCAACCGAGGTAGATGAACTCTTTCGTCGTTTTTTCGGGTTTTCTCCTCTTGATCGCCAGATAGAGCTGTTTGACCCGGGGGGACAACTGAAGAAACAGCAGAAAAACAGAAACAATTCGTTGTCAATTCCATTGAGTACTGAGGCCAAGCAGGCCGCGGCCCGGGGGCTCTCCACCTATGAGACGGTCAAGGGCGACGAGCTTTACCCGATCAGGGTGCTCACCGTTCCGGTTATTCAGTCGGGTCGCGTCACAGACCTGGTGCGGATTGGCATGTCGCTTGACAACATGTACAAGACACGGCGACGATTTCTGCTGATCATGGCGGCAGTCTTTCCCGTGGGGGTGCTGTTTGCCGGCGGCGGTGGCTGGCTGCTGGCACGGCGTGCGCTGCGCCCGGTGGATAAAATGACCCAGGCAGCCCAGCGTATCAGCGGTGAGCATTTAAGCAAGCGCTTGCAGGAAAGTGGTAATGGTGATGAACTGGACCGGCTGGCACGGACACTCAACGACATGCTCGGCCGGCTCGATGAGGCCATTCACCAGATGCGCCAATTCAGTGCCGATGCCTCCCATGAGCTGCAAACACCACTGACAATCCTGAGAGGTGAGATGGAAGTCGCCCTTCTCCAGCCAAGAAGTCCGGAAGAATACCAGTCCGTTCTTTTGAGCGGGCTTGAGGAAATCGACAGGATCAACCATCTCGTCTCCGGGCTGCTTCTGCTGGCCCGAGCCGATGCCGGTGTCCTGCGGCTTGACCTGCAGGATGTTGAGCTGAAGGCTCTCGCCGATGATGCCTGTAGCCAGATGAACACCATTGCAACACAAAGGTCTATCAATCTTCATTCAGGCGATGTGAGTGCTGTTACCGTTTGGGGAGACCCTGAGCATTTGAGGCGGCTGGTACTGAATCTAGTTGACAACGCCATTAAATATACACCTGAAGGCGGTAGTGTGATGTTGACACTGAAAGCCAGCGAATCCTGGGCGATACTTGAGGTCACCGATAGTGGTATCGGCCTGGCGACTGACGAACAGAAAAAGATCTTCAACCGCTTTCACCGTGCCTCCGAGGCCCGCAGCAGCGACGGCAGAGGTGTCGGACTTGGCCTCAGTATCGCCCTGTCCATCGCCGAAGCGCACGGCGGCAGAATTGATGTCGCAAGTATTCCCAACCGGGGAAGCACCTTCTCGGTTTACCTTCCGACTGCCCCGGCATAGGCCCTCAAGATATTTTTTTCAATTCTTTCACACTTATCATATTCAGTTAATCTTCTTTTAATCTTCACGTCCTATTATCTCATTCATGGGAACAAATTGGTTTCTCATGACAGGACTGAACGATTAAACCAACAAAAGGAGATTGAACATGGATAATCAAGCAAACAAACAGATAAAAACCGGACACCCCGGGAAATCAAGGACAAAAAAACTGCTGGCGGCAGGGCTGCCATTTCTGGCGGCTGGATTCCTGGTCGCTTCAGGATTTTACGGGACACACCACTCGATTGCAGCAAATATCACCGATGGCCCCCACGTGACAACCACGGCGCCGATCAGCATGCCCGGCTCATTTGCCGAACTGGCAGACAAACTGAGCCCGACGGTAGTCAATGTCAAGGTAACCAAAATTGAACAGGCCGGTTTCCAGGGACCAAACATGCAGGGCAATCCCTATGGCGATTTTTTCGGACGATTTTTCGATGGCAGAGAGCAGATGCCCAGAAGCCATCGTACTCAGGGAGCCGGTTCCGGTGTTATTATAAGCAAGGACGGCTATGTGCTCTCCAACAATCATGTTGTTGAAGGGGCCAAGGAGGTAACCATCACCCTGTCCAACGAGCAGGAATATACGGCAACGGTAATCGGTACTGACCCGAAGACCGATCTCGCCGTTTTGAAGATCAATGCTGATCATGATCTGCCGTCCGCCACCCTTGGTGATTCCGAGCAGCTCAGGGTAGGCGACTGGGTCGTTGCCATCGGTAACCCGTTTGGGCTGAATCACACAGTCACCTCAGGAATTGTCAGCGCCAAGGGGCGTGTCATCGGTGCCGGACCGTATGACGACTTCATCCAGACGGACGCATCAATTAATCCCGGCAATTCGGGTGGCCCTCTGTTCAACATGAACGGTGAGGTTGTCGGAATCAATACCGCCATCATTCCGCAGGGCCAGGGCATCGGTTTTGCCATTCCGATTCACACGGCAAAACCGCTGATCCCTCAACTGGTAAGCAATGGAGAAATCACCCGCGGCTATCTCGGTGTCAATATCCAGGATATCACCGCAGATCTGGCAGAAGCAATGCACATTGAAGAGGCTGAAGGCGCCCTGGTGGCCGATGTTGTCTCCGGGAGTCCAGCCGAGAAAAGCGGCATCGAGCATGGCGATATCATCATAGACTTTGACGGCAAAACCATAAAAGAAAGCCACGACCTGCCGGTTAAAGTAGCTGCTACCCCTGTTGGTAAGGAAGTAGAGGTCACCGTTCTTCGTGACGGCAAAGAGAAGCAGCTGAGCGTTACTGTCACAAAACTCACCTCCAACGGACCTCATATCGGCAAATCAGAAGAACCCGGTAAGGGAAGATGGGGACTTCAATTGCACGAACTGAATCCTCAGGTCGAAGAACAGCTTGGCTTCCAGGCTGACCAGGGCGTAGCCGTGGTCGGAGTCGAACCCGACAGTGCGGCCGCCGAAGCCGGTATTCGTAAGGGTGACGTCATCATCGAGGTAAATCGGAAAGCAGTCGCTTCCGTTGATGAGGTGAAGGAGAAGATCAATCAGGCCGATGACAAAGACCACCTCCTGCTGCTCGTACAGCGGCAAAACGGCAAATTCTACGTACCCCTGGAACAACAGGGATAAATCCCCAGGCTGGCGGGCGCATGACTCTCACCGGTGGCGCCCGCCGGCAGATGCGTCTCTCCTGCCTTCCACCATTGATGGTTTATATGACGGCAGGAATGTCTGGCTTAACCGGCATCGTCGGAACATTCTTCATCAAGGATTACCTTGGTCTCCCTGCAGAATTTCTGGCGATGCTTGGTTTCTGGGTCGGCCTGCCATGCCAGCGGGGAAGGGGCCCCCACCTATGGGTTATGAATTCCACGAGGTACGCTATCCCGATGCTGCCTGATCTTAACTTTTCTCAATAACAGCAAATTTTGCCACAATCTCTTTCCCTGATTTTTCTCATTTTAGCCGATTTATCCCTGCATAATCCCTTAAAAATTCACCCACAGTTCACCCATATATGAGGCGATAGAGGAGAAATGAAAGAATCTCCAAATTTCTTTGCTTTTATGATTTTCGGAAAAAGAGCACCTATGGGAATGCACAATAATATAGCCTGATTTTGAGCTAATAAGACCTAACCTTCCTAGGCAAGATGCAAGGAACCTAACACACATGTTATTGCTTTTTAGGCAAATGAACTTATTTTTGATGAATGTGCTCACCAACCCACTTGGATAAGAGTATTACGCTTTCAGGATTATTACAGGTACCTCATCCTCTCACCATCAGCCATTGATCCCATGAAACTGGAAACAGCAATGCGGAACAACAAAGCAAGCGAATAACGATTCTTGTTGGTGAATAGGGTCGGTAGTGCAAGCCAGGTAGAGGGCAGAATGAAGGCTGCAGTAATTGATTCAGAGTCCATTATCCGTAAGAGGAATCAGGCCCTGAATCATGCCTCTGCCCAACCTGTCTGATTAAAGGAGCTATCTATGCACAAGGCGATTTATTTACGGTAACTCTCCATTTTTTGTTTGCTTTCTGATGTCATTTCGAATTGATAGTTCGAAGATGGTATCGAAATCAGCGCCCTTCAGATAAACCTGTACTGCAATCTTGTTACAAACCATCCCTTGGAGAGCCAACAGTGGAAGAGGTGTATAGTTCTTGGAGACCACACATAAATTCAGGTAACCCCTTTTCATGAATAGCGTAAAAAAACTAACGATCGGACTTCTGGCAGGTATATGCTCTCTGCTGATTATCCTGTCTGCTGCGGTTCTCGTAAGTCCCTGGTTTCTTGACAACACGAGACTGAAAAACAAAATCTCCAGTGAGGTCTCACGCCGGATCAGCGGTGAGTTCCGTTATAGTAAGACAACCCTCTCTCTTTTGCCATCACCTCATATTGTTCTGGTCAATCCTCAGATAGATATCCCAAACACATTGTCAGCTTCAGTGGATACGATTGAAGTATATCCCGACTTGATGAAACTTTTTACCGGACGCCTGATTCTCAAGAAAACAACGATCAACCGACCCAAGGCAACGGTCTGGATAACAGAATCACCGGCTGACACCCGAAAAAAATCGAAACCTGTTGAACTCAACCAGATGATACCAAATCTGTTGAAATCATTGTCCAGATTGCCAAAACTGTTTTTTTCTGTCGATGATGCCACAATTTCTCACGGCACTGTTACGCTCATCTATAATCAAACAACCACCGCAAAACTTGAAAGCATTGACGCTGTAATACAAAATAGATCGGAAACGCTTACGCTCAAAATAACATCTTCATCAAATATGTTTGATAACCTCTCGGTAACCGGTTCGATTCATACAGGCCAGCCTAACGGCAATGCTCATATTGAGCTAAGCAAGCTCAAGCTTGGAGCTCTCTATAATGGGTTTTTACCAGACGCTTCGTTGAAGGTTTTAGACGGGGATGCTGATATTGGTGTTGATATAATCTTTCAGGATAACCAGAATATTGACGTTACTCTCAAAGGTTCTGCACCAAATGTTCACCTGGAACAGACAAAACGGACTATTGAGATCGAGGTCCAATCAATCGCTGCTGGTATCAATATCAATCCGACTTCCACGACCGTTACTTTATCTGATCTCAAGCTTGGCCATCCAGCAATGCAGGTTTCAGGAAGTATGGGTGTGTCAGGCCAATCCCCGAAATTGAACGTGCAGCTGAAAGGCCGAAATATCGATATCAATTCGACCCGCTCGGTGTCCCTTGCCCTGGCTGGATCAAACAATATTACTCAAACCATCTTCGAAATAGTTAAAGATGGTTCGATCCCACTAGTAACTCTATCCGGCCAGGCCGATACGCCCGGTGGTCTGGCAGATCTCGATAACCTTATTCTGCAGGCCAGTCTTGCAAACGGAACAATTGATGTGCCTGGGACCAGTATGGCCTTAACCGGTGTATCTGGCGATGTCGGCATTTCGAAAGGAGTTTTGACAGGGAAGCGTGTTCTGGCACAGTGGCAGAAGTCAACCGTGAAAGAAGGGCTACTAAAAATTGACCTGAGCAAAGACCCCTTGCCACTCGATATATCGGCTGATTTAACTATTGATGTGGCAGATATCCCTGCAATTCTGGATAATGTTATAAAAGATCAAACGTTAAACGATGAACTCAAGAAAATCGAAGATCTCAAAGGAAGTGCCACGGCAGCCTTATCGCTCACGGGTTCCACCGACCAATTAAAAGTAAAGGTATCGGCCAGTGATCTCCAGCTTGCTGCACGTTACAAGCAATTTCCCGTTCCTCTGCATATTGACAGCGGCGAGGTTGCCTATGACGGGACTCAGATAACGTGGAGGCAACTCAATGGATCGGCAGGTTCGTCATCTTTTGCCACATTTTCTGGGAATCTTGATCTTGGGGAAAACAAGAATTTTGAGATTACCTCTGGATCGTCCCATATACTCCTGCCCGAGCTCCTACCATGGATTGCACGAGAGCTGAAGAAACCTGAAATTACCAACTATTATGGAGGAGGCAAGAGCATTCTTAAGCTGTCCCAGGTAACAATGGGAGGGCCATTGAAGGACTTTCGCCAGTGGCATTTCAACATTGCAGGCGAACTGGAAGATCTGATCATTAAAAATTTACCCAAAGATCCCGGACCGCTGAAAATAGACTCCCTGAACTTTAGCCTTGACCCCAAATCCATTAAATATTCTGCAAACCAATTGAGCATGCTCGACACGCTGCTGACAATGTCCGGCACCCAGAAGCAGTATATGAAAGGTATTGATGGGGATGTCCAACTGGTATTTGACGGTAAGGTGGGAGCAAAAACTGCTGATTGGTTTTCAAAAAACTTCAACACACCTTCATGGCTGAAGATTCGACCATTTTCACTGGCACGATCAGAACTCACCTACTCCAATCATTCGGGACGTAAACTAACAGCAGCACTCCATCTTCACCAGGATCTGAAGGTGTTCGCCGATGTGACAATGGATGCAAATGAAGTGATCATTAAAAAACTAAGTATCAAGGATCACAACTCCCAGGCAACCCTTGGTGGCATCTATAAGGATCCGAATCTGGCAATTTCTTTTGATGGAAAACTTCATGCATCCACTCTCAACCGATTATTTCAACTTGACA